>JAGAIJ010000114.1 GCA_017626595.1 Clostridia bacterium | reverse complement strand
AGCAAAATTCTCCCGATGTCTCGCACCATCCGACATCTCTCTCAAGGCGAAAAGTTTCGCGTACTATTCCGCATCCCAGCGTTTGAAATTACAACAAATTTTATCACAGAAACCTTATTTTGTCAAGCTTTTTAATAAATTTTGTAATAAATCCTAAAAAATTTGCATTTTTGAAATCCTTATTGTATAATTGAAATCAGGAAGTGATAAATATGATAATTGACAAAAAACAACTTACAGAGGCAATTAAAAAATGGGAGTCTCTTTTCGAGCATTATTCTCTCCCTGCATGGGACAGTCTCCCTGAGGTTGACCTTTATATGGACCAGGTTATCTCAATTCTCAACAAAAAGCTTGAGCCTATGAGCCTGTCCTCAGAAAAAATTACAGTTACTCCAACAATGGTTAATAACTATGTAAAGCTTAAGATTATACCTGCACCAGTAAAGAAAAAGTATTCAAGAATACATCTTGCATATCTTCTCGTAGTCTGCACCTTAAAGCAGACCTTAAGCATTTCAACAATACAGAAGATTTTCCCTCTTGACTTAACCGAAGAAGAGGTTTTCGCTACATACTCCTCCTTTGTGAAGAACCAGCTTAAAGCCTCAGGCTATGTAAGGGAACAGATTATGGAGGTTGCAAACCCAATTATTAACGCTGACGACAGCGACGACCCATATCATCCTGAAAACTTCCTTATGCAGCTTTCAATTTCGGCTAACATCTTCAAGGCACTCACAGAAAAGATAACCGATTTTGAAAAAATATAAACTACATCTTGACATAATAAGTATTATTTGGTAATATAGTATTAAATACTAGATGTATTTTAGGAGGTTATTATGAAAAAGAAGAATACTCGTACTGTTTGGAAATTTGACTCACTTAAAGATATGATGGACCGTGTAGCGAGTGAACACGGCGAAAAAATTGCATTCAAATATAAGGAAGGCAAGGAAATCAAGGAAGTTACATACAGCCAGTTCAAGCACCAGACAAACTGCCTTGGAACAGCTCTTTCCGACCTTGGCTTTGCCCATAAGCACGTTTGTATTATTGCTGAAAACTGTTACAAGTATCTTGTTTTATATCTTACAATGATGCAGAGTAACGGCGTTTATGTTCCTGTTGATAAGGAACTCCCTGCAAATGATGCTCTTTATGTTATCAATAACAGTGACAGTGAAGTTCTCTTCTATTCAAAGAAATATGACTCCTTTATCCGCGAAAATATGGATAAGTTTGAAAATGTCAAATATTTTGTTGCTCTTGATTCAGATGAGGAAGAAGGAAACATTCTTTCATATAATAAACTTATGGAAAAGGGTGAAAAGCTTCTCTCAGAGGGCAATACAGCATACACAGATATTGTTCCAAACCTTGACGAAATGAGAATGCTCATTTACACATCAGGAACAACAGGCACAGCAAAGGGCGTTATGCTTTCAGAAAGCAACATCGTTAACGTTGTATATTACGGACTTCACGTTGCACATATTGAAACTGTAGCCCTTTCAGTTCTCCCATACAACCACTCCTACGAAGCGGTTGTAGGTATCCTCGTTGGTATTCATGAGCACGCAACAATGTGTATCAACGAAAACTTAAAGGCTGTGCTTAAGAATCTCCAGCTTTACAAGCCTGACTATGTTTATCTCGTTCCTGCTTTTGCAGACCTTTTCTACAAGAAAATCTGGCAGAATGCTGAAAAAACAGGCAAAGCAAAGATGCTTAAGGTATTAATCAAGGTAAGTAACGGTCTCTTAAAATGCGGAATTGATTTAAGAAGAAAGTTCTTTAAGACAATCCTTGATAACTTCGGCGGAAATCTCTGTCTTATTGTCTGCGGCGGTGCTCCAATCCGTTCTGAAGTGGGTGCATTCTTCACAGCAATCGGCATTGACCTTTTAAACGGCTACGGAATTTCAGAATGTTCTCCGCTTATCAGCGTTAACTGCGTTGAAGATAACGACTGCCGTACAGTAGGCCACACACTCCCATGTCTTGAAGCAAAAATTGACAATCCTGACGAAAACGGCGACGGTGAAATCTGCGTTAAGTCCCCAACAGTTATGATGGGCTACTACAAGATGCCCGAACAGACAGCTGAAGTTTTAACAGAAGACGGCTGGTTCTACACAGGCGACTACGGCAGATTCAACGAAAAGGGACTTCTTATGATTACAGGCAGAAAGAAGAACCTCATTATTCTTTCAAACGGTAAGAACATTTTCCCTGAAGAATTAGAAGAATATATCACAGCAATCCCTTATGTTCAGGACGCAGTTGTATATGGTGGCAAGAACGAAGACGGTCTTGAAGATCACCTTGTTGCACAGGTTTACTTCAGCGAAGAAGGAATTAAGGAATCCGGAATTGAAAATCCTGCTGAAAGAATCAAGGCAGATATCGACGAAGCTATGAAAGAGCTTCCAGCTTACAAGAGAATTGAAAAGGTTATCGTTCGTGACCACGAGTTCGTTAAGACAACAACCCAGAAAATCAAACGTAACTGCCTCGACCAGTAATTTAATAAAAATAAAAGACCATGAAAAAATCAAGGTCTTTTTTCTTATGCAATTTTCGTTTAACCCGGAGGCCAGCCTAGATTTCTGCCTGCAAGAAGGTGGAAATGAAGGTGGAGCACAGTCTGTCCGCCGTCCTCTCCGCAGTTGTTTACAACTCTGTAGCCCTTGTCGGCAAAGCCCATATCCTCTGCAATTTTCGCAGCGGCCTCAAAGATTTTGCCTACTAAAAAGCTGTTTTCAGCGTTAATCTTATTTGCACAGCAGATATGTTCCTTTGGAACAATTACAACATGCACAGGAGCCTGTGGCTCAATATCGTTGAAAGCATAAACGAATTCATCCTCATAAACCTTTGTGGATGGAATTTCGCCATTTATAATTTTACAGAATAAGCAATCCATAATCTTCACCTCTTATAATAATCCTGCTACAGCTGAAAGTGCTTCATCAATCTTGCCTGGGTCCTTACCGCCTGCCTGAGCGTTGTCCGGCTTACCGCCGCCACCGCCACCGCAGATTTTAGCCACTTCTCTTATGATGTTGCCTGCATGAGCACCGCCTGCAACAGCCTCTTTTGTAGCCATAGCAACGATATTTACCTTGCCGTCGCAGTTTGAAGCAAGTACTATAACAGCCTTTTCAAACTTCTGCTTTAATGTATCTCCTGCATTTCTTAAGGAGTCCATATCAAGTCCGTCTTCCATTTTTCTGGTTATAACCTTGATACCATTAACTTCCTGAACATCATCAAGAGCCTCTCCAAGTGAGCTCTGGGCAATCTTAGCCTTTAATGACTCAATTGTCTTCTTCGCAGTCTTAAGTTCCTCTGCAAGACCGTTAGCCTTTAAGAGAATGTCTGTGCGGTTAGACCTTAATATGTCAGCCACATTATATAAAGTTTCTTCGTTATTATTTAAAATATCAAGAACGCCCTGACCTGTTACAGCCTCAATTCTTCTTGTTCCCGCAGCAACACCTGATTCAGAAACAATCTTAAAGAGTCCTGCCTGAGCAGTATTTGAAAGGTGTGTACCACCACAGAATTCAACGGAGTAATCCCCCATAGAAACAACTCTTACTGTGTCGCCGTACTTTTCGCCGAAGAGTGCAGTTGCACCAAGCTTTTTTGCTTCTTCAATAGGAAGAACCTGAACATCAATCGGAAGTCCGTTTAAAATTTCGTCGTTTACTTTCTTTTCAACAGCCTTAAGCTCGTCCCCTGTCATAGCCTCAAAGTGTGAGAAGTCAAATCTTAAGTGCTTTGCATTAACTTCGGAGCCTGCCTGAGCTACGTGTGAGCCAAGAACCTCTTTAAGCGCAGAGTGAAGAAGATGAGTTGCAGAATGGTTTCTTGAAATTGCCATTCTTGTCTTTCTGTCAACAGAAAGCACAGCCTCTTCCCCTGTTTCAAAAATTCCCTTAACCACCTTTACAATATGCATATAAATGCCGTTTCCGTTTTTCTTTGTGGAAACAACCTCTGCCTCTGCATTAGCAGTTGAAATTACACCAACGTCGCCTGCCTGACCGCCCATTTCAGCGTAGAAAGGAGTTGCCTTTGTAACGATAATTCCTTCGCCGTCCTCGTTTGCTTCGATGCCGAGAATTTCGCTCTTTGCTTCAAGTTCAGTGTATCCCACAAACTCTGTTGCAGGAAGATTGTCGAATGTATGATTGTCTTCATCGTCCCAGCTTGAGCCGTCTTTTCTTGCATTTCTTGCAGTTTCCTTCTGCTTTGCAAGAGCCTGTGTAAAGCCCTCTCTGTCAACAGTAAGGCCCTGTTCTTCGCAGATTTCAACTGTAAGGTCGATTGGGAAGCCGTAGGTATCGTTAAGCTTGAACGCATCTTCACCTGATAAAACAGTCTTTCCATCAGCCTTTGTCTTTTCAATATAGTCATTTAAGATTGCAATACCGTTGTCGATTGTCTTTGCAAACTTTTCTTCCTCAATCTTAATAACCTTTTTAATGTATTCTCTCTTTTCGTCAAGTTCAGGATATCCCTGCTTTGACTCGTCAATTACATTATCAGCAATATTGTAGAGAAATTCCCCCTGAATATTGAGGAGCTTTCCATGACGGGCTGCACGTCTTAAAAGACGTCTTAAAACGTAGCCTCTGCCTTCGTTTGACGGAATAACTCCGTCTGAAACCATCATAACAGTACTTCTTATATGGTCAGTAATAACACGGAGAGAAACGTCAGTTTTTTCATCCTTTTTATATTCAACACCGGCAATTCTTGAAATTTCTTTCATGATGTTCTGCACAGTGTCAACTTCAAAGAGGTTGTCCACACCCTGAATAACGGCAGCAAGTCTTTCAAGACCCATACCTGTGTCGATATTAGGGTTAGCAAGACGGTTGTAGTTTCCATCCTCGTCCTTGTCAAACTGTGTGAATACAAGGTTCCAAACTTCCATAAATCTGTCACAGTCATCGCCAAAATGACAGTCAGGGCCACAGCTGTAAGCTTCCCCACGGTCAATGTGAATTTCAGAACAAGGTCCGCAAGGGCCTGTGCCGTGTTCCCAGAAGTTTTCTGACTTTGGAAGTCTTATAACTCTTTCTTCAGGCACGCCGATTTCCTTGAGCCAGATTTCTCTTGCTTCATCGTCCTCTTCGTAAACTGTAATCCAGAGCTTGTCCGCAGGAAGTCCCATAACCTCAGTTAAAAATTCCCAGCCCCAGTGAATTGCCTCTCTCTTAAAGTAGTCCCCGAAAGAGAAGTTTCCAAGCATTTCAAAGTATGTACCGTGTCTTGCAGTCTTACCAACACACTCAATATCAGGAGTTCTGATACACTTCTGACAGGTAGTAACTCTCTTTTTAGGAGGCACTTCAGCACCTGTAAACCACTTTTTCATAGGCGCCATACCTGAGTTTATAAGAAGAAGACTTGCGTCATTCTTCGGAATAAGAGGAAAGCTTCCAAGCCTTAAACAGCCCTTTGATTCAAAGAAGCTCAAAAACTTTTCTCTGATGTCATTTAATCCGTATTTTTCCATAGTTTCACCTTCGCAAAAATAAATTTAATCATAGATAAAATAATTATATCAAGATTTTTCCTCCAAGTCAAGAGTTTAAGCCTCTGTGTTTAATTTGATTTAATAAACTAAACATAAAAAAGACACATTACTTAATAATGTATCTTTTTTATGTTATTAAATTTTGCTCTACTCTTCTATTCGCTTAAAATAATTTCATTTGAAACTTCGTACCCATTATCATCTAAAACAAAAACTCTAAGCACACATTCTCCATAACCTATAACCGTCCCCTCAAATCTATTTTCTTCTGAATAGATGCAATCGTCTATTAACCCACCATCTTGATAAAGTTCGTATCTATATCTATAAAAACCCCCTCCTCCTTTTCCGTTAACTATTACCGAAAACATAATTCTATATCTGTCGCCAATAGACATCATAGTCTTTGAAACACTGGTAACACATTTTAATTCGCCCAACTCTTCATCTTTCTGTTCTTCTCTTCTATTTGCAGAATCTTCTTTCTCTTCGGATATATCCCCTTTATCTCCTGGAGAATTAATGATGACAGTATTGGTCTTTTCATTCCAATCAACCTTGCATCCAAAAGCTTCACTTATAGCTCTCACAGGAACCAAAGTTCTCCCTCCAATGACCCTGGCTGGTACATCTATGATTTTTTCCAAATCGTTTACTAACATTTTTTTATTATTTATCTGAATAGACACCTTTGTATCGCCTTTTGTAGAATAAACCGTTTCTGTCTTTTCATCCCAATCAACAGTAGCACCAAGTGCTTCAAATATAGCTCTAACTGGAACCATTGTCCTATCATTTATTACTTGTGGTTTAACATCAAAATCTAATATTTTCTCATCCACAATAACCGATATGTTATTTGCACCAAAAACCGAACCTGTTATCATACTTGATATTACTAACATTATAATAATTTTTTTCAAAATCTCCCCTCCTCTAAGATACGACAATAAATGAGTTGTTTTTTGTTTCATTTTTTGAAACCTCCTTATAATAAAAAAATGCGTTCCAATCAAGGAACGCACCAAAAAAGTGAAATCCCTCGATTGTTGCTACACAATGCTCCACCTATCCACAGGTACGAGAAAGAGAGAAAACACCTTTTTACAAAGGATATTTTCCCTGTGGATAATTGGCATTATGCATTTGTGTAGCAAATACAGTATATCACATCCACTATAATTTGACAAGTATTTTCTATACCCTCTAAATCCAACTCAAAAAAATTTTCCCAAACCCCTTGACAAAATCCAAAAAGGAGTTATAATAAAATTGAAAGGTCAAAGAAAGTCAAAGTCAAAAAGGTGATATTATGAAATTAAGTAATTTAATAGAAAGCTTTATAAAGGAAATGCTTGAAGACAGCGGAATGATTGAACTCCAGAGAAATGAACTTGCAAACCATTTCAACTGTGTTCCATCACAGATTAACTATGTAATCTCCACAAGATTTTCCCCTGAAAGAGGGTATATCGTGGAAAGTCGCAGAGGCGGTGGCGGTTACATAAAAATCACCCGTGCAGTTCCCGATACTGATAACCACATTATAAATCTTATAAACCGAATCGGAGACTCAATCTCATTCCAGAACGCTCATTCAATTCTTCAGAGCCTCTACGAATACGAGCTTATAACAGAGAGAGAAGCCAAGCTCCTCCTCTCTGCAATTTCCGACAATTCTATCCCTGTTTCACAACCCCACAGGGACATTATCCGTTCAAAAATGTTTAAGAATATTTTAATTAACCTATTATAATTATACAGGAGGTAATATTATGAAATGTCAAAAATGTAATATCAACGAAGCCAATACACACCTTACAAAAATAATAAACGGCAAGAAAACAGAGTATTATCTCTGCGAAAAATGTGCCGAGGAGCAGGGCGACTTTACAAGCCTCAAATTTGGTTGGGACAAGGATTTTGACAACTTCTTTTCAGGCTTCTTCTCCCCATCTCTTACAGGTGCAGCAACAGAAACCCGTTGCGAAAAATGTAAAATGACCCTTACGGAGTTTTTAAGCAAGGGGAAAGCAGGTTGCGGAGATTGTTACAGCACTTT
Source organism: Clostridia bacterium (assembly GCA_017626595.1). GTDB lineage: Bacteria > Bacillota > Clostridia > Monoglobales > Monoglobaceae > RGIG8709. Next base: position 3,081 of record JAGAIJ010000114.1, on the reverse strand, counting down.
CCGTAAATACTTATCCAAACCCCTCCAACAGCTCCACCACGCAAATTTCCACAAGGGCAGAGCACCAAAACGCCTCTGGGGAAAGCTTGACACAGACAGAAAAATTGAAAACCTTACAGAAAAATTAAACCGCGCTGTCCTTAAACAGAACTTCGAGGAGGCAGCGATACTTCGAGACGAAATCAAGGCATTGAAAGGAGAGGCGTAGTATGTGGTACACAAATACAGGTAAAAACGGCGACATTGTCCTCTCTTCAAGGGTGCGACTTGCACGAAATATAAAGGACATTCCCTTTGCAGGGAAAATGACAGAAAAAGACGAGCTTACAGTTCTGGAAAAATTAAAGCCTGTTGCAGAGAAAAACGGCTTAAATTTCTTCTCCCTTAAGGACTTCCCCCTCTACGAAAAACAGGCCCTTGCCGAACAGCATATAATCAGCCCTGATATGCTTGACAACTCCCGTCATCGTGGGCTTATAATCAGCCCCGACAACAGAACAAGCATAATGCTCTGCGAGGAGGACCATATCCGCATACAGTGTATGCAGGAGGGCTTTGACCTTGAGGAATGTCTTAAAAACGCAGTAGAAATTGACAACCTTATCGAAGAGGAAATTGACTATGAATTCCATCAGGATTTAGGCTATCTTACCTGCTGTCCTTCAAACCTTGGAACAGGTATGAGAGCCTCAGTTATGGTGCATCTTCCTGCCCATACCAAAACAGGAAAAATCAACTCCGTTATCCGCAATTTCAGTCAGGTAGGCCTCACAGTCCGCGGACTTTACGGCGAGGGCAGTAAAGCTCTGGGTAACATTTATCAGGTTTCAAATCAGGTAACATTAGGCATTACAGAAGAAGAAATAATCGAAAAGCTTACAGGCTTCATAACTGAGCTTACAGAAAACGAAAGAAAGCTCCAGAAAGAGCTGTATGACAGGGAAAAATTTGTGCTTGAGGACAAAATTATGCGTTCCTACGGCACGCTGAAAAACGCAGTTATCCTCTCTTCTTCCGAAACACTAAATCTCATTTCCGATATGAGAATGGGAATAAATTTAGGAATAATAAAAGACATAACCTTGGGAACGCTGAACGAAATTTTTTATGCAGTGCTCCCTGCAAACATAATTAAAAAATACAACCTTGAAAGCTCAGCAGAAAGAGATTTAAAACGTGCTGAAATAATCAAGGAAAAATTAAAATGAGGTGATTGAATGTATAGTAACAGATTTACCCGCAGGGCAAAGGAAGCCCTCCAGGAAGCAGGAAAAACAGCTATGCAGATGGGCCATAATTATATAGGAAGCGAGCACATTCTCTACGGACTGTCTGCAGACGAGGAGTCAATCGCAGGAAAGGTGCTGAAAACCAACGGAATAACTGCCGATGCCATAAAGGACAGAATTGAAATGCTTGTGGGCGTAAGCGTTCCCACAGATTCTTTAGAGCTTGGCTACACACCGAGAACAAAGGGAATCATCCAGAAAAGCTTTGACGAGGCGAGACGTTTTGGCTGTGAATATATCGGCACAGAGCACATCCTCCTCTCTCTTTTAAGAGAAAGTGAGTGTATTGCCGTGAGAATTCTCTCTGATATGGGAGCAAATCTCACAGACATCTACACAAGCCTTGAGGAAGCATTAAACGATAAAACTGACTTCTCCGACCACAATACCCCGGGGAAAGAAACTCCAAAGAAAAATACAAAAACTCCGCTTTTGGAAAAGTACGGCAGAGACCTTACAAAAATGGCAAAGGAATTAAAGCTTGACCCTGTAACAGGCAGAGACGAGGAAATCAGGCGTGTTATACAGATTTTAAGCCGAAGAACAAAGAACAATCCTTGTCTTATCGGCGAGCCGGGGGTTGGTAAAACTGCAATTGCAGAGGGACTTGCGCAGGATATTATAAACGGCAGAGTTCCTGAAAATCTTATATCCAAACGAGTAATAACCCTTGACCTTTCCTCAATGGTTGCAGGTGCAAAATACAGAGGCGAGTTTGAGGAACGCTTAAAGGGTGCAATGGAAGAAATCAGAAAAGCAGGGGACATAATCCTCTTTATTGACGAAATCCATACCCTTATCGGTGCAGGCGCAGCCGAGGGTGCAATTGACGCCGCAAATATCCTGAAACCGTCCCTTGCAAGAGGCGAAATTCAGGTAATTGGTGCTACAACCATTGACGAATACAGAAAAAATATTGAAAAGGACGCAGCTTTAGAACGTCGTTTCCAGCCTGTAATGGTTGACGAACCAACAGAGGAGCAGTGTATCGAAATTCTTAAAAGCCTTCGTGATAAATATGAGGGACACCACAGAGTAAAAATCACAGATGACGCCATAGTTTCAGCTGTAAAGCTTTCTGTAAGATATATCTCCGACAGATTTCTCCCTGATAAAGCCATTGACTTAATTGACGAGGCATCATCAAGAGTAAGATTAAAATCACTCACACTTCCTCCTGATTTAAAGGAAACTGAAAACAGAATAAATGAGCTTAAAAACGAAATTGACGAGGCAATCAAAAATCAGGAATACGAAAAAGCAGCCTCAATAAGAGACGAGAAAAACAGCCTCACAGAAAAGCTAAACACCGAAAAGGAAAACTGGAAAAAGAGTAACACAGACGTATCTCCTGAGGTTACAAAGGAAGAAATTGCAGACATAATTTCAAGCTGGACAGGAATTCCCGTTAAAAGTCTTGCAGAGGAAGAATCTGAAAAGCTCTTAAAACTGGAAGAAGTTCTTCACCAGAGAGTAATCGGTCAGGACGAGGCTGTAACAGCGGTAGCAAAGGCAATCCGCCGTGGCAGAGTGGGACTCAAAGATCCAAAACGTCCGATAGGCTCCTTTATCTTCTTAGGTCCAACAGGCGTAGGTAAAACAGAGCTTTCCAAGGCACTTGCCGAGGCAATGTTCGGGGACGAGGACGCAATGGTAAGGATTGACATGTCCGAGTATATGGAAAAGTTTGCAGTGTCCCGACTTGTAGGATCACCTCCTGGGTATGTAGGCCACGAGGAGGGCGGACAGCTCACAGAAAAGGTAAGAAGAAAGCCATATTCAGTAATTCTTT
>JAGAIJ010000113.1 GCA_017626595.1 Clostridia bacterium | reverse complement strand
TCAGGAAAATGATACTGTTCTGCTATGCAGTGACGGTCTTTATGAAATGATTACAGACGAGGAAATTTTAGAGATTATTTCATCTGACGATAATCTCGATAATATAACACAAAGGCTTATTGATTCAGCAAACGAAAAGGGCGGCAGAGATAATATTACTGTAGTTCTTATAAGGTTTGCATAGGGGGATAAAAATGGATTTAATTGGGAAAACTTTAGCAAACAGATATGAAATAATTGAGGAAATCGGCTCGGGCGGTATGGCTGTGGTTTTCAAAGCAAGATGCAAGCTTTTAAACCGTTTTGTTGCCGTTAAAATTCTCCGTCCTGAATTTGAAAAGGACAACGAATTTGTAAGACGCTTCAACGTTGAGGCACAGGCTGCTGCAAGCCTTTCTCACAGTAACATTGTTTCTATTTATGACGTAGGAAACGAAAGCGGACTTCACTATATCGTTATGGAATACATCGAGGGTGAGTCCCTTAAGGAATATATCGACAGAAATCACAAGCTTGAATGGAGAACTGCTGTTGAATTTGCAATACAGATTTGCAAGGGCATTGAGCAGGCTCACAAAAACAACATTATCCACAGAGATATCAAGCCTCACAATGTTTTAATGACTCCTGACGGTATTCTTAAAATTACTGACTTCGGTATTGCGAGAGCTACTGCTCAAAGCACTATGACCGCTGAAGATAAGGCAATCGGCTCTGTTCACTACATTTCTCCTGAACAGGCACGAGGCGGATATACTGATTTCAGAACTGATATTTATTCCCTTGGTATTGTTTTATATGAAATGCTTACAGGGGTTGTGCCTTTCGACAACGAAAGCGCTGTTTCAATTGCTATCAAGCATCTTCAGGAAAAGCCTGTTCCTCCAAGAGAATACAACCTTGCTATTCCTATGGCTGTTGAAAATATCGTTCTTAAGGCTATTGCAAAGGAAGTTTCATTAAGATATCAGACTGTTACAGAATTACTTAATGAGCTTCAGAACATTCTTTCTAACCCTGATTATGAAATTAAGCCTGTGGTTGAAGACTGGACTCCTCCAGCAAACATTGACAAGGATGCCACAATCAAAATGGAGCCTATTAAGAGAAAGTTTACTCCTGTTATCGAGGATGAAACTCCTGAAAAAGAAGCTCCTGTCAAGGAAGAAAAGAAACAGATTGAAGAAATAGACGACACAGATAAATTACCTGAAACTGATAAGAAAAAGGAGATTGATGAAGTGGCTGTCAAGGTTAACAAGAAAAAAGAACGCAATGTAATCCTCGCTGCATTTGGTGCAGGGGTTGCTTTAATTGTTGCTATGATAATTTTTATTGTTAATGCACTTGGACTCGGACCTTTTGCCGAAAACAACACCTTTAAAATCAAAGCACAGATTCCTGATGTTGTGGGACAGCTTTACGAAGATGTTGTGGAAATGTATAAAAATCCAAACGAACAGGGATATCGTTTTGTCTTTGAAATTGCAGATACAGTTGAAGACGCAACTGTTCCTGAGGGAACAATTGTTTCACAGACACCTGAAGACGGTTTAAGAAAAGTTGAAGTTGTTGAAAACAAAATCAGTGTTTCTGATGAAAATGCGCCTACCGACAAGGTTATTACAATCAAGGTTGATGTAAGCAGGTCTGGGGCTGAAGCAGAAAAGGATTTCGTTTTGGACGACTATTCCAACAGTAAAATTGACTCTGTTAAGAAAATTCTTGATAAGGAAAATGTGCAGTACGAAATTGAATACGAATTCAGCGATGAAACTCCTGAGGGTTATGTTATAAGACAGTTCCCTAAAGCTGAAAAAACACTCAGACCTGGTGACACAGTTACATTATATGTAAGCGAGGGACCTGAAGAATCTGATGAGGGTGAAACTACCGTTGAAGACCCTACTTCAGGAAGCGGTCTTAAAAAGGGTTATCTCCGTGTTCCGGGCCCATCCAACAAGGAATCTGCTTTAGTTGAAGTAAAGGTTGGCGGTAAAACTGTTTACAGCAGTACAATTACCAACGGAACTTACAACGATATTACAATTAAATCCGAAAACAGCGGTGTTGTGGCTGACGTTTACTACGACGGCGAATACGCTATGAGCTATGACGTGGTGCTTAACTAATGGGTGAATTACAGGGAAAAATTTTAAAAGGAATTGGCGGATTTTATTATATTGATACTCCTGAGGGCGAAATCGAATGCCGTGCAAGAGGTATTTTCCGCAAGGAAAACATCACTCCTCTTGTGGGAGACAATGTAAAAATCAAGCTAAATCAGGACGGGAAAACAGGTGTAATTTCCGAAATTTTACCGAGAGAAAATTCCCTTATCCGTCCGCCTGTTGCAAATATTTCACAGATTGCAGCTGTAATCGCAGTTGAAAATCCGAAACCTAATCTTCAGGTTTTAGACAAGCTTATATGCTGTGCTGAAAACCTTGGAATCAAAGTTTTGATTTGCATAAATAAATCCGACCTTGGGGACTGCAGTTTATACGAAAATATCTATAAAAATGCAGGCTTTGATGTGGTTACATTCTCTGCAAAACAAGAAGATATATCTACTCTTCTTCCTTATCTTGAGGGGGAAACTACTGCTTTTGCGGGGAACTCAGGTGTAGGAAAATCAAGCATTATAAACCTTATTTTAGGGGAAGAAATTTTTGAAACAGGGGAAGTTTCGGAGAAGGCTGAACGAGGCAAACACACTACCCGTCATTCTGAGCTTCGAAAGCTTGAAAACTCAGGATACATTATTGATACACCCGGGTTTACATCCTTTGAATTACAGGATATAACTGCATCTGAACTTTCTTCAACTTTCCGTGAATTTGAGCAGTATCAGGGAATGTGCAAATTCCCCGACTGTACTCACAGAGTTGAAAAGGGCTGTGCTGTTTTAGAGGCACTTCCTCTTGGAAAAATTGCGCCAAGCAGACACGAAAGCTATCTTGCTTTATACGAAACACTTAAAAATATTAAACAATGGGAGACAAAAAAATGAGAGAAATAAAAGTTGCACCATCTATGCTTTCTGCTGATATACTCCACCTTGAAGAAGATATTAAAAAGGTTGAGGCGGCAGGTGCGGACTACTTACATTTAGACATTATGGACGGACACTTTGTTCCGAATTTAAGCTTTTCTGCTGACATTGTAAAGGCTATAAGACCAATTTCAAATATGGTTTTCGACGTACATCTTATGATTTCTGACCCTGAATTTTACCTTGAAAACTTTGTAAAAGCAGGGGCAGACATCGTAACATTCCACTACGAAGCAGTGGAAAATCCTGTGGCGTTAGCTGAAAAAATCCACAGCTACGGCATTAAAGCAGGTATTTCAATCAAACCTAAAACTCCAGCTTCTGTTCTTTCAGACATTATCGAAAACTTCGATTTAATCCTTGTTATGACTGTTGAACCGGGCTTTGGCGGACAGTCCTACATAATGGAAATGAATGAAAAAATTGCTGAAGTCAGAGAAATGATTGACAAAACAGGAAAAGATATTGAGCTTCAGGTTGACGGTGGTGTTTCTCCTAAAAACGCTCATCTTCCTGTATCTCACGGTGCAAATGTTTTAGTTGCAGGCTCGGCTGTGTTTAAGTCAGAGGACTACAAAACTACAATTTCTCAAATAAGGAGCGCAGAATAATGCGTGTTTTTATAATCGGCTCTGCTCCGCAAACGGATTTAGAGTATCTTAAGAAAATTGACTTCTCTTCCTCTATGATTATTGCTGCCGACGGCGGTTTAAGAGTATGTGAGGCACTGGGACTCACGCCTGATGCGTGGATTGGGGATAACGATTCATTAAAAAGAGAAGAAATCAAGGCTAAAGATACTGTGTTTTTAGACACACATAAGGATAAAACTGACGTTAACGTTTGCGTTGAATATGCCATCAAAAAAGGGGCAACCCACATAACACTCCTTTGTGTTACAGGGGGCAGACTTGACCACGAATTTGGAAATTTTGCTATGCTTAAATATATTTCACAGCATAATATCTGCGGTGAAATTATTGATGAGCAAAATACTGTTTTATACACAGATAAAGCCATTACTATTCCGAAAAATGACCGAGAGTTTCTTTCAATTTTTCCTTATGGAAATCAGGTTAAAGGGCTTACTGTTACAGGAACAGAGTATGAAGCATTTCAGGTTGACATTAACAACTATTCAACCCTGACTGTTTCAAACAGAATTAAAAACGAGGCTCATATTTCCTTTGATTCGGGCGAGCTTCTTATATTTTTATCAGGTGACAAGAGTGCATAAAGACAGATGCCTTTATGCACTCTTTTTTCATTTCTGAATATATTATTTCAGGGGTGATTTTATGAGATGCAGACCTAATTGTAGTAGAAATAAACCTTTGGGCTGGTTTTTTGTTGCCCTGGGACTTGGGATACTCCTGGCTCACGTCATCCCATACTACTTACTTCTCGCATTCTTCGGAATTGCTTTGATTTGTGTGGGTATAAACTTTATAACAAGAAAATAGAAAGGATGATTTCTTTGCAAATTGTTGTAGTTAAAGCTCCAAAATACTTAAGAGGACTCCTTAAAAGGTTGTTCAGAATTAAATAATTACATAGAAAAAACAGACATAGAAAACTATGTCTGTTAATTTTTTATTTTCAGATAAATTAGATAGCTCGATCAACTTTTCCCGATCTTAAGCATCTTGAGCATACATATACTCTCTTTGGTGTTCCGTCAACAACGGCCTTTACTCTTCTTACGTTTGGTTTCCAAGCCTTGTTTGAACGACGATGTGAATGAGAAACTTTAATTCCGAAAACAACGCCTTTTCCACATACTTCACACTTTGCCATATATAACACCTCCTAAAAGATTTTTTCCATATCAACTTTTGTATTATAACAGACTTTTTTCCATAATGCAAGTATTTTTTTATTTTTTTTGAAAATTTATTTACAAATGTTTTATATTCTAGTATAATTATCGTAGGTAATTATATCTAACGAAAGGTAGTTTGTAATATGCAGGAAAAATATACCGTAAAACTTACAAAAATAATGAATGAATTTAATCTCGAAACACTGTATCTTCCTGAAGAGGAAGTGCTTATTGAGTCTGCTGACGTTAACCGCCCGGGGCTTCCTATTTCAGGATTTTTCGAATATTATGACCCAAAGCGTATTCAGATTATCGGTAAAGCTGAATATACCTATCTTAAAAACCTTTCCATTGAGGAAAGAAACGAAAAAATGACTTCACTTTTTGAGCATAAAGTACCTGCTCTTATTTTCACAAGGGACATCCCTGTGCATCCTGAAATTCTTACACTTGCTGAAAAATATAAGGTTCCTGTACTTCGCACATCACTTATGACTTCTGAGTTTATGAGTGCCCTTATCGCATATCTTAACAACGAACTTGCACCAAGAATTACAAGACACGGTGTACTTGTAGAAGTTTACGGCGAAGGTATTTTAATTCTCGGTGAGTCAGGAATCGGTAAGTCCGAGGCTGCTGTTGAGCTTATGAAACGAGGTCACAGACTTATTGCCGATGATGCTGTTGAAATCAAAAAGGTTTCAGCTAAAGCCTTAGTTGGTTCTTCCCCTGAAATTATCAGACACTTTATCGAAATCCGAGGCATCGGTGTAATTGACGTCCAGAAAATCTTCGGTATGGGTGCTGTTAAAAACACAGAAAAAATTGACCTTGTTATTCTTCTTGAGGCTTGGCAGAAAGGAAAACAGTATGACAGGCTCGGGCTTGTTGACGAATACACAAACATTTTAGGTCTTGACATTCCTTCCCTTACCATTCCTGTTCGTCCGGGCAGAAACCTTGCTATTATCTTCGAGGTTGCTGCTATGAACAACAGACAGAGAAAAATGGGATATAATGCCGCTGAAGAACTTAACAAAAGACTTATGGAACAGATTCACCGCGACTAACGAGAGGCAGGACTACAATGAAAATTTTAACTGATTTGCACACACATACAATGGTTAGCCACCATGTTTTTAGTACACTTATGGAAAATATCGAGTTTGGCAAGGCTCAGGGTATTGAGCTTATCGCTATGACAGACCACGCGCCTGCTATTCCTGACGGCGCTCACGAATGGCATTTCTTAAACTCAAGAAATCTTCCTTCAGTTGTAAACGGCGTGAAGCTTCTTAAGGGGGCTGAAGTCAACATTTTAGGAAAGAGCGGAGAGATTGACCTTAAAGGGTTCGCTCTTGAGTGTCTTGATTTAATTATTGCATCAATTCACAACCCTACTTACGCTGACAGGGACGCCGAAGACCACACAGAAACATGGCTTAACGTTATGGAAAATCCCTTTGTGGACATTCTGGGACACCCGGGCAGGGACAACTATTATTTTGATATTGAGGCTGTTACAAAAAAGGCAAAGGAAAAGAATATCTGCATAGAACTTAACGAACACACCCTTGTAAAAAGCCAAAAATCTGACGATTTCTGCAGGGAAATTGCTTTGGCCTGTAAACGCAATGGCACAAAGGTTGTGATAAACTCCGATGCACATTTTTGCACCGAAGTTGGCGTTTACGAAAAAGTTCCTAAAATGCTTGAGGAAATTGATTTTCCTGAGGAACTTATTATGAATACAAATGCTTCCAGATTCATAAAATATCTGGAAGAAAAACGAAATAAAAAATATAACTTCTAAGGAGTTAACATGGATATTTTTAATGAACTTTCAAAGTTTACAAATCCTGAAAATATATTAAAAGACGAGCCTATGAAGAATCACACAACCTTCAAAATCGGCGGAAATGCTGACTTTCTTGTGTCTCCTTCTTCTATGGATGAAATTTCAAATATCATCTCATTCCTCAAGGAAAATGATATAAATTTTGCTGTAATTGGCAACGGCTCAAATCTTCTTGTTTCCGACAAGGGTTTCAGAGGGGTAATTATCCGACTTCACAAGAATTTCTGCGGATTTTCTGTGGAGGGGGACTGTATTACTGCAGAGGGTGGAATTCTTTTATCCCGTCTTGCAAATATTGCCCTTGAAAACTCCCTTACAGGCTTTGAATTTGCATCAGGTATTCCAGGCTCACTTGCAGGGGCTACCTTTATGAATGCAGGTGCTTACGGCCCTGAATTGAAAGATGTTATTTTAGAAGTTACATTTATAGATAAAAACAATGAGATTAAGACAATTGGCGTAGATGAATGCGACTTTGGCTACAGAACTTCATATTTTTCAAAGAATAACGCAATTGTTTTATCAGTAAAGCTTAAACTGTCAAAGGGTGATAGGGCTGAAATCAAAAAGACTATGGACGAACTAAACAAGCGTCGTTCAGACAAACAGCCTCTTACTTTCCCAAGTGCAGGAAGCGTTTTCAAACGTCCTGTGGGGCACTTTGCAGGGGCACTTGTTGAACAGGCAGGACTTAAAAATTACTCCATAGGCGGAGCTATGGTTTCGGAAAAACACGCAGGTTTTATTATCAATACAGGTGATGCTACCTGTGAGGATGTATTAAACCTTATTGAATATATAAAGAAAACTGTGTACGACAAATTCGGGGTTACTTTAGAGCCTGAAGTTCGTATGTTAGGAGAATTTTAGGGGGATAAGAACATTATGAAATTTATAATTGTTACAGGTATGAGCGGCGCAGGTAAATCACAGGCTGTTCACTGTCTTGAAGATATTGGATTTTTCTGCATTGATAATATGCCTCCACAGCTTATCGGTAAATTCGCAGAGCTTTACAGTAACGCTGAAAAAATAAAGGGGATTGCCGTAGTTTGCGACATCCGTTCAGGCGAACTTTTCGAATCATTCTCCTCTACTCTCGACGAGCTTACAGAGGCAGGCTATGACTATGAAATACTTTTCCTTGACGCTGACAACGAAACTCTTATTAAAAGATACAAAGAAACAAGACGTAATCACCCTATGTCAGGCAGCGACAGAATAATTGACGGTATCACAAGGGAAAGGGAAATCCTTGAAAAAGTCAAAAACCGTTCTACACATATCATTGACACAACCTATCTTAAAACTTCAAAGCTTAAGGAACAGATAAATGCCATTTATAATGCCGATGACAAGTCAAACGGACTTTTAGTTAACATCCTCTCCTTTGGCTTTAAGTACGGTATTCCTCTGGATTCCGACCTTGTATTTGACGTAAGATTTCTTCCAAACCCATACTATGACCTCACTCTTCGCGAGCATACAGGACTTGAAAGCTGTATTTCAGACTACGTAATGGGCTTTCCACAGAGTAAGGAATTTTTAGAAAAACTTAAGGATATGGTAACCTATCTTATTCCTCACTACATTGAAGAGGGCAAGAGTCAGCTTGTTATATCAATCGGCTGTACAGGCGGGCATCACAGAAGTGTTACTATTGCAGAAGAGCTTAACAAAATCTTAAAAGACATAGGACAGAACGTAAATATTACACACAGAGATATTCACAAAAACGTATAAAGGTGATTTTATGAAATCATTTTCAAGAACCACTAAAGAGGAGCTTGCTTTCCTTGAAAAAGACAAGGATTGCTGTGCTTTATCCGAGCTTCTGGGACTTATGGTCTTTGCAGGTTCTTTCAGTAACAACTCAATAAAAATTCAAACCGAAAATGACTGTATTGCCATTCGTTTTCAGGGTTTATTTAACGAGCTTTTTGACTATTATATTCCAATTTCCATTGAGAATAACAGCTACATTTTAATTATAGACAAGCTTGATATTATCCTGAAAATATATTCACTTTTGAGAATTATCGGGAACACTCCTTCTATTCCCTATGAATACTTAAAAAAGGATTGCTGTAAGTCCTCCTTTTTAAGAGGAACATTCCTTGCGTCAGGGATTATTATGGACCCAAGGAAAAACTACAACTTAGAGTTTGTACTTAAAAACGAGGCGTTAGCACTTAACCTCAAAGGATTTTTAGAAAGCCTTGGCTTTTTACCTAAAATTACAAAGAGAAAAAAATATACCGTTATTTACATGAAATCAAACGGTATGATTTCTGATTTTCTTGGCTACATCAAGGCAATTAACGCACTCAACACTTTTTCCGACGTAGTCATTCAAAAGGAATTTACTAACAATTTCAACCGTTCATCAAACCTTGATATTGCTAACACTGATAAAATATATGTAGCTTCATCTGAGCACATCAAAGCTATTATGGAGCTTGATGAAAGCGTAGGACTTGATACTCTCCCAGAAGAACTCAGGGAGATTGCATTCCTGCGAATTGAAAATCCCGAGCTATCCTTGACTGAGCTTGGGAAACTATGTATTCCGCCAATTACAAAATCAGGGGTAAATCACAGACTTAAAAAGATTATTAAACTTGCCGAAAGGGGGTAACATAAATGGCATTTGCACATCTTCATACTCACTCTGCATACTCGCTTCTTGACGGAGAGGGGACTGTTCAGAAAATTTTAGACCGCGCAAAAGAGCTT
>JAGAIJ010000112.1 GCA_017626595.1 Clostridia bacterium | reverse complement strand
TTCCTGTAATTTTATCGGAAAAATTTTTATATACCAACGACTTATCAGCGGGAAACACAGTTGAGGTTACAGGTCAGTTCCGTTCATACAACAACTACACAGACATCGGGAACAGGCTTGTTTTATCTGTTTTTGCAAGGAATATTACCCCTGTTTCTTCTCCCGAGGAGGCTGAAAATCCCAACGCTATACAGCTTACGGGTTACATCTGCAAGGCGCCTGTGTATCGCACCACTCCCTTCGGCAGAGAAATCACCGATTTGCTTATAGCCGTTAACCGTGCCTACAACAAATCGGACTACATTCCCTGTATTGCCTGGGGACTTAATGCAAAGTATGCTTCCGTCCTTTCCGTAGGAGAAAAGCTCCGTCTCACAGGTCGAATTCAGAGCAGAGAATATAAAAAGAAATATGACGATGAAACAATAGAAACAAAAACAGCCTACGAGGTGTCAATTTCAAGGCTGGAAAGTATATCGTAAAAAATAAACCCTTTAGGACGGCATATCCTAAAGGGTTTTTATTATTTTGCATTATTTACTTCTTCAGGTTCAACAAAGGTTGGAACTGACTTTTTAAGAGCAGCCTTTATCTTTACCTTATCCCTGGTTAAAATCGCATCTTTAAGTTCCTGAAGGTCCTCATTTAATGTCACATAGTCATTGAATGTAGGTCTTCCAACAAAGATTTTTTCGTTCCTTGTCTTTTCAAGACCTTCCTCGCTCATAAGCAATTCTTCATAAATCTTTTCGCCAGGTCTTAAGCCTACTTCTTCAATCTTAATATCGACGCCAGGTTCGAAGCCTGAGAGCTTTATAAGATGCTTTGCAAGGTCATAAATCTTAACAGGTTTACCCATATCAAGAACGAAAACTTCTCCGCCCTCTGCGAAAGCTCCCGCCTGAAGTACAAGCTGGGAAGCTTCAGGGATTGTCATAAAGTATCTTGTAATATCTCTATGAGTTATTGTAACAGGTCCGCCCTGAGCAATCTGCTTCTTAAACAGCGGAATTACACTACCGTTTGAACCGAGAACGTTACCAAAACGAACTGCAACAAACTTGGTTTTACTTATGGTCTGAATGGTCTGGATAACCATTTCGCACATCCTCTTTGAGGCGCCCATTATATTTGTAGGGTTAACCGCCTTATCAGTAGAAACCATTACAAATGTCTTAACGCCAAACAAATCTGCGGCCTTTGCCATATTAACAGTTCCGAATACATTATTCTTAATTGCTTCACCAGGGCTGTCTTCCATAAGAGGAACGTGTTTGTGAGCCGCAGCATGGAACACAACTTCAGGTTTATATTCTTCAAATATTGCCTCAAGTCTATGTATATCTCTTACAGAGCCGATAAGCACTGTCGGCTTATTATCAGGATACTTCCTGTTAAGCTCCATCTGGATTTCATATGCATTATTTTCGTAAATGTCGAAAATTATAAGCTGTTTGGGATTAAACTTCATAATCTGTCTGCACAGTTCGGAGCCGATTGAACCGCCGCCGCCTGATACAAACACGACTTTATCTTCAAGGAAATCTTTAATTCCGTCTTTTTCAAGCTTAATCGGGTCTCTTTCAAGCAAGTCCTCAATATCGACATTCTTAATCATCATATTATCCTTTGAATCCAGGATAATTCTGTCGATGCTCGGCATTATCTTAACTGTTTTCTTTGTTTTACTGCATCGTTCAACTGCCGCAGTTCTCTCTGCAAGAGTAGCGGATGGGATTGCTATAATAATTTCGTCAATATCGTAGTCATTGGCAATTCTTACAACATCCTTGCCCTGTCCTAAAACAGGATAACCGTTAATTCTTGCCTTTTTCTTATCCGGTGCGTCATCAATAAAGCCTACTATTCTGTAATCCATATCCTCATTCTTCATAAGGTCATGCATAAATGTCATTGCAGCTGAACCTGCGCCATAGATTAAAAGACGCTTTCCTTCGTTTCTTCTGCGGATGAGCTTTGTTCTGTTATAAAAAACACAAGCGACAAGTCGTAAAAGAAACATAAAAAGAAGTGTCACTATATTCATAAAACTTATGAATATTATGATTTTCTCTTCTGTAAGAGGGAAAACCGGCTGTGGCATAAGCTCCGTAGAAGCTCTTATTACAAGAGTAATAACTATGGAAATTGCAGTAGAAATGAAGCTTGCCTTAATCAGATTAAAGTAATCTTTAAGTCCTCCGTAAATCCAAAGTGTAGAATAAATTCCGAATCTCCAGTTACAAAAGAACAGTATAATTACATCAAGTGCGAGGATTGTTATTGTAGAATTTAAAAATATGTAAAACTGTTCAATATCTACGAGGGTTACAAGCATTATAGAACCAATATATGCCATAAAAATCAATATTGCATCTATAATAAGCAAAAACCTGTTTCTAAACATAAACGTTCTTCCTATTCCCCTATGTATTTTTTCATATAAAACGCTTTTTTAAGCGTTTTTTCCTCTTCATAGGCTTTTTTTATCTCTTTCACTATAGATGTATCAGCATTGTTGTCCTTTAAATATTTTTCAAGGTCATTGCATATATTATTAACTTCACTGTCGCACTGTGCCAGAGCAGAATATGCGTCCTTGGAATGTTTAAGAATAATTCTTGTACGGTTATCAGTTGTCCACTCTTCCTGAGGCAAGGCATAAAACTCATCTTTCGCTTTCTGTATAAGAGCTTCAGCCTCTCCCAGATACTTACTTTTGAGCTCGTAAAGTCTTAAAATGTATTTGGCAATTTCAACCTGTATTTCGTCAAGGGAATCGTAGTCAATAGCATTTTTGATATTTTCAACAGACTCTTTTTCACTCTCTAGTCCTCTGTATTCACCATTCGGCTCTGAATATTCCCTGATTGGAATATATTTTCCAAGGGTCTGTACCGTCTTTCTCTCACTTTCACCGATAGTGGCACTGATTTCCTCTCCTGAGGTTTTTCCCGCAAGGAGCAGTGCTTTTATGTAGTCCCTGTTATTGTAGAGAAACCAGCCTGATGCCACAGCGGCAATCAGCACAACAACCAACAATATTTTTAATATTTTTTTCATATACTCACCCTGTTTTATATTACAACTGTCGCACTTCTTAAAGCGCTTTCTGAATAATCAAGTAAATCCTCAACAGCTTCATAGCCGTGCTTCTTCTCAATTATCTTCAGGGCTTTATCCATTTGCGGTTTTCTCGACTTCATATCGTGTGAATCTGTACCTATAAAGTTTATGCGTCTTCCACCTATATATCTTATAGCTTTTTTTCTTGTCATACGCCTTGTGAAGAAAGTACAGTTACACTGAACCTGCACACCCATTTCCTCAAGTCGTTCAAAACACTTTTCCTCATTCTGATATGATATATATCTCTCAAGGTGGGCTATAACAGGCACAAAACCTCTCTCCTGAATCCTCATAAGGTTTCTGTAAACAGCTTCTGTCCAGAGGTTAAAGGGCATCTCCACAAGAATAAGTCTTGTTCCCATTATGCAAAGCTTTTCTATACCTTCACATTCTCCTATGCCATCATAATACTCCGTTTCGGAGCCCACATAAACCTGAGGAATATCAGAAACTCCGTTCAAAGACTCTTTAAGAGTCTCTATGGCTTTGTTTCTTTCAAAAACAAATTCCTCTACGCTCTGGTGCCTGGCAAGAAAATGAGGGGTTGCAACAACTTTTGTAATTCCCTGACTATACATTTCCTTAAGTATATCAAGGGATTCTTTAACATTTTTACTTCCGTCATCTATTCCGGGAAGTATATGGCTGTGAAAATCTACCATAGAATAACTCCTTAAATCTCAGGTTATTTATTCGCAGTCGGTTTCTTATCCTTGCTGTATGCACTATTATAATAATAGCTTCTTTCGTAATGCTTTCCGCGGAGACCGTGATAATATCTGTAACCATATCTGTACTTATAACGACCTGTTGATGTATATTCAACACCATTGAGTACGAATCCTAAAAGTTTTGCTCCTACAAATTCTACCTGTTCAACAGCAGTCTTTATAACATCCTTTTCAGTTGAGTTCTGGAGTGCAACAATAACTACACCCGAGGACTTACTTGCAAGAACTGACGGGTCAGTTACAACACAGATAGGCGGTGAGTCAATAAAGATATATTCGTATTCTTCAGATAACTCATCCAAAAGCTTATCCATTGCCTCTGAACCGATAAGTTCCGCAGGGTTCGGAGGAATATCGCCGGAACAGATTACATCAAGATTTTCTCTTACATTCTTATGAACAATTTCTTCCTTTGTATTTGCATCTATAAGGTAATTACTTACTCCAGGAGCAGTTTCAAGACTTAAAAGTCTTCCAATGTTTGGTCGTCTTAAGTCACAGTCAATAAGACAAACCTTGGCACCCATCTGGGCAAAGGTTATTGCGATATTTGCACAGGTTGTACTCTTTCCTTCTGACGCAAGAGAGCTTGAAACCATTACTCTTTTGCATTTATCTTCCTTGGAAAGAGAGAAAATTATATTAGTTCTGAGGGCTTTATATGCTTCATTTACGTTAAAGGAAGTCTTTTCGTTAATTATTTTTGCACGAAGGAGTTCTTTTCCTGTTTTAGCAGGCGCAGTATTCTTTTCCTGTTTCTTATTATCAGTCATCTCTATTTACCCTCCTTCATTTCAGCTTCAATAGCATCTGTAAGCGGTGTTTCTATTTTAGCTATTTCATCAAGAACATCAGCCGGTGATTCCTCTAACGCTTCAAATACGGATTCCGCTGTTGCCTCTACTTTAGGTTCTGCTTTTACCACCTCTACAACAGGTGCCTCAACAACAGTTTCCGCAACTGGTGTTTCCTCTACTACCATCTCAGGCTTAACCTCATTCACAGAAACCTGTTCAGGTACGATTTCTGCTGCTATTTCAGTTTTGGTATCAGGAACCGCTTTTTCTTCAGTTTCAGCCTTCACCCCGGGAGCAGCATCCTGTTTAGGAGCTGTCGCCTTGAGATTTTCAAGGCCGTAACCCGTCTTCCTGTAAGCTCCGCTCTTAGCGTTGTTATAATATCCGTAGTGTCCCTTATTGCCTGTTCCAATCTGTGGAATTGTACCAAGAATAGGAGCCTGGAATAATTCTTCAAGGTCACTTTCATTCTTGATACGGCTATCAAGAATTTCTCGGATAAGAATAAAGGAACAGCTTATAATAAGTCCCACAATAAATCCGATAATTGTATTTCTTGTAACATTTGGCGAATATGGAGCCTGAGGCACCTTTGCCTTATCAATAAGTCTGATTGAACACGCCTCTACAATACCACCATTACCACCAATAACTTCAGGAACTACATCAGCGTAAGTATCTGCAATTCTGGCAACATCATTAGGCTCAGTTCCTCTTATTGTAATCTTTAAGATTTCTGTGCCACCTACCTGAGACGCTGTTGTCATGCTCTTTATCTGTGCTGCTGAATAGCCAAGTCCGTCAGCCTTAGCAACCTCAGAAGACATAATGTCTGTATTTATAAGGTTAATGCAGGTAGGAACAAGCATCTGTGATGTTGAAAGGTCAGATGATGTTGTTCTGTCTGTAATAGTAACCTTTGTGTTGTTTACATACAAGGTAACATCTGTCTGATACTTTGGTACAATCATTGTTGCACTGTAAATAAGTGTAGCAATAGCAAATATCAGGGTGATTGTAACAATCATCTTGATATTAAATAAAAACAAGTCAATAATGTCCCTTAAGGACAATCTCATTTCTTCCATAATAAACCCCTCTGAAATTTGTTTATTTTTTTATTACATACAGATTTATTATAACACTTCAAAACCCCTTTGTCAACAAGGGTTTTACCGATTATACAGCTTTTCCACTTCATTTCTGAGTCTTTTCATAATCCTTTTTTCAAGTCGCGAAATATAGGACTGGGAAATCCCCATCATATCCGCCACCTGTTTCTGCGTCAGCTCCTCATCCTCACGCCCGATTCCAAACCTCATCTCCACAATTTTTCTCTCCCTGTCGGACAGCTTTGACAAGGCAATTTTTAAAAGTTCCAGGTCAACGCTGTGCTCAATGTTTTTCTGAGTTATATCGTTTTCCGTGCCTAAAATATCCGAAAGCAACAACTCATTTCCATCCCAGTCCACATTAAGAGGCTCATCAAGAGAAACATTTATCTTCTGGTTGGAGTTTTTTCTTAAATACATCAGGATTTCATTCTCTATACAGCGGGAGGCATAGGTTGCAAGTTTAATATTTTTATCCTTTTTAAAGGTGTTTATAGCTTTTATAAGTCCGATTGTGCCTATTGAAACCAAATCTTCAGGAGATACTCCTGTATTTTCAAACTTTTTAGCTATGTAAACCACAAGTCTGAGATTATGCTCAATCAGAATTTTTCTTGCATTCTCCCTTTTTTCCTCCACCATAAGTTCGTCAATTATCTCTGCCTCACGGTCGCTCTCCAGAGGGGCAGGAAGATTTTCAGCTCCCCCTACATAAAAAACTCCCGACTTCCCGAAAAGAAACCTTCTAAACCTCTGCCAAAGTCTTATTATCCACTTCATTTTTTATACCTCCTGTTAGAATTTCAGGGTTAATTATTCCGTCAAAATTATCCGAAAAACTGTACCCCGATACAGCTATAACAAAGTCATTCTTCCCATAACTTTTTCCGTCAACCTCAAGCCTTTCAGCATCAAAGCCAGCCATAATTTCCCACTGTCCCGTTACAGTACAAAAAGGGATGATTTTCAGTCCCAAATCTGTAAATCCATTGATATTTTTCTCTTCTTTATAAAACCGCTCCAGTTCTTTGGGACATTTACACAATCTTTGTCCCAACGACAACGGGACAATCACAACAGGCCGTGCCGACACAGGCTCTTTAAGGTGACACCCTGTATCAATCAAAGCTTTTACCTTAATCTTTTTTCCATTATTTTCAATGACTATTTCCTTTATAAGTTCCTCCCGAGGCAGAACTGTTTTACAGTTTTCAGAAAAAACTGCCACAAGAAGATAGAACAATATAGCCCCCGAGAGAAGATATGTAATATCAATATTAAAATAAAATTCTCCACCTGACATTACTGCACCAAGCTTTGTCCCGAGTCCCGTAAGAAAAAACAGAGCAAAAACTGTTCCTGCAAGACCGAAAGACAGTGTCAAAAATATCAATGTGTCTTTAACCAGCTTTCCAAATCGCATCTTTTCAAAAAGCAGACGGATAAAAACCCCCGAAAACAAAATCTTCCCCAGACCGCCGGTCAGGAAGCTTACAGAGGGCACAAAAACCAGCACTGTGTATACGGAGGCTAGGGCTGACACCCCCATCAGTCTTATTATTTTAACCTTTTCTGATACAATCATTCCTGTCAGAAGAAAAAGCACCGAATTTATTATAAAATTAAGAAAAAACAAAACATCTATGTAAACAACAGGCCTCATAATTTCACCTCATTGTTATCATAACATTTTTGCTTTGAAAATATTGTCGGTATTTTTGCAAAATAAAAAAAGCCGGACAAAAATCCGGCTTTTAGGTTTTATGTAAGATTAGTCTTTATTCTTGATAAATACAGGAACATCAATTCCGTCATCCTCTGTAAGTCCCTGGAAAATGTTCTTTGTTTCCTTTGGTTCTCCGCCTAAGAATGATGGCATATCGCTTTTAGCTTCTTCCACTTCCTCAGCATCCTCCACTGTCTTTGGCTCATCGGAGATTTCAAGAGTTTCCTTAAGCTTTCCGAACATATCGTTTCCAACTCTTGGAGCGAGAGGTCTGTTGATTGTTGACTTTCCGCCGTTTGAACCTGTAGCAATAACTGTAACCTGAATTTCATCACCAAGTGTTTCGTCAATTATTGCACCGAGAATAATATTAGCAGATGGATCAGCAGCCTGTGTAACAAGCTCTGAAGCTTCCTGAATTTCAAGAATACCGAGGTCAGCGCCACCTGTAACATTTAAGATTACGCCCTTTGCACCTGCAATAGATGTTTCGAGAAGCGGGCTGTTAATAGCCTTAAGAGCAGCATCATGAGCTCTTGTTTCGCCTGTAGCCTTACCGATACCCATGTGAGCATAGCCTGCATTCTTCATAATTGTCTTAACGTCAGCAAAGTCAAGACTGATAAGACCTGAACGGGAGATAAGGTCAGAAATACCCTGTACGCCCTGCTTTAATACGTCATCAGCAATAGCAAATGACTCTGTAAGAGCTGTCTTCTTTTCTGCAAGTTCCAAAAGCTTATCGTTTGGAACAACTACGAGTGTATCAACAGCATCCTTAAGACATTCGATGCCTGCAGCTGCATTTTTAGCACGTGTAGCACCTTCAAACCAGAAAGGCTTTGTAACGATACCAACAGTTAAAATACCCATTTCCTTTGCAACTTCAGCAACGATAGGAGCAGCACCTGTACCAGTTCCGCCGCCCATACCTGCAGTAACAAATACCATATCTGCATTTTCAAGAGCCTGTGCAATTTCGTCACGGCTTTCTTCCGCAGCCTTTGCACCGATTGTAGGGTCAGCACCAGCGCCGAGTCCCTTTGTAATTTTTTCACCTATCTGAATTTTCTGAGTTGCCTTTGAAAGTGTAAGGTCCTGCTTGTCTGTGTTAACAGCAATAAATTCAACACACTTAAGACCTGATTCAATCATTCTGTTTACAGCGTTATTACCTGCACCGCCCACACCAACTACCTTAATCTGGGCAGGGTTAGTCGCTTCATTTTCAAATTCAATCACGATAGTTCCTCCTTTTATGTTAAACTTCCCCACATTTTTAATTATAAAATCTGATTATTTTATATTATACAATCTTTTTCCCTTTTTGTAAATATCTTTTTCAGATTTTTTTGTTTCTTCCTTTTTATTCCTTTTCCTCTTTTACATCACCAAGGTCAAAATCAAACTCTTCATCAAG
>JAGAIJ010000011.1 GCA_017626595.1 Clostridia bacterium | reverse complement strand
AGAACTTGACGAAATACAGGAGCTTCTTATTGATTTTGTAAGGGTGATTACAAACAAGGCTGAGCAGTATAAAAATGCTATTCTCCCTGGATACACACACCTCCAGAGAGCCCAGCCTATTGTTTTCGGTCACCAGCTCATGGCTTATGCTATGATGATTTCAAGGGATATTGAAAGACTTTCTGACTGCAGAAAGAGAATGAATATTTCTCCTATCGGCTCCTGTGCCTTAGCAGGTACAACATACGAAACTGACAGAGAATTTGAGGCTGTGAACCTTAATTTTGAGGGAATCTGTCTTAACAGCCTTGACGGTGTGTCCGACAGAGATTTTGTTCTTGAACTTTTAAGCGATATTTCAATTATCATGGTTCACCTTTCAAGATTTGCAGAGGAAATTATTCTCTGGTCAAGCTGGGAATTCAAGTTTGTTGAGCTTTCCGATGAATACACAACAGGCTCATCAATTATGCCACAGAAGAAGAATCCTGATATGGCTGAACTTGTTCGCGGTAAGACTGGCAGAGTTTTCGGCGACCTTATGGGACTTCTTACTACACTCAAGGGACTTCCTCTTGCCTATAACAAGGATATGCAGGAAGATAAAGAGGGAATTTTTGACGCTGTGGATACAGTTAAAATGTGCATAGAAGTATTCTCCGGAATGGTTGACACTATGACTGCGAACACCGAAAATATGTTAAATGCTGCAAAGAAGGGCTTTATAAATGCCACAGACCTTGCAGATTATCTTGTTAAAAACGGCTTGCCTTTCAGGTCTGCATACAAGATTTCGGGACAGATTGTAAGTAAATGTATTGCTGAAGATAAGGTTTTGGAAAGCCTGAGTTTAGAGGAATACAGGGAATTCTCCGATTTATTTGGCGAAGATTTATTTAAGGAAATTGACCTTGTGACCTGCGTTGAAAAGCGTATCTCAAAGGGCGGTACTTCTGTTAAATCAGTTGAAGAACAAATTAAATATATAAGGGAAAAGTTTAATTTATAAAATAAAAGACGAGCTTTTGGCTCGTCTTTTTTAATACTTGTCTTTTGGGGTAAAGATTAAGGCTATTAAGAAACCAAAGAGGATAGAGGCAGTTATGCCTCCTGCGGCGGCTGTAATTCCACCTGTAAAAACTCCGATTAAGCCTTTTTCGTTTACAGCTTTCATAACGCCTTTGGCGAGAGTGTTACCAAAGCCCATAAGAGGAACTGTGGCGCCTGCGTGGCCTACTCTTTCGATTATATCGTAAAGTCCAAGAGCGCCTAAAACTGTGCCCGCTACAACATAAAGTACAAGAATTCTTGCAGGGGTCAGCTTTGTTTTGTCAATTAAAATCTGGGCTATGGCACAAAGTATTCCGCCAACTATGAATGAACCAAGGTACGCCATTTAGTCCACCTCCCTTGAAATTGCAACTGCGTGGGCTATGCCCGGGATTGTTTCGCCCTGAAGTGTGGAGGTTGGGCTAAGGAGTGCTCCTGTGCCTGCAAAGAGAACATTTTTAA
Organism: Clostridia bacterium; assembly: GCA_017626595.1. GTDB lineage: Bacteria > Bacillota > Clostridia > Monoglobales > Monoglobaceae > RGIG8709. The sequence goes on along the minus strand of JAGAIJ010000011.1, from coordinate 3,452 downwards.
GCTCTCCGCTTTTTATTTTCTCCATAATAAAGCCACAGAGGGTGATTGCGATACAGCCACAGCCTGAGCCTCCTGCGTGCATATCCTGTTTTTCCAGATCAAAGACCATACATCCGCAGTCATTATAGTTTTTTCGCATATCATAGCCCTTTTCCAGCATCTTTTCAATAACAATTTCCCTGCCGATTTTCCCTAAATCCCCTGTTACAATCAGGTCGTAAAAGTCAGGGGTTCTGCCTGTATCCTTAAAATGTGCTGTGAGGGTGTCAATGGCGGCAGGAGCCATTGCTGCGCCCATATTGTTTGCATCATTTATGCCCATATCAACAATTTTTCCTGTTGTTATATGGGTTATATAGGGGGATTTTCCTGTTCCCAAAACCATTGCACCTGAGCCTGTTACAGTCCATTGGGCAGAGGGCGGACGTTGGCCTCCGTATTCAAGGGGCTGACGGTACTGTCTTTCTGCTGTGCAGAAATGACTTGAGGTTACAGCAACGGCGTAATCTGCGTAGCCTGAGGAAACTGTGATTGAGGCAAGAGATGTGCTTTCTGCCATTGTTGAGCAGGCTCCGTAAAGTCCGAAAAAAGGTATTTCAAGATTTCTTAAGCCAAAGCTTGAGGCTATGCACTGGTTAAGAAGGTCTCCTGCAAAAATATAATTCATATCTTCAGGTTTTAAGTTTGCTTTTTCAAGAGCCTTTGTTACGGCAAAGGTCTGCATTTTGCTTTCAGTTTTTTCCCAGGTTTTTTCGCCCCACTCTGCATCCTCTAAAACCTTGTCGTAAAAATTTTTGAGAGGACCAAGGCCCTCTTTAACCCCTGCAACAGAAGCGGAGGATAGGATTGATACAGGAGTTTTAAGTTTAATTGTCTGCATTACATCATTCCTCCTATAAAATAGTAAATTAGTCCGACAATAACTGATGCTGTTATGCCGTAAACTAAAACGGGACCTGCTACAGTAAACATTTTTGCGCCAAGTCCTAAAACCAGGCCCTCCCGCTTAAACTCCATAGCAGGGGATACAATTGAGTTGGCGAAGCCTGTGATTGGGACAATTGTGCCTGCTCCTGCGTACCGTGCAAGTTTATTGTAAAGGTTAAGACCTGTAAAGAGTGCACCTAAAAATACCATAGTTATAGGTACAGCTGTTTTGGCGTCTTCAACACTCAGGTTAAACATAATTCTGTAAAAGTCGGAAAATGCCTGTCCGACGCAACAGATATGTCCGCCAATAATAAATGCAAGTACTGTGTTTTTAAGTATCTTGCTGTTTGGGGTCTTTTTATTAACGTAATCAATATATTCTTTGTTTGTCATAATTTCACTCCTTTATGATTATTGTTTCGAAAAACATTGACTTTATGCAGAAAAAAATTATAATAAATTATGGTGATAATTATGTTTGATGTGAGGAGTTGCAGACTTTGTCCAAGGCAATGCGGTGCTGACAGAAGTACAGGGTCAGGGTTTTGCGGAGCTACAGATAAAATTAAAATTGCAAGAGCAGGACTTCACTTCTGGGAAGAGCCTTGTATAAGCGGAGAAAATGGCTCGGGAACAGTTTTTTTCAGCGGTTGCACTATGAAGTGTGCCTATTGTCAGAATTACGAAATAAGCCACGAAAATTTTGGAAAGACTGTAACTGCCCAGCGACTTGCGGAAATTTTTAATGAGCTTCAGGAAAAGGGCGCTCACAATATAAATCTTGTTACACCAACACATTATCTCCCATGGATTGCAGAGGCTCTGGAAGTTGCAAAACCGAAAATCCCTGTGGTCTATAACTGCGGTGGATATGAAAACAGAGAAACAATCCGAGAGTACGGAAGATATTTTGATATATTTTTGACTGATATTAAGTATTATTCCGAGGAATTGTCCGCAAAATACTCAAAGGCTCCAGATTACTTCAGGTTTGCTCTGGAGAGTGCAAGAGAAATGGCTGAAATTACAGGAGAGCCTGTTTTTGAGGACGGAATTATGAAAAGGGGCACGATTATAAGGCACCTTGTTTTGCCCGGGTATAGACAGGATTCTATTGATGTTTTAAGGCATATTGATATTCCGAAAGAAAAGTTTATTTTAAGCCTTATGAGTCAGTTTACACCTAAGGGTGAGGCTGAGAAAATGGGGCTTGGAAGAAGAATTACAACCTTTGAATATAACTCGGTAGTTGATGAGGCTTTAAGCCTTGGCTTTGACACAGGCTATATGCAGGAAAAATCCAGTGCTAACGAGGAATTTATACCTCCCTTTGACTTGACGGGAGTGTAAAAAAGTGCTAAAATACAAAAAGATGTTTATGAAAGGAAAGATATATAATGAGCGAATGTACACATGATTGTTCAACCTGCTCGGCAAACTGTGCCGACAGAGACCCAAAGAGTTTTCTTGAAGCGCCTAATGCTATGAGCAATATAAAAAAGGTTATCGGAGTTGTATCAGGTAAAGGGGGAGTAGGTAAATCCTTAGTTACTTCACTTTTAGCTACAGCTGTGCAGAAAAGCGGAAAGAATGCCGCTATTTTAGACGCGGACATTACTGGTCCGTCAATTCCTAAAATTTTTGGTCTTGACGGCGTTCGTGCTGACGCTAACGACTTCGGACTTCTTCCTGCTGAATCAAAGGAAGGGGTTAAGATTATGTCAATCAACCTTCTTTTAGACGATGTAACTTCTCCTGTTGCATGGAGAGGACCTGTTATCGGCGGAGCTGTTAAGCAGTTCTGGACAGACGTTGTATGGGAAGATGTTGACGTTATGTTTGTGGATATGCCTCCCGGCACAGGTGACGTTCCGCTTACAGTTTTCCAGTCAATTCCTGTTGACGGAATTGTTGTTGTAACATCTCCTCAGGAGCTTGTTTCAATGATTGTGACTAAAGCTGTTAATATGGCGAAGATGATGAACATTCCGATTGTAGGAATGGTTGAAAATATGAGCTATGTTGAATGCCCTGACTGTGGAAAGAAGATTGAAATCTTTGGTGAGTCCCACGGGGAAGAGGTTGCAAAGGAAAATGGAATTGAATTCCTGGCAAGAATTCCTTTCAGACCTGAAATTGCAAAGCTTTGCGATGCAGGAGAATTTGAAACACTTTCAGACAATCCTCTTGAAGCTGTAATAGAAAAATTATAAAAAGAGCCTTATGGCTCTTTTTAACGGAATGGAGAGATATTATGTATAAAGCTGTTGTATTTGACTTAGACGGCACACTTACAGATACTATAACTACAATTGCATATTACGGAAATAAGGCTTTAAAAGCTTATGGCTACCCTGAAATTGACGTTAATATGTATAAAATTTTTGTAGGGGACGGCGCAAGAATTCTTGTCAAGAGAATGATGGATTATGTAGGGGAAAGTAGCCCTGAAATCTACGAAAAGGTATTTAAGATGTACTGCGAGGAATATGACAAGGACACAATGTACTTAACTACTGTTT
>JAGAIJ010000111.1 GCA_017626595.1 Clostridia bacterium | reverse complement strand
TAACAGGAACATTCACCACATCACAAACAGCCTTAAGCATTTCAATATCGAAACCACCCTTAACACCGTCTGTATCAATAGAATTAAGAACAATTTCTCCTGCACCGTTGTCAACACATCGTTTAATCCAGGAAATAGCCTCCATTCCTGTATCTACACGTCCCCCACGGGCAAAAACTCTGAACTCACCGTTAACACGCTTAACATCAGCGCTCAGAACAACGCACTGACTTCCGTAGCGTTTACTTGCCTCATAAATAAGGTCAGGGTTTTTTATGGCACCTGAATTTACAGAAACCTTGTCAGCGCCACATTTTAAAGCCCTGTCAAAATCCTCAAGGGTGTTGATTCCACCGCCAACAGTCAAAGGAATAAAAACATTTCTCGCCGCCTCACAGAGAATGTCTGTAAAAAAGCTTCTGTCCTCAGAGGATGCCGCTATATCGTAAAAAACAAGCTCATCAGCAAGATTATCGCTGTAAAACTTAGCAAGCTCCACAGGGCTAGAAACGTCGTTTAAACCCTCAAAATTTATCCCTTTTACAACCCTGCCGTCCTTAACATCAAGACAGGGAATTATTCTTTTAGTAATCATTTTGCCACCTCAATCGCCTCATCAATGGAAATCGCTTTTGTATAATAAGCCTTTCCCACAATAGCGCCATAAATATTCATTTTCCTGAGTTCTTTAATGTCCTCAAGAGTTGAAACGCCACCTGATGCAATAATGTCCACATTAAATTTTTCAGATAACTCCTTGTATAATTCAAGGTTAGTGCCCTTCATAGCACCATCCTTTGAAATATCAGTACAGATTATGGTTTTAACCCCAAGATTCTGCATTTTCTCCATAAATTCAAGTGCAGAGTACTGGCTTTTTTCTGTCCAGCCTTTAATTGCAACATATCCATCTTTAATGTCAATGCCCACAGCAATCATATCCCCGTACTTTTGGATTGCAGTTTTTAAAAACTCCTCGTCAGTAACAGCCGCAGTCCCTAAAATAACGCGTTTAACGCCGATTTTTGCATATTTTTCAATAACCTCAAGGGAACGGATTCCTCCGCCTACCTCTGCAAATAGTCCAGCCTCTTCTACTATCATCTTGACAATATCAATATTAGGTGTCTCTCCTGATTTCGCACCCTCTAAATCAACAATATGAATAAATTTTGCACCGCTGTTTTTAAAATCTAGGGCAATCTCCCATGGCTTGTCCGAATAGACAGTCATCTCGTTGTAGTTGCCCTTAAAAAGACGAACAGCCTTTTTATCAAATAAATCAATTGCAGGAAAAATTTCCATAACAAATTTCCTTTCTGAAGTTAAAGTTCACAAAAAGCCTTAAGAATATTAAGACCTGTTTCACCGCTCTTTTCAGGGTGAAACTGACAGCCGTAAACGTTGCCACATTCGACTGAAGCTGTAAGATTTGCCCCATATTCTGAAACAGAGCTGATTGCCTCCTCGCAGTTTAACGCTGAATAGGAATGAACGAAATAAACAAAATCCCCGTCATTTATATACTTAAAAAGCTTAGAATCCTTTTTAAACTCAAGACGATTCCAGCCAATATGAGGAATTTTATATCCTTTAGGGATAGTTTCAGAAATAGGTCTTACCTCGCCTTTTATAAGTCCAAGACCTTCATATTCACCGTGTTCAAAACCCTTTTCAAAAAGCAACTGCATCCCAAGACAGATTCCCATAATAGGCTTTCCTGACTCTGCAAGCTCCTTTATAAAATCAACAAGTCCGCTTTCCTTAAGCTTAATTGACGCATCCCCAAAAGCTCCGACTCCAGGGAGAATAACTCTGTCAGCTTTAAGCAACTCTTCCTTTTTATTTGTTATAATGACCTCTTGTCCTATCTTTTCAAAAGAACTTTTTAAGGAAAAAAGATTTCCAACACCGTAATCAATAAATGCAACCATTATAAAACCCCCTTGGTAGATGGAATTTCATTTTCACAGGACAGGTCAATATCCACAGCCTGTCTTAAGCTTCTTGCAACAGACTTGAATGTACCCTCAATAACATGATGAGAGTTTGTGCCCTCAAGCATTCTTATGTGAAGTGCACAGTTTGCATTACGTACAAAGGACATAAAAAACTCCTCCACAAGCTCTGTGTCAAAGTCCCCAACTCTCTCTGTTGGCATCTTCATATTGTATGAAAGTATAGCCCTGCCCGAAAGGTCAACAGCAGATAAAATAAGGGTTTCATCCATAGGCAGAATCATATAACCGTATCTGAAAATTCCCTTTTTGTCGCCCAGCGCCTTTCCAAATGCCATACCAAGACAGATACCGATATCCTCAACAGAGTGATGATAGTCAACCTCAGTATCCCCCTTGCAAGTAACAGAAAGTCCGAACTTTCCGTGAGATGCAAAAAGAGTCAGCATATGGTCTAAAAATCCACAGCCTGTATCAATATTTACTTCACTTTTATCATCTAAATTAAGAGTCAAAGAAATCTGTGTTTCTTTTGTATTTCTTTCAATTTTAGCAACTCTCATAATATCAGTCCCTTAAATAAAATTTTCAATAACAGAAATCATTTTTTCCATATCAGCTTTTCTGCCGATTGTAATTCTGTTGTAATCCTTAATTCTGTCCTTTGTAAAATGACGGACAAGAATTCCATTTTCACGAAGTCTTGAGTAAACTTCCTCACCGCTTAAAGCACAATGCTTTGCAAAAACAAAGTTAGCCTTTGAAGAAAGAACAGTAAATCCTAATCTCTCAAGTTCCGCCACAGTATATTCCCTTACAGAAATAATCTCTTTAAGATTATTCTGTGTATATTCTTCGTCACAAAGCATTCCGTAACCCGCAAACATAGTCATCATATTTACATTATACGGATTAGTTGAATACTTAATTGTGTTAAGGTCAGCTATAAGCTCCTCTGACGCAACGCCATAACCAAGTCTTGCCCCGGCCATAGAACGTGACTTTGAAAAAGTCTGTGTAACCAATAAATTAGGATATTTGTCAATGAGACAAACAGCGCTCTCGGCTCCGAAATCCACATAAGCCTCGTCAATTACAACAATGTTATCAGGGTTAGACTTAACAATCTCCTCGATTTCATCAAGCCCCAAAGCAATTCCAGTGGGTGCATTAGGATTAGCAATAAAAATGTTTTTGTTAATTCCGATATAATCCTTTATATCAATGGTAAAATTCTCTTTAAGAGGAATTTCCTCATAAGGAATGTTGTTAAGCTGTGCAAAAACAGGATAAAAACCGTAGGTTATGTCGGGGAATACTGCAGGATGACTTTCGTCACAAAAAGCCATAAATGCAAAATTCAGTATCTCATCAGAGCCATTGGTTGCAAGAACCTGACTTGCCTTAACTCCTAAAACTTCAGCAAGCTTGTTATGTAAAATAGAAGCCTCAGGGTCCGAATATAGATTCAGCTTCCCCAAAACCTTCGACGCCTCCTCCTGTCCCTTCTTTGAAGGCGGGAATGGAGACTCGTTGGTATTCAGCTTTATTAAATTCTCAATTTTAGGCTGTTCACCGGGCGTATAAGAAACTAACCCTTTGTGTTTGCCTGAAAAAAATCTGCTCATAAATAAACCTTCTTTTAATCTTCAAGTCTTATAACAGCGCTCTTTGCATGAGCTGTAAGACCCTCTTTCTTTGCAAAATACTCAACATCGTAAGCAATATCACGAAGTGCATCTTTTGTATAGTAGGTGTACTGTGTCTTTTTAACAAAATCGTCAACAGACAACGGGCTTGAAAACCTGGCAGTACCGCTTGTAGGCAAGGTGTGATTTGGACCTGCCATATAATCACCAAGAGCCTCAGGACAGTTTCTTCCCATGAAAATACTTCCTGCATGACGAATTTTATCGAGATAATCAAAAGGATTATCCACGCAAAGTTCAAGGTGTTCAGGGGCAATTTCATTGGAAATTTCAATAGCCTTATCTAAGCTGTCGCAAACAATAATCTTGCCGTTGTTGTCAATTGATGCTCTTGCAATTTCAGAACGCAAAAGCTCAGGAATCTGCTTTTCAATTTCAGCAGAAACAGCTTTTGCAAATTCCATTGAATCAGTAACTAAAACCGCACTTGCCATTTTATCATGTTCTGCCTGAGAAAGCAAGTCAGCCGCCGCATAGCGAGGGTCAGTCTTACCGTCAGCCACAATTAAAATTTCACTTGGTCCTGCAATCATATCAATTGAAACCTGACCAAATACCTGCTTTTTAGCCTCAGCCACAAACTTGTTGCCAGGGCCAACAATCTTGTCAACCTTTGGCACAGATTCAGTACCATAAGCCAAAGCTGCCACAGCCTGAGCGCCACCGGTTTTAAAAATCTTGTCAACCCCTGCAATGTACGCTGCCGCAAGGATTACAGGGTTAACCTTTCCGTCAGAAGATGGCGGTGTAACCATAACAACCTCACGAACTCCCGCAATTTTAGCAGGAATAGAATCCATTAAAACAGTTGAGGGATAAGCCGCAGTTCCACCTGGAACATAAAGACCTGCACGGTCAACAGGAATAATTTTCTGTCCTGTAACAACGCCGTTATTTTCGTTCATAATAAAGCTTGTCCTGACTTGATTCTGGTGAAAAGCACGGATGTTTTCAGCCGCCCTCTTTAATATTCTCAAAAATTCCTCATCAACAAGTGAAACAGCCTCTTCTATTTCGTCTTTTGAAACTAAAAGTGAGTCAAGCTCAGCCTTGTCAAATTTAAGTGCATATTTTTTAAGAGCCTCATCCCCGTTTTCACGGACATCTTTAATTATATCTGCAACAATTTCTTCAACATTGTCAGAGTCCATAGCTCTTGCAAATATTGAGTCGTTGTCAATCTCTCCATATTTTAATATCTTAATCATAGTTATTCTCCTTCGGAAATCTGCTTTTCAAGGTCAGTAGTAAGTCGTCTGATTTCCTCTTCCTTAAACTTGAAGTTTGCCTTGTTGGCAATAAGTCTTGCGCTGATTGGCACAATTGTATCAAAAACCTCAAGATTGTTTTCCTTTAATGTAGTTCCTGTTTCAACAATATCCACTATAACGTCAGAAAGTCCCAAAATCGGAGCAATCTCAATTGAGCCATTAAGATGGATAATGTCAATATCTCTGCCCTTTTTAGCATAAAAATTCTTCGCAATATTGGCAAATTTAGTTGCAACCCTTAATGTTGATTTAGTGTTGTCACGAAAATCCTTTTTAGCAGCCACAGCCATTCTGCACTTGCCGATATCAAGGTCTAAAAGCTCGTAAATGTCAGGCTCATATTCAAGTAAAATATCCTTACCGCAAACACCAATGTCTGCAGCCCCACGCTCAACATAAATTGCAACATCAGATGGCTTAACCCAAAAATAACGAACGCATTTTTCTTCGTTTTCAAAAATAAGCTTTCTGTTTTCTTCTTTTATTGAGGGACAGTCAAAGCCAGCCTTTTCAAACATATCATAAACCTTCTGCCCAAGTCGGCCTTTAGGAAGTGCAATATTAAGCATTGTTTTCAAGGACTTCAACCCCTCTCTCTGTAAGTCTTAAAAGCTGTCTGTATTTTATTTTTGATGAAACTTCTTTAAGTGCAATAACGGTTTTCCCCTGCTCTGTAAGTTCAGCCACAGCAGAATTTACATCACTTAAAGCACAACTCTCATCATATAAAATTACAGCGTCAAAATCAAATTCTTCAGCAGTTTCCTCAAGTCTTTCAAGCAAATCAAGGTATAGTGCAAAACCAATAGCCTTTGCATCTTTCCTCATCTTTTTCATGAGGTTGTCGTACTGACCACCAGATAAAATCCATGTAGAAATCCCCTTGATAAATCCCTTGAAAGCAAAACCGTTGTAATAGTGCGCGTCAGATACAACAGAAAAATCAATTCTGATTTTATAACCATTTTCTGTAAGCATTGAAACAATTTCCTCAAGCTCGGAAATGGCATTAGTTTCCCCGACAATGGACTTGATTTCAGCAATAACAGTATTCACATCACCGTATAAAGAAACAAGCTTCTTAAGTTTATCAGAAAAACTTGAGTCAATATTATTTTCTTCACAAATCAAATCAATACCGTGGGTATTTTTTTCGCTGATGCACTTTATAATTCCCTTTCTTGCCTTTGACTCAATTTCAACAGAGTCAAACAAATCGGAAATAATGTCCATATGAGAAATATCTAAAACATAATCAGCGCTTATGCCCTTAAGACTTTCACAGGCAAGCATCATAACTTCGTATATGCAGTATGAATCCACGTCTCCGATACATTCAAGTCCGACCTGCATAAGTTCTTTAAAAGAATTAGTACCCTTGCTTACTCTGTAAACATTCTCATCATAGAAAACCTTGTTTACCCCTGCACCATCCTCACAGTTTTTAATAATTGATAAAGTAACGTCAGGCTTAAGAGCAAGAAGTTTACCGTCAGTATCGGTAAAGGTAATAACATTTTCAGATACAAGATAGTTCTTGTTTCGTACATAAAGGTCGTATTCCTCAAACTTACTCATTTTAAATTGTGAATAGCCAAATTTTTTATAAAGAGAGCGCATTTTGAAAATTGCAATCTCATCATTGTTAAGCACAGAAAAATCAATCATTATTTTTCCTCCTTAGGAGCAATCTTGTCAAGAACATTCCTGTAGCCACCGCTTCCGTATAAAAGGCAACGGTTTACACGGCTGATTGTCGCAGTGCTGGCTCCTGTCTTTTCGCAAATCTCGTTATAGCTTTTCCCCTGATCGAGCATAATAGCAACCTCAATTCTCTGGGAAATATCCTGAAGCTCCTTAACAGTAAAAATATCCTCAAAGAAAGTTGCACATTCTTCAGGAGACTCAAGACAAAGTACAGCCTTGTAAAAATTTTCAGTTTTATTAAAGTCAAATTTTTTCATAAAAACCCGCCTTTCGCTTTAACACTTTACTATACTAACACAATAAACTGCGAAAGTCAACAGTTTTAATAAAAAAATAACGTAAAAAACCGCCCAAAAAGGCGGTTTAATTATATTTTATATTCAAATAACCCGTAATTATACTAACATATAACATCTGATTTTTAAATCCACTATCCGTAGTACAGGTCTAAAAAACTTGAATCAATCCTCAAAATTATTATGCAAAAAATTCATAATTCTGTTCTGTCTTCATATAAGTTTTAATTTTATCCTTGTCCTCAAAGACTGAATAAGCAATAATAAGCTTCGCATAGGCGGTTTCAAAGGTACAGCCATAAAGAAATTCTACTCCACCACGCTCCACAATAAATTTAAGGCTTTCATAGATTTCCCCCTCAGCTCTGGAAGGTGAAAGATAAACATCAACATTATCCTTGCAAATATCAAGCAATCTGAAAACAGAATTATCGCTGGAATCAGAACAAACAGTACCCGAGTGATATGTGCCGTGAAGAACAGCCGAGAAACGACTGAAATCAATGGCATCATAATTAAGCCCCACATAAGGAAAAAGGGCAATAACCTTATCCTTCAATCTGATATTATTCATAGAAACTTCAGGATAAGAAGCTTTTGAAGGAAACTTCTCAAAAAATCTCAATGCCCCATCATAATCCCGGTCAACTATCTCAACAGCTCCAATACTTTCAAAATCCTCAGAATAGTTTCTGCATTGCATAATTCTTGACCCAAGGTGCAAAAGCATTTTCCCATCGGAAATGTTTCTGTATGGTACATATACATTGGGTGTTATATTATTACAGATACACTCCACAGCGCACCTGAAATTATCGTTTCCATTTGCTCTGTCTGAGTCAAGCCTTGCATTACTTGACACAAAAAACACAGGAATATCATAGCGCAGAGGGAGCACATACCTGGCCCCATCCAGAACCCCTGCTTCCATAACCGCAGACTGCAGCTGCTCCGTTTTCAGCTCTGTATCTGCATCATAGAATTCACTGATATCATAAAACAG
>JAGAIJ010000110.1 GCA_017626595.1 Clostridia bacterium | reverse complement strand
ATTCAATAATTTTATTTTGCCAATTTAAGTCAGAAGCTATTTGATTTCTTCAAAGTCAACTGCACCGTGTTTGCAAAGCGGACAGATGTAATCCTCAGGAAGCTCGTCTCCCTCATAAACGTAACCGCAAACCTTACAAACGTAGCCCTTCTTACCCTCAGTATCAGGCTTCGGCTTTACATCCGAATAGTAATAGCTGTAAGTCATCGTTTCTATATTTGAAATAACTCTTGCCTCTGTCACAGAACAGATAAACATACCATGAGTGTCCAAATCAACATAATTTTCAACCTTTAAGGACATAAAGGAGTTGATATATTTAGGGAGGAATACAAGACCGTTATCGGATCTCAGCGGTTCACAGCCCTCGAATTTATCAGTATTTCTTCCGCTCTTAAAACCAAACTTTTCAAAAACAGAGAATGGCGCATCAACTGTCAGACAGTTTATATTCATAATTCCAGTCTGCTTGATTACGTGATGTGAATAGTTTTCTTTGTTAATTGTAACGGCAATTCTGTTTGGTGTATTTGTAACCTGTGTAACAGTATTCACGATAAGGCCGTTATCCTTTTTACCGTCGTTTGATGTTACAACATAAAGTCCGTAGCCAATATTGAAAAGTGCAGTCAAATCATTTTTATTTGCAGTAGAATCCTGCTGCGCAAGATAATCACGGCAAAGTTCTTCTGCAAGAGCCTCAAGCTGATTTGAGCTTTCCTCGTTTAAGGCAGACATAATCTTAACTGTATTTTCGGCAAAAGTCAGGTTTTTGCTGTTTTCAAGCATAGATTTCATAACCTTGCCCGCAAGAGGTGCCCAGCTTCCGTTTTCAATAATTCCCACAGTTTTATTCTGGAAATTACGCTCAGTTAAATGGTTGATAAACTCCCTCATAAACGGAAAAATATCAGCATTATATGTTGTTGTTGCAAGAACAATCTTGTTGTATCTGAATGCATCCTCAACAGCCTCAGCCATATCGCATCTTGCAAGGTCGTTTACAACAACCTTAGGACAGCCCTTTGCCTTAAGCTTGTCAGCAAGCTGCATAACTGCTTTCTTTGTATTTCCGTAAACGGAGGTATATGCAATAACAATCCCCTCTGACTCTGCCTCATAGCTTGACCAGATGTCATAAAGGTTAATGTAATATCCTAAATTTTCAGTAAGCACAGGCCCGTGAAGTGGGCAAATTATCTCAATATCAAGTCCTGAGGCTTTCTTAAGAAGTGCCTGAACCTGCATTCCGTATTTTCCAACAATACCGATATAGTATCTTCTCGCCTCGCAGGCCCATTCTTCCTCCACGTCTAAAGCACCGAACTTTCCGAAACCGTCAGCAGAGAATAAAACCTTGTCCTTGGAATCGTAGGAAACAATTACTTCAGGCCAGTGTACCATAGGTGCAGTAACAAAGGTTAATGTGTGAGCGCCGAGGCATAAAGTATCCCCCTCGCCAACAACAACCTGTTTGTCTGCAAAATCAGTTCCAAAAAAGTTTTTCATCATAACAAAAGCCTTTGAAGATGAAACAATTTTTGCATCAGGGTAGGCCTTTATAAAGTTGTGGATGTTTGCAGAGTGGTCAGGCTCCATATGGTGAATGATTAAATAATCAGGAGTTCTGCCCTCTAAAGTATGCTGAATATTGTCAAGCCACTCGTGAGTGAATCTTGCATCAACGGTATCAACAACAGCCACCTTTTCGTCCATAATCATATATGAATTATACGCCATACCGTTCGGCACAACATACTGACCTTCGAAAAGGTCAATTTTGTGGTCGTTTACACCAATGTACTTAATATCTTCAGTAATTTTCATAATAGTTCTCCTCCGTAAAATTTATATTAAACTCCAAACATAAACCAGATAAAGAAATATGCAGGGACAACAGCAGCGATTGTAAATGGAATACCAATCTTAAAGAAGTCGCCGTTTTTAACAGCATTTCCTGCTTTTTTAAGAATACCAATACCCGTGATATTTGCAGACGCCCCCACAGGTGTACAGTTTCCGCCAAGGGTTGCACCTGATAAAAGTCCGAAATAAAGAGGTGTAGCATCAATGTTAAGCGCAGTAGCAATTCCCGCAATAACAGGTATCATAGTTGCAACATAAGGGATATTGTCGATAAATGCCGATATAATCACAGATGCAATAGTGATAATTGTATATAAAACAAAGACATTTCCTCCGCCCACACTTGCAAGAAGCTGTGCGAGAGCATCAATTACTCCCATGTGTGAAATTCCTCCAATCATAAGGAAGATTCCCACAAGGATTCCCAAAGTCTGTAAATCAATCTCTTTAAGTGGATTTATGATTGCAGAAAAGCTTTTATTTTTAATTACAGTATAAATAAGACCGATAACAAGAAGTACACAGCAAATTGCACCGTTAGTTATATCAGGCTTATTCGGAATGAATGATGCACCGATTAAAAGTACAAGCACCATTACAAGAAGAATGGTAGGCACATAGTCTGTAACCTTTGTGCGTTCCGAAGATTTTTCAATATGCTTGCTTTCCTTTCTGAATATAAAAAGGAGAATAAGAGCTGAAAGTACAGCCCCAAGCTCAACTGCAAAGAACATACCCGGTCTGCCCTTGTACCAGAAAAAGTCAAGAAAGCTCATATCTAGTGCCGAACCAAGCATGATTGCAGTTGTATCTCCAACTAAAGTTGCAGCTCCCTGAAGATTTGAAGAAACTGCAATAGCAATAATAAATGGCACAGGATTAACCTCAAGCTTTTTACATATAGCAAGACCGATAGGCGCAACCATAAGCACAGTTGCAACATTATCAACGAAAGCTGAAATAATGCCTGCAAACAAAGCAAGGGAAACCGCAGCCCACTTAACATCAGGCACCTTTTCCATAACCATATCAGCCATAAGCATAGGCATCCTGCTTTCTGTAAACAGGGAAACAAGTCCCATTGTTCCGATAATCATAAGCAAAACGTTAAAATCGATAGAGGACATAATCATTCCCAGAGGAAGCATCCCCGACAAAATAAATATTAAACCTGAACCCAATGCAATATAGGTTCTCCACTTACCAAATGCAAGAATAAGCACATAAGTTAAAGCAAAAAGTACAATCGCAGCTGTCATCAAAAAAACTCCTTTATAATTGTTATCCCCATTATATCGCAAAACCACATATTTTGCAATTTAATTTTATCTTAAAGCCGTGCTGTTGTTAAGAAGAGTAGTGCTGTATAAAAACAAAACATCAGCATCAGTAAAATCTACAAAGTTTCCTACAAAATTACTCTGGATATATCGTATATCCACCACATAAATCTTTTCGTAAGCAGGCACCAAAAGCGGTACAAGACTGCTTCCGTAAGAATCGCGGAAAACTACAAGATGCTTGCCCGAGGAAGCATTCGGATTTTCTATTTCCACAAGTGGCGTAGTCCCCGATAAAAACATCTCGTACGGGTCCTTACCTCTTGCCTTCTCCATATTATACATATCTCCCTCTTCTTTCATTCCTGTATCATAATAATACACCTTGGAAGAAGATAATATGTCGTTTGTAAGATATTTTATTGTATCAGCCTTAAAAGGCAAAGCAGACTGTCCCAGATAAACTCCACGGAATGGGACATCTAAAGTATTCACCGCATATTCAGCCGAAGCATCCTCTCCCATTTCCTTTGCAATATAAAGAGCTATGTCCCTTATTTCCTCCTGTTTCCAGTGGGAATCAGTCCTGTAAAAATCATCAGGGGACAAGAATGGGACAACATCAATATACTTCATATAAGGGACTTTTTCTCTGAAATCACTGATAAATTTTTCATAGTCAATTGTAAGGTAACCCTGTTCCCCAAAGAAAATATTTTTGTCAGGCACAACAGAGAGATAAACCTTATCAGTTTTCCCCTTAATAAACTTTTCATATAAAAAGTCAAACTTTTCTACTGCATTATCCATCATATCAGGGTTCACGGGATATTCAAGCTTCGAAATATGTCCATCCACAGCAAAAAGTCCGTTGTTATCCATCTTATTCAGCACATAAGTTGAAAACAGGGCTTTAACTCCTCTTAAATCATCACGAAAGGGAAACTGGTCAACGGTATATTCCTCAAAATTCTTCATATACTCGCCGTTTAATACCGCCTCAGAGGATAAAACAGGTCTTTCTTTTAGAAATCGTCTTTCCCCTGCCGAATATTCAGTCGGAGCTTTAAGCCACGCAAAAACAGAGATAAGGCCTATTAAAATTGTAAAAATAAGTGTCAAAACAATATCTTTAATTTTCATAGTCCTACCTCCTTAGAATCTGAAATAAAGGAACGGATTAAATGAACCGTCAGCAAGATAAGCTGTGCAAACTACCAAAAGTAAAACTAAAAGCACATCATCAAGCACATCCAAAACAGCCCTAATATTCTTCTTTTCAGAGAGCTTACCCCACACAAGCTTTGGTACAGGTGTAGCCCCTAAAATTCCGATTATGATTGTAAATCCATAGTTTCTTAAATTATAGAAAAACTCTTGTGAAACAAGAGGAATATTCCCTGCACCAAAAAGACCCGCCACGTGACGAACAGCCCCCTCTAAATTGTTTCCGCTGAAAATCATAAAGCTGATTGCAGTAAAAAACAGAGTATAAACTCGGCTCAGCTCACCAATCTTTTTAAGTTTATCAAGGAAGAAAAACTTTTCAAGCACAAGAAGAACACCAAAATATAATCCCCAAAGAATGAAGTTCCATTCAGCCCCATGCCAGAAGCCTGTCAGAAACCAAACAGTAAAAATATTAAAGAGCCATCTTCCCTTATTTACTCTGTTTCCGCCCATAGGAATGTAAACATAATCCCTAAACCATGAGCCAAGGGACATGTGCCATCTTCTCCAGAATTCAGTTATACTCTTTGAAATGAACGGATAGTTAAAGTTTTCAAGGAAATCAAAGCCAAGGATTTTTCCAAGACCAATAGCCATATCACTGTAACCTGAGAAGTCAAAATAAATCTGGAGCATATAGGAAACAGCATAAAGCCAGTAGTATAAAACAGACAAATCAGAGGACACTAAAAAGCCCTCGCAAAGTCCTCCAAGGGTGTTAGCAAGGATTATTTTCTTTCCGAAACCAATCATAAATCTTTTAATGCCCTGTGCAGTTTTCTCAAAGGTATGACTGCGACAAACAAGTTGTTTTTCAATATCGGAATATCTTACAATCGGCCCTGCAATAAGCTGTGGAAAAAGCGCCACATAGGTTGCAAGATTAACAGGGTTTTTCTGTGCAGGAACGCCCCCGCGGTACACATCCACAATATAGCTTAAAATCTGGAATGTATAAAAGCTTATGCCGATAGGCAGAGCAAGTCTTAAAAATGGCAGAGAAAGTCCTGTTACAGCGTTAAAATTGCCGATAAAGAAGTCCGCATATTTAAAGAATAACAGCCCCGCAAGACAGAAAAGCACAGACAAAACAAGGTAAAGCTTTGACAAAAACTTACCTCTGTTTTTTTCAATCAAAAGACCGAAAACATAAGCCTGAAGCACTGTCAGAACCATTAAAAATACATATTTAGGCTCTCCCCAGCCGTAAAAAACCAAGCTTGAAGCTAAAAGTACAGGATTTTTAAGGCATCTTGGCGCAATAAAATATAAAACAAGCACCACAGGAAGAAAATAATATAAAAAGGGAATACTTGAAAAAACCATTTTAAGCTCCTTACCATAACAAAACGGACACAAATTGTGCCCGTTTATAATTTATTCTTCAGTTGCCTTTGGGCACATAACAAAGAAAACTTTGTTTCCGACACTTCCGGTTACCATTTCATCTGCCTCAACACAAATATTCCATCTCTTGTTGGCATTCTTCTCAAGATTTGAGATAAAAGCAAACACCTGTGCCTCATTTTCAAGTTCAAAAACGTATCCCACGAAAGCGATTGAACCAATCATAGGTGCAAAAGTAGCACCTGACTTAAAGCCTGTGATTTCGTTGTCGAAGCCTGCAAGGTAGCCCTCTTCAACAGGCATAGCACCGCCCATAAACTGAATAACAGAGTTAGTTAAAAGTCCCTCTGCAATTTCCAAAACAGTTCCATTGTTTGCTCTCGCCTTAAAATCAGCCAAAAGTGTCTGTCCCATTGAACTTGCCACAGGCTTTTCCTCTGGCTTTTCCTCTGGTTTTTCAACTGGCTTCTCAACTGGCTTTTCAGCAGGTTTTTCAACCGGCTTAACTTCAGGCTTTTCTTCCTTTACAGGAGCATCAGTTTCCTCGTTCTTTTCAGGTACAACTTCATCTTCAACTTTATCAACAACATTTTCAATAACATTATCAGTTTCAGGATTTTCAATCTCAGTTTTGCTACCGCAGGCAGCAAAAGACATAACAATTGTAAGTGCTAAAATAAGTGCAATAATTTTCTTCATAATTTTTCTCCTTTTGTATTTTAATTTACATAAATATTATTTATATCGTTAAAACAATGGTCGCTGAAAGGATTTAAAATTCCTTTAAGCCTTGTATTATATACCACAATATCATTTCTGAAGCAAATTCCTATAATCGGCTGAACAGCCCTGAAATACTTTCCAAAGGCATCATAGCTTTCTATGATACCATCCTTATCTCTTGCCCCTTTGGCTTTTAAGATAAGCTCAGTCATCTTCGGATTATAAT
>JAGAIJ010000109.1 GCA_017626595.1 Clostridia bacterium | reverse complement strand
TACCATTTCAAGAAGCTTATCGATGTTCTGATTCTTTTTAGCTGAAACAGGCACACAGATAACATCACCGCCCCATTCTTCAGGAACAAGACCGTGTTCTGTGAGCTGCTGCTTAACTAAATCAGGGTTAGCAGCTTCCTTATCCATCTTGTTGATAGCAACAATAATTGAAACTCCCGCAGCCTTAGCGTGGTTAATAGCTTCAATTGTCTGTGGCATAATACCGTCGTCAGCAGCAACAACAAGAATTGCAATATCAGTAACCAACGCACCTCTTGCACGCATAGCAGTAAATGCTTCGTGTCCAGGTGTATCAAGGAAAGTAATCTTGTGGTCGTTAACTCTTACACGGTAAGCACCGATGTGCTGAGTAATACCGCCGAATTCCCCTTCAGTAACATTAGAATTTCTGATTACGTCAAGGATAGAAGTTTTACCGTGGTCAACGTGTCCCATTACAACAACGACAGGTGAACGGTCTTTAAGCTGTTCAGGGGTATCCTCAACATCGTTAAAGAGCTTATCCTCTTCTGTTACAATAATTTCGTGTTCAACAGTGTGTCCCATATCTTCAACGATAAGAGATGCTGTATCAAAGTCTAAAACTTCGTTAACAGTAGCCATAGTACCAAGAAGCATAAGTCTCTTGATAAGCTCAGCAGGAGACACTTTCATTCTTTCTGCAAGGTCACCAACAGTAATTTCATCAGGCACCAAAACTGTTAAAACTTCAGCCTTCTTCTCTTTTTTAACAAGCTTGTCAAAGTTTTCAACATTCTTTGGCTGCTTGCCCTTCTTGTTGTTCTTGTTGGCGTTCTTGTCCTTCTTCTTGTTTTCCTTGATGTGTTCAGGAACAAGTTCCTCAAGCTGTTCGTTGTCGATTCTGTCAAGGTCAACGTCGTTTACACGGGTGTCAACAACTCTTACCTTTCTTGTTTCCACTTCAACTTCACCAATAGGCTCGTCGTTTACAGGAACTTCTTCTACAGGCTCCTCTTTCTTTGCCTTTGCCTTCTTTTCAACAGGAACTTCAGGCACAACAAACATAGCAGAAAAATCCTCTACCTGATTTTTCTGTGTATAATATTCAAAAACGAAGTTAAGCTCTTTTTCTGAAAGAGTAGTAAGATTTTTTTCTGTAATACCATTTTCCTTAAGAACAGCAACAATTTCCTTGCTTGTTATGTTACCAAAGGCTTTGGCAATTTCAGAGACTTTAACTTTATCAATCATATTATCCCTCTTTTCTTAAAAATCAATCGGAAAGAACAGATTTAGCAAAATTTTCATCCATAATGGCGAGAACAGCCGAAATCTCTCTTCCTGTAAATCTTCCAAGTTCTTCTTTGGAAGAAATTTCTATATATTTAACATTGTAATACTCAGATGCGTTTTTAATACGCTTTTTTGTATTATCTGATGCATCACAGGCACAAACAGTGAGACAAACCTTGTTTGTGCGGATATTATCGAGAACCTTGGCCTCACCAAGAGCAACCTTACCAGCCCTGAAAGCAAGACCAATCATTCTGAGTGCTTTATTATACATTGATAATCTCCTCAATTCTCTCAAATAAAGATTTATCAATACTACCGCCCAAAGCACGCTCAAAGCTTTTCCTCTTAACAGCAGCCGTAAGACATTCGCTGTTTTTGCAGATATAAGCGCCTCTGCCCTGAGCCTTAAAACTTAAATCAATTTCAGGATTAAGTCCTTTAATGCGTACAATTCTTATAAGGTTTTCCTTGCTTTGAATTTTTCTGCACGCAACACACATTCTTTCTGAAATCATAGCTCCTCCGATTACTGCTTATCGGACTTTAAGTCAATCTTCCAGCCTGTAAGACGGGCAGCAAGTCTTGCATTCTGTCCTTCCTTGCCGATAGCAAGTGAAAGCTGGTCGTCAGGAACAACAACAGAGCACATCTTGTTAGCTTCGTCAACTTCGATTGAAACAACCTTAGCTGGAGATAAAGCCTGTGAAACATATTCAGCAGGGTTCTCGCTGTATTTGATAATATCAATCTTTTCACCACGGAGTTCTTCGATAATGTTCTGAACTCTCATGCCCTTAGGACCGATACATGTTCCAACAGGATCAACATTTTCATCTGTGGACATTACAGCAATCTTAGTTCTTGAACCAGGTTCACGGGAAAGTCCCATAATCTTGATAACTCCTGTTTTAATTTCAGGAATTTCAAGTTCAAAAAGACGTCTGACTAAACCTGGATGTGAACGGGAAACTAAAAGCTGAATACCCTTAACAGAGTTAGCAACCTCAACAACAAATACCTTGTATCTTTCGCCGATATCGTACTTGTCTGATCTTACCTGTTCGTTTGGCATAAGTACAGATTCAGTGTTGCCGATTTCAAGCATAACGTTTCTCTTTTCGATATGACGAACAACAGCAGTCATAATGTCGTTCTGTCTGTCAGAATATTCGTCAAACATTCTCTCTCTTTCTGCCTCTCTCATACGCTGAAGAACAACGTTTCTTGCTGTCTGTGCAGCAATTCTTCCAAAATCAGCAGGAGTACATTCAAATTCAACAATGTCGCCGATTTCGTAAGCACCGCTGATTTTCTTTGCTTCCTCAATAGAAATTTCCTGTTCTCTGTTTTCAACAGTTTCTACAACAGTTTTCTTTGCAAAAATCTTAATTGCATTTGTCTTTTCGTTGATGTCAACACGAACATCTTCAACAGCGCCGTAATTCTTCTTATAAGCGCTGATTAAAGCGTTATTAAGTGCATCAATAATAACATCTTTTCTGATGCCTTTTTCTCTTTCAATGTCATCAAAAATCTTAAATAAACTTTCAGCCATTTTTAATATTCATCTCCTAAAATTCAAAATGTAATTTAACGGCAGTAACTTCAGAAAGCTCCAGCCTGATATTTTCGTCATTTATCTCAATCTCTACAAATTCCTTTTCCTTGTAGGATAAAAGCTTGCCTGTGAGAGCCTTTGAGCCGTTAACAGCCTTATAAAGTCCCACATCAACAGTTTCCCCAAGGTATTTCTCGAAATGTTCAGCCTGACGGAGTTTTCTTTCAACCCCGGGTGAAGATACTTCAAGAAAATAATTGGTTTTTATAGGGTCATTATTTTCAATTTT
The DNA here is from genome assembly GCA_017626595.1 of Clostridia bacterium. Classification (GTDB taxonomy): domain Bacteria; phylum Bacillota; class Clostridia; order Monoglobales; family Monoglobaceae; genus RGIG8709. The sequence goes on along the minus strand of JAGAIJ010000109.1, from coordinate 973 downwards.
CTTGCCAATTTCGTGATTGATATCCTTGCATTCATCAATGGAAATTCCCCCATCCTTGTCAACAAGAATTCTCATATAAAAGTGTCCGCCCTCTTTTGTGTATTCCACGTCATAAACGTAGCACCCCAAAGCCTCGGCAACAGGCTTTGCAACATCAAAGAAGAATTGTTCAGTTTTTGAAAAATTCATAACTGCCTCCTTTTTTAACATAAAAGAGTGAGGTTTCCCTCACTCTTTCTGCAAAACACATATTTCTTGTATTTATAATACCAAAAAAAGCCCGAAATGTCAAGCTATTTTTTGATAATCTTGGATAATTCCTCCATAAAGGAGTTGATATCCTTAAACTGTCTGTAAACAGACGCAAAACGAACGTAAGCAATATCATCAAGCTTCTGGAGTTCATCCATAACCATCTGTCCGATTTTTTCAGATGAAACCTCGCGGATAAGCATATTTGAAAGCTGAAGCTCAATTGATGCAACAACTTCCTCCATCTTGTCTGCAGAGATAGGTCTCTTTTCACAGGCACGTCTGATACCGTTTAAGATTTTATCTCTGTCAAAGCTTTCACGGGTTCCGTCTTTCTTTACAACCATAATAGGAACACTTTCGATTTTTTCATAGGTTGTAAATCTTTTTCCACACTGAAGACACTCACGCCTTCTTCTGATAGTGCTACCCTCGTCAGTAGAACGAGAGTCAATTACCTTACTTTCAAGGTGACCACAAAACAAACAACGCATTTCATTTCCTCCGAATTAAAGATTTCTATATTTATCTAAAGCAGCTTCAATTCTCTTTATAGGGTCAAGGAATTCACTGATTGAGTGCTCAGAATTAAGCTCGTTAATAAGAAGTGCAACATATTTTGACATATCAACCTGATGATACCAAGGGCAGTCTAAAAGACCTGGTCTTGAATAGATTAAATTTGTTGTAAATACAGCGTCAATAATGCCATTTTTGTGGG
>JAGAIJ010000108.1 GCA_017626595.1 Clostridia bacterium | reverse complement strand
GCCTAAATCCCCAAGTCTTTCAGTTAAAACCTGTTCCACAAACATATGGATATCTTCGCAGGTCAAATCAAATTCAAGCTTACCTGATTCAAGGTCAGCAAGAATTCCCTTAAGACCTTCTATTATCTTTTCAGCCTCATCTTTGCCGATAATTCCGCATTTTCCAAGCATTAAAGCGTGGCTCATACTTCCCTCAATATCCTGTTTATACATTCTCTTGTCAAAATGTATTGAGGAGTTGAAGTCATCAGCAAGTTTATTTGTAATTCCGGCAGTTCTTCCTGCCCACATTTTTGCCATAATAATTCCAAGCCTTTCTGCTTACAATTAGTTTAATCCGTTCTTTTTCTTCATCTTTGCATAAACCTTTGTTGAAAGACCATAGAGGTTAATAAAGCCTGTAGCTTCGCTCTGGTCATAAACCTCATCTTCATCAAAAGTAGCAATTTCAGGGTCATAAAGTGAATATGGTGAAGTTACACCTGCGTTAATCATATTACCCTTGTAGAGCTTAAGTGTTACATCGCCTGTAACAGTCTTCTGTGTTTCCTTAACAAAAGCTAAGATAGCATCTGTAAGAGGTGTGAACCACTGTGCATTATATACCATTTCAGCAAGCTTCTGTGCAACTAATGCCTTGTAGTGCATTGTGTCCTTATCAAGTGTAATTGTTTCAAGCACGTTGTGAGCCTTGTATAAAATTGCACCGCCCGGTGTTTCATAAACGCCACGGCACTTCATACCAACAAGTCTGTTTTCAACGATATCAAGGAGTCCGATACCGTTAGCTCCGCCAAGTTCGTTAAGTTTTGTAACAACGCCAACAGAATCCATTTCAACACCGTCAACCTTTGTAGGAATACCCTTTTCAAAGTGAATTGTAACGTAAGTTGGTTTATCAGGAGCCATTTCAGGTGAAACGCCCATTTCAAGGAAACCTTCCTTGTTGTATAATGGTTCATTTGCAGGATCCTCAAGGTCAAGTCCTTCGTGGGATAAATGCCAGATATTCTTATCCTTTGAGTAGTTTGTTTCACGGTTAATCTTAAGAGGAACATTGTGTGCTTCAGCATAATCAATTTCTTCCTCACGTGACTTAATATCCCATTCACGCCAAGGAGCGATAATTGGCATATCAGGAGCAAAAGCCTTAACAGCCATTTCAAATCTAACCTGGTCGTTACCCTTACCTGTACAGCCGTGACAGATAGCGTCAGCACCCTCAGCAAGAGCAATTTCAGCAATTCTCTTTGCAATCGGTGGACGAGCAAAAGCAGTACCTAACATATAATCTTCGTAGAGTGCACCAGCCTGAACGCAAGGGAATACGTAGTTATCAAGAAAATCCTTTGTTAAATCTTCAATGTAAATCTTGGACGCACCAGTCTTAATAGCCTTTTCTTCAAGACCTTCAAGCTCATCAGCCTGTCCAACGTTACCTGAAACAGCGATAATTTCAGGGTTATTGTAGTTTTCCTTAATCCAAGGAATGATAATTGATGTATCAAGTCCGCCTGAATAAGCTAAAACTACTTTCTTTATATTTTCCTTATTCATAAATAAAGCCTCCAATAAATATTTTCTTTATATAATACCACATTTACCGCAAAAATCAATAGTTTTTCGTCATTTTATATTTCAGGACGAAACTGTGGCATAAGTTCAAGCTTAAATCTTGAAATTCTGTGGAGATAGTCAATTCTCTCCTTTGTTTTCTCGTCCTCGCAAATACCTGTGCGGATATATTTGTCTAAAACTGCATAAGTAAATCCGAGGTTGTCTTCATCAGTCTTACCGCAAAGCCCGTCTGCAGGAGTTTTTTCAATAAGATTTTCAGGAACTCCCAAAACTCTTCCAATCTCCTTGACTTCAGCCACAGTCAAGTGACAAAGGGGGCTGAAATCCCCTGCAGCATCACCGTAGCGTGTAGAATATCCAACCCAGTCTTCCGACAGGTTACAGGTATTAACAACTCTGCCGTTGCTGGACTGTCCAATGGCGTAAAGTGTAGCCATTCTTACTCTCGGAGGAATGTTTGTTCTTGTCTGGGCAGTAATCTCCATATCGCAAGGCAAAGCATTCGTAAGTCCCTCCACAGCGTCTTTTATATCAACTGTATAATTTTTAATCCCTAAAAATTCCACCAGCTGTCTTGAACAGTCAATGTCAGACTGCTCTCCGCAAGGCATAAGAACGCCGATAACTCTGTCTTTACCTAAAGCCTCAACACAAAGTGCCGCTGCAACAGAGCTGTCCTTTCCTCCTGAAATGCCGATGATTGCATTACAATCTCTGCCGTTTTCAGCGAAAAAATTCCTTATCCATTCAACGCAGTCATTTTTAACTTTAATTGCATCAAACATTAAAATTTCCACCTTTCAAAAGGCAATTTATAACATTTCCTTAAGTCTGTCGTTTACAGCAAGCAAGAAATCTTCAGTATTAACCTTCTTCTTGTTTTCAAGGTTTGAGAGGAGATATAAATCACCTGTCATAACGCCATCTTCAATTGTCTTGATTGTAGCCTCTTCAAGCTTGTCTGCAAAATTCATAAGTTCAGGGAGCTTGTCAAGTTCTCCACGCTTTCTTAAAGCACCTGTCCATGCAAAGAGAGTAGCAACGCTGTTTGTAGAAGTTTCTTCTCCCTTTAAGTGCTTGTAGTAATGTCTCTGCACAGTTCCGTGAGCTGCTTCATATTCGTAAACACCGTCAGGAGATACAAGAACAGATGTCATCATAGCAAGACTTCCGTAAGCTGTAGCCACCATATCACTCATAACGTCGCCGTCATAGTTCTTACAAGCCCAGATATATCCACCCTCAGAGCGTACAACTCGAGCCACAGCATCATCAATAAGTGTGTAGAAATATTCGATACCGGCCTCGTCAAACTTTTCTTTATATTCAGCCTCAAAAATTTCGTTAAAGATGTCCTTGAATCTGTGGTCATACTTCTTTGAAATTGTATCCTTTGAAGCAAACCATAAATCCTTCTTTGAATCAAGCGCAAAGTTAAAACAAGCTCTTGCAAAGCTTCCGATTGACTTATCAATGTTGTGAAGTCCCTGAATGATACCGTCAGAGCCCTTGAATTCGTGAATAAGCTGTCTTGTTTCCTTGCCGTCCTTGTCAGTTACAACAAGTTCACACTTTGCTCCGTCTTTAACCTGCATTTCAGTATTCTTGTAAACATCGCCGTATGCATGTCTTGCAATAGTAATAGGCTTTGTCCATGTAGGAATGTAAGGTGTAATTCCCTTAACGATAATTGGAGTTCTGAAAACAGTTCCGTCAAGGATTGCACGGATAGTTCCGTTAGGTGACTTCCACATTTCCTTTAAGTTATATTCAGTCATTCTGTCAGCGTTAGGAGTAATTGTTGCACACTTAACTGCAACACCGTACTTCTTTGTAGCCTCCGCAGAGTCAACTGTAACCTTGTCGTTAGTTTCATTTCTGTATTCAAGACCTAAGTCATAGTATTCAGACTTTAAGTCAACATAAGGATAAATAAGAATATCCTTAATCATTTTCCAGATAATTCTGGTCATTTCGTCTCCGTCCATTTCAACAAGGGGAGTAGTCATTTTAATTTTTTCTGCCATAATTTATTCCTCCGTTATTTATATATTGAATCTCATCAGAGATTTATAGCAAGTACCTGTGCAATAACAGTACCAATTTTGTCAGCCATTCGGTAAAAACCAAGGTCATTTGGATGAACACCGTCGCTGGTACAGGAATTTTTAAATTCCCCATCAAACAGTGTTTCTCCATCTATAAAATAAACATTTTTGTCATTCTCTTTAGCCTTTTCAAAGCTTTCAAAAATCACTTTTCTTCTTTCATTATCATCATTATAAGGCGAGAAGTTAGGCCTTGAAATCATAATGTATGGAATATCAGGATGCTTTTCTCTGATTATTTCATAAAATGGAAAATGGGTTTTTCTAAGATGTTCAGCGTCAGGGGCGTTATAATCATAATCGCAGACAAAAACACTCATATCTAAACTTGAAATATATCGGGCCATAGCCTCTTCCCCTCTTGCACTTCCTGAAAAGCCAAGATTGATATAATCAAGATTATATTTCTGTGAAATAAAATTTTCATATATGTTACCGGGTCTTCCCGCAGCAGCACCGTGAGTGATTGAGGAGCCGTAAAACACAACAGGCTTATGGTTTCTGTAATCTTTACCCTTACCAAGCTGTGAGCCTTTTTCCAAGCCAATCCAAAGCTTCTTGACTTCGGAGAAAACAGGCATATTAAGTGTGTAATATGTCATTTCCCCCATATTATTTGTATCAACCTTATATTCAGCATTTTTATGGTCAAATTCATTAACAGGTCTGCAAGCACCAACAAAGGATTCCTGACCATTTTTATCTGATTTATATAGGTCAAAGCCATAGCAAACACAGTAGTTGCAAACCGTAGGCACGCCACCGTGCTGGTACTCAGCTTTCACTGCAACAAAGGCCGAGTCAGTTGAAAACAAAACTCTTCCGCCTGCGCCGTAGCCACACATACTTGCAACGTCGCCACTAACAGTGTAGGCTATATCAAGAGGCATTCTTCGGGACAAAATTCCATTTTCTTCAGGGGTTACACCATAAATTTCAAATTTATCGCAAGGCAACTCAAACCATACCACAGAGCTTTCTTCTGCAGTTTCGTTTCTGTAAAAATTCTCATCTTGAATTTTCCCTTTCATTTTTCTCCCCCTCCTTTGCCATAAATTCCATAATTAAAGATTATTATAAAATCAGTGAACAATTTAGATGCCACTATTTAATCACCATAATATTTATATACTACTTCGACACCATGAATTTTTGTTTCTTGCTTATAATTAATTGTTGTTGTATTATTGACCATCAAAGTATCGTTATCTTTCCATTCGACATCAAATTCAAAATCATTAATATATGTATTTCCTACATCGCCTCGTTTTGGTTGTTTTCCATTTTTCAAAATAGACAATCTATATACAAACCACGAAGTTGCCCCACCATTACTTTCAAACACATAAGCAACATATTCTCCATCAGGAGAAACAACTTTTTGAATTATATCAGGTTCACTCAATACAAACCATCTTAATCCATTAAATGCCGAATACAATAGTCCAATCCCTACAACAATTATCAAAAAAGTAATCAAGATTTTCTTTTTCATTTAATCACCTTTACTTTGATTTTTCTTAGCTGTTGTAATTGAGGCAATAAGTTTTCTTCTCAAGGTTCCACTTTTATTATTTAATTCATTATATACATTTTCTTGTAATGAATTAACCT
>JAGAIJ010000107.1 GCA_017626595.1 Clostridia bacterium | reverse complement strand
TGTATATGTATCAGTACCAACAGTCTTCTTTCCGCTTACATCTGTAACCCAGATATATGCGTCAGTTGCGCTTGTAGTTCTGTTTTCAATCGGCATAGCCATATCATCGCACCATTCAACGAGATATCCGTTGATGTATGCAGATTTATATGTATTTACTGCGGAATTTCCCACAGTTGTTTCTCTTGGGAGAGAAACAGAATGTGTTCCAAGAACATATGCACTTGGAATCGACAATGCACCGCCGTATGCATACCCGTTATAAACTGAAGCCTGTTCAGCTCTTGGCGGAATTGCAACCTTACCGTTTGTATCGTAAACAATCTTTGACTTATCTCTTGTAACATTATTCTTATATGCCATTATATAATGGCTCTTAAGGTAGTTATTACCGTTTTTACCATTCTCATCGGCAATCAGGAAAATGTTATCATCTGTAACTTCAATGCTGTTGAAAATCATTCTTGGGGTATTTGCTGTGATAAGCTTAAAGTCAGCATCAATGTCCCACTTAGCATAAAGTCCGTCAATATAGTTATTCTTCTCGCTTACATCAAATACGTAAAGGTATGACTGGTATGTTGCAGCAGTTTCACCCTGTCTGTATCTGTATGTATAAAGCTGTCCGTCATAGCCATCAAATACACCGTAGTTTGTAAAGGCCGGACCGCCGTAAAGAACAAAGAGAAAACCATTCCATTCAGTCACGTCATAAACATTACCTCTTATACCTGCATCAGCAAGATAACTTGTATAAGAACCTATTGAGCTTTCAGAAGTAAAATACAGATTCTGTGAATCCTTGCTTAATAAATCAGCAAGAGATAAAGCCGCTGTACTGTCTGACAAGCCTTTAATAGTATTATCGTTTCTATCACCCGGAATAACAAGTCCAGGAGTATAACCGTGTCCCTGTGGGTAAATTCTTGACTGTTCTGTGAAGAAAATATCAGTCCACAAATCAGTCTTGACACCCTTTGTAAATGTTGTTGAAGCAAAAACATTTATACTAAACAACAAAGTACACACAGTCACTATTGCGATAATTCTATTTAATTTTTTATTCGTCATAGTGTCGCACCTCACTTAAATAGTTGCGGTGCGGTGTAGCACGAGGCTACACCGCCTGCACCTTATTGTTTGTTAAATTTAATCTTGCCCCAATGGTTAGTATAGAGTCTTGCTTCGGAAGGAATATCTGAGTTAAGACCAACTTCCGAATTATTATTGTAGTAGTACATTCTTGCTCTGTTACCCTTACCTGCTTCATCAGAGAAGATAAAGCCAAGGTCACCGAAGATATCAGCATTTTCAGGAACCTTAAGTCCAAGTTCAGCAAGAGGAATGCTTGCTTCGAGAGTATAACCGCCGTCATAAGTTTCAACCATTACGACTGCACCGTTTACAAGCTTAACTGTATCAACAGGGGTGAGCGCAGCTTCAGTCTTATAAACAAAGCTATACTTGCCGTCGCTTGTAGAATCCTTTTCCTTTGTAACTGTAACAGCGTTCTGACCGTTAACCTTACCGATAAGAATTCTCATATCGCCGTCCACAGCAGGTGAACTATTATTACCTGATGGGCTGATGAAGAGGTCGATTGCGTCACCGCCCTTGAAGAGCTTGATATAGTCTTCAGTAGAGTTCATAAATGGTGATGCATCAGCAACTTCAGCATAAACATAGAGATTATTATTATCGTAAGCAACACGGATAGAACCGGATTCTGTAATTGTACCTGTTGGGTCAGAAATTCTGACTGTATTTGTGTCGCCCCAGTCGTTAGGACTGCAGTCAACTGTAATACCTTCCTTATAGTTAATGCCGTAAGCGGCATCTTCTTCCTCAGGTACTTCTTCAATAACAGGTTCAACCCAGGCATAAGCTTCTTCCATCTGTTCCTTAGTGAAGATAACTTCAAGAGGGTCAATATACTTAATTGTATCAAGATTCTGAAGTTCAGCAACAACTACGCTGGAAATACCGATACATGTAACAATTCTTGTCTTTCCGTCATTCTGTGTTGTAACAAAACCACCGAATGGTTCCTGTACGTTAGAGAATGTTGAAAGGTCCATACCGATTGCATCAGCATAGTTATTTGGTAAGTACTTCTGACTGATTCGGCTATCCTGGAATACAGTGTTTACAAAGTAACCGTCTTCAGTAAGAATAAATACTGTTCCCTGGTAACCTGAAATTGCGAAGAACTTTGTACCGTCAGCATTTTCAAAAGAACCAAGTGGCTTAAATGCACCGGTAATGAAACCATTACCAATCTTAAGAGGAGCAGCCTGACCACCGTCGATAGACGCGTAGTATGATCTGTATGACCACTTTTCTTCTCCTGTCTTTAAGTCAATACCTCTTATAGAGTTAGCGTGTGTACCATTAAGTTCGTAACGTGTATCTCGACCAGGCATTACAATCGCCGTGTCGCCTCCGATTATCGGATAAACAGCAGATGCAGAAGAAAGTGTTGGCTGGAATAAATACTCGCGGTAGCAGTTCGGATTTGCAAAGTCGAAAATCGGAACACCCTTTTCATTAAAGTCTAAAGCGTGTACTGTTTCAAAGCCCTTTGAATCAAAGAACATCATTGTAAAGTCCTCAGTATTCATCCATGAGTTAAGACCTGCTACACCATGTCTTATCGGGAATCCCGATGAATAGGTGGACTGATACTTAACAGGTGAATATGATGTGGTAAATGTTTCATAGGTTGATGTAACCTCATCATTTGTAGGATTATATACTCTTTCGCCGTGAATCTTTGCACTATATGAAAGCAAATCGCCTGTTTCAGTCTTATATGTTTCAATAGCCTTTACAGTATCATTATTATAACCGTAATTATAAATCGGGTCTATATAATATACGTTAGGCTTTGTGAATATAAGTTCGCCGTTTTCGTCTTCAACCATAATAGCCTGTGTGTCGCTGTTTGCAGCCTTTGTAGCCATAGCAGTAGCCTGTGTAAGAACTTCGTTATAGTCCATAATTCCGTCATTATCACGGTCAAACCAAATATTTGCATATACAGTTTTACTAACAGAAACTGCATAGAAAGTAATTTCATCTTCGTCTATTACACCGTTTAAGTTGAAATCCTGCCAGATCCATCTGTCATTTTCATGTCCCTTAAAGATTTCTCTATATGGTTCATAGGTATAAATAGGGTTGCCTGTACCAGAATGGAATATTGGTAAATATACACCGGATTCAACATCTTCAAGGAAGAGTGATGTTCCGTTAAATGCGTAATGGAGTTCTTTTCCGTCAACTTCATATGTAAAGAACTTAACTGTACTGTTAAAGTCTCCAGGTACGCCTGAAACGAAGTGTCCCTTTTCCTTATCTGTATCAAAGCAAATTCTTACACATTCATATTCCCCTGTTTCAGGGTCAACCTTATATTCAACACCGAATACATAACCTACATTAGGTCTGTCGTGGTCAATATTTGAGAAGGATGCCTTATATCCAGTTGTAGAAAGATAATCCTTGATAAGCTCATTGTCCTGTGACCATACGCTTATACGTCTTGGTGAATCAGTTTCCTCAACAACCCAGATATGGTCATTATTATCAACACAAATTGACCTTGTCAGAGTACCAAAGCCTGTTTCATCCCACCAGCCTGAAGGAGTTCTTCCTCCCTCTTTACCAACTGTGTAAACAGGAGCACCCTTTGGTGTAAACGCCTTAACCTGTAAATCGTCACCGCTGTCAAAGAGTACGATATTGTTATCATTATCAACAGTTAAGAGAGTGTACTCGATTCCATTATCTTCATCAGACTTAATAGGAAGCTCAATAGCTTCACCCTTCTCTATGTCAATTTCAATAACATTTCCATTTGAAAGACCATAAAGCTTTTTGCCGTCCTTTGTGAATCTGATTTCGCCGATATCATCAACAAAAATTCTCTTTACCGGCTTCATTGTTTCGACATCAAGGAATGTAATACAAGGTCTGTAATTCTTATACTGAACCTTCTTATCGTCATTCTTATGAGCCAGTGCGATATATTTATCGTTTGAATCCATACCAACGATTGTCGGTCTGTAAGAATTGTTAACCTCAATCATCTGGAAAACGTCAATTTCGGAAAGCAAGCTTCCATTAACGTCATAAGCAACAACCGCAGGTGAAGTTCCTTCGGTTAATGAGGATTCTCTGTCATATCTCTTAATCATCCAGTTATTACTGTAGTCTGAACCTGTAACAAGGATATAGAGATATTTTTCATTGGCACAGACAAATCGTCCGCCAACTGAAAGTGTTCCCCAGTATTTCTTGAAGTCATTGGTATTAACACCAATCATAGCAGTAACGACTGACTCGGACCAACCTGCAGAGATATAAACCATATCCCCATAGGTCGCAATTGCTCTCGCAGAACTATGGTCAGGCGTCCATGCAGAAGCCGTATTTGAGTTGGACCAAGGAATCTGTCCGGGACTACCAAAAGCATAGTCAAATACAGGTTTTATCTTATTATAGGCAATTGCCTTATAGATATATTTTCCGTATCCACAGTGCTTTCCATAGTCGTCAGTACCATCCCAACGGATTTTAACTGTTTTATTTATTCCGTCGTCAGCTACAACATATTTTTCAACTTCAAGCTCAGAAACAAGATTTCTTACTCTGTTACCCTTTTCGTCTTCGACGATAACAGTCATAAGGTCCCTGTCGCTCGGAATTTTAATATATGCTTCCAGAGGACCGCTCATAGGGTCTTCTACTGTTTTTGAATACTGTCTCATTTCAATATTATTGTTTTCAGAGAATGAGAGTGTACCCCATACTTCAGGATGCTGATAAGTAAGAGCACGGTCAACATCCTTCTTAATATAGTTATCCTTATAACCTAAGTTTACTCTTGCGTAACCTGTTTCGTTACACCAAAACCATTCGAATGTAAGTCCTGCCTGCTGACCTGCTAATGTAGCAGGTTTACCATAATACATAAGTTCGATAGGCATCTTAAATTCAATATAGTACTTATAAGGGTCATAAGGGTCCATCTTAGCGCACATCTGCATATTGTTACAGAGGTACGGTCTTATTCTGTCATTATAACTGTAGTTTGTATAGTTTACGAGGTCGGTTCCACCCGGTTCTGACATATACATATATGTATACTGCTGGAAAGCAGGAGAGTCAGGATTCCATGAATCATAGGTTTCAGGGAAGTCAACCACATAAGCCGAATACCTGTCATAGTTCTTATGATATGCAATTGTCATAAACACCTCGTGGTCACCCTTAAGACGAAGCTGGAAACAGTCGCCTCGCCATGTAACAGCAGGGTCAGCATAAGGGTCAACCGCATTATTAAGAGGTGTAGGCTCTGTACAGATAAAGCCCATATAAATATAGTCTTTATCATACATAACCGCACATTCAGCATTATATTCAAGCTTTGTATCATAGTTCGGGAAGATTTCAATTCTACCCGACCAGTCCCATTCATCAAAGCTTCCGTCCACTTCAACAGGGCCGGGAGCAGGGACTGCAAACATACCAAGATTTAATGACGAAACATTATCAAGTAAGTTTTCAGCAGCAAATGTATTAACTGTGAAGAGCAAAGCAATTACAGCAGTTAAAGCAAGAACTGTTAAAAATCTTTTAAATAGTTTCATGTTTTACCTCCTGTTTGCTTTACTGATATACAATAACGTTTGGCTGGTTTGTTCCGCCAATTCCACCTACCATAAGTATTTCTTCTCCTGCAACAATGCTATCCTTGGCAGAGAAGAGTTTAAGTGAATTCTTAGCAGCATCGTAAAGATATACAACGCCAAATCCGTTTGTAAATGTTACGTTTGTTTCAACGCCACCAAACTTTGTCTTAACAATAATTGTGTTACCATTCTTATAGATAACTCTGCCCTTTAAGAGACAAGGCTGTGTTCCGCACTGTGAGAATGCAGTTAAGTATCTGTCAGATTTTGGAACAAACTTTGCTGTTGAAAGTGAGAATCCTAAGTTTGTTTCAGACCAGTCGATATCCTTATACTCATCCTTTGTTGCGTAGATTACGAATCTGTCAGCCAAATCAGTTTCGTTTGGTGCAAGACCGAAACCTACAAGGTCACCCTTCTGGATGCCTGAAGGTGAATCAATAAAGCCGTAACCAAAGCTGTTTGTAGTATCAGCGTTATAAGCGCCTTCCTTAACTCTTACAGCAAATTCGTCACCATCACCTAAGTTTTCACCGAATGTGAACTTATAGTAAGTAGAACCATCTGTATCAACAAGCTCTTCTACTTCCTTAATAATTAAGGTATTTCTATGGCTTCTCTGGTGTCCGTTAGCAGCATTTATAAAGTTAAATGTATCCGGAATACTGTTTAAGTTATATGGGTTAGATGAACCTGGCTTAAACACTTCTTCAGGTCTTGTTGTCTGTTTAACAACAATTGCACCAGGTGCATAAACCTTATCAGCGTCAGATACGCCGTTATTCATAACTGTAATATCGTAAGCATAGAACTTTGTAGATCTGTTGATTGAGCCTATGCTTGCCTTTGTATATGAATGGTAATCTTCATCACTTGATTCATCGTATGGAATCCAGAAAATAGGATAATCCGGTCCGTTTGTATAAATCTGGTTATCAATAAGTGAGTTACTATAGCTCCATGAACCGCTTGTATTATAGTAGTCAAGGGTAAGGTCTGTGTTATTTCCAGGACCGAATGTCTTATCAGCATTAACAGAATCTTCATCGTTAAGTGTGAAAATCTTTGAAATTACAGAATCCTTATACACATACTTGATAAGCTGTGGAACAAAGTTTCCGCTTACATCTGTAAAGTATTCTTCAAGTCGTCCCTTATATGTTCTTCCGTTAACCTTAAGGTTATCAGTTACGTTAAAGATTGCAACATCACCTGAAGATGGGAGAAGCTTAAGCTGTGGCTTTGCGTTAAAGCCCTTATCCTGACCAACCTTGATAAGCCAGCCATAGTTTACAAGAGTAGCAACTGTACCATAACAGCATACAACTTCGCCTCTTGCATTAAGACCAAACTTAACTGTATTAATCTTATATGGGTCGTTAGCTTCAGGGTTATCGTTTTCTAAAGCTTCTTTATATATAGCAGCCTTATCAATCTTATTCTTTCCGATTTTTATTGTATCCTCATCTGATTTACCAACATCACCTGTTATTGTTTCAAAGTGGAACACAAGTGTACCACCCTTGATTACGCCGTCAACAGGCTTACAAGGCTTGAACGCAAGTGTTTCCCATTCTCCAACATAGTCAATGTCGATTAAAACAGTATCTCTGTAAACTAAGAAGCTTTCGTCTGTGTTGTTTATTTCAAGATAGTGTTCGCCATATTCTGTTGTCTTGATAAATGGGTCTTCAGCATCATAGTAGCCTGTACCGTACTTAACACCGATAATGTTAATTGTTTCACCGTCATAATACTTTGTTGCAGTATAATCAACTACGTATTCACGGATATCTTCGATAAATGCAAAATCATAGTCTCCGTCACGGTTGTTATCAACAAGCTTAACTGAGCCATATTCAGGCACAAAGTCTTCAGGAGTAACAGCACCTTCTAAATCAATTCTACCATTATAATAATAGATTGCGTCAGAGAGGTCTGTTGACTTCTTCTTATCGTTCTTATCAAAGTAAACAAGCTTGAATTCATCACTGCAGGAAACAATATCTTCGCTGTCTAAATAGAGGATATTATTCTTTGAAGGTTCAAAACCTACACAGACAACCTCACAGTTTTCAGCCTTTCTTCTTCCATCCTCATACTGCACATAGTAGTAACACTTTGCACCGAGAACTGAAAGTTCATCGATATTATTTCTGTTATCGAAATCATATTCCTTGTCATCTACAATAATCTTATTGTATTCAGCAACACCCTTAAGGCGAAGTGAATGAGGAACGTCAGAAACTACTCCCTGATATCTTATTGTGCCGAACATATATTCAAGGTAGAGATATGTTTCGTTTGGTTCATATAACACACTTCCGTCAGCATAAATAATATTTGTAGGCATTTCAACAAAAAGTGCATTATATAAAATTCTGATAATTTCATTTGTCTTGATTACAGAATCACCATTTCTGAGACCGTCAATAAGACCGATTTTTCTTGCAGTATTGATATAGCCTGCAGGATAACCGCCGTTCGCTTCTGCAAGGTCATGATAGTTTACACAACCAACAATAACCTTGATAGCTTCAGCAAACTTAATTGGTTCGTCAGGATGGAATGAACCATCTCCGTAACCATTTACAAGTCCCGCAGAAGCCGCACCGTTAATGTAGTAATAGTATGGATGTTCAACTGTAACATCACTGAAGTAATTCATTTCTTCAGTTGTGATTTTTGGTACAACATTGAGAAGGCCAAGAGCAAATCTTGTAAATTCAGCTCTTGTAACATCAGTTAAAATGTCCTCCTTGCCAATTTCGTCAACAACATTAAGTGCCCTTAAAATGTCAAGTTCTTCTGTAAGGGACTCAAGCTCTTTAAGTTCTTTAGTATAGTCAATTTCCTGAACTGACTCTACCGTTGCTGTTTCAGCAGCCTCAGTGCTTACCTCATCAGCAAAAACAAGCAGACTTGTTGACATTGTAAAAATAATGGCATAAGCAAGTAAAATTGCAATAATTCTGCTTAATTTTTTGTTCATGTCTTTTCCTCCTTATCATTCAAGTCCGAGCAAGCTACTTATAACCTTTGCCGCCATAGCCCTGTTACACATTGTCTTTGGTGCAAATAAATTGTCGCCCATTCCGTTTATAATTCCGGCTTTCTGCATAGCAGCAATTCCTTCAATTGCGTATTCTGAAATTGTTTCCGCATCAGCAAATTCAGTTTCTTCGTTTACTTCAGGAATTTCAATTCCTGAAATTTTCAAAGCTCTGTATGCAAGTACAGCCATTTCTTCTCTTGTTAATGTTCTGTTTGGATAGAAGTTTGTTCCGTCGCCCTTTGTAAGACCAATCTGGTCAGCAGCAGCAACATAAGGATAGAACCAGTCGTTATCGTTTACGTCAGCAAATTCAGTAACAGCTTCGCTGTCGTCAAGTCCGAATGCTAAAACAAGCATCTTTAC
>JAGAIJ010000106.1 GCA_017626595.1 Clostridia bacterium | reverse complement strand
CTCTTCCTTAACATTTTCACGGAGAAGATTTTCCTTGTTCCTGATTGTTGGAGAGAAGTGCATATCTGTCATTGCACCTGTGAGCTTTCTGTTCATCTCCTCAGGGAATGGGGAGTACTTATCATAAGTTCTCAGGCCTGCCTCAACGTGTCCTATCTTAATCTGGTTATAGAAGGCCGCAAGGCTTCCGCAGAAGGTTGTTGAAGTATCGCCGTGAACCAAAACTATATCAGGCTTTGCCTCTTTCATTACTCCGTCAAGGCCCTCAATCGCTCTTACTGTAATTCCAACGAGAGTTTGTCTGTCCTTCATAATATTTAAGTCATAATCAGGCTTAATATCAAAAATTTCAAGTACCTGGTCAAGCATCTGTCTGTGCTGTGCTGTAACGCAGACGATTGACTCAATCTCATCTCTTTTTTCAAGTTCCTTAACCAGAGGTGCCATTTTAATAGCCTCAGGTCTTGTTCCAAATATTGTCATTACCTTAATTTTTGTCATCTTTCTTATCTCCTTTTTCCCCTCTGTCAAGAACAGCCAGGGTTAAAACTACTATTCCGATTACTGATGCCACTAAAAGTACCGCGCGGGCTATATCTTTCATACTAACAACTAAAGCTGTCATACACAAAAGGGCTGTCATTGTATAAAGAATTGCAACAGCTTGTCTCTGTGAAAAGCCTGCGTCAAGAAGTCTATGATGCAGATGGCCTCTGTCAGGGGACATAATCGGCTTTCCCTTTGCAACTCGTCTTAAAATCGCAAAAGCTGTGTCGAAAATTGGCAGTCCCAAAATCAAAATCGGGATTGCAAAAGAAATTATGGTGTACATTTTTGTGAGGCCCATAATTGAAACTGACGCCAGTATAAATCCTAAAAACATTGAGCCTGTATCGCCCATAAATATCTTTGCAGGGTTAAAGTTATATGGCAAAAAGCCAAAGCCTGCACCCGCCAGCGCTGCCATAATTATTGCAACATTTAAGTTGTCTGTGAGGACTGTCAGGGCAAGAAGTGATACAGAGGCGATTGATGATACGCCTACTGCAAGGCCGTCAAGTCCGTCAATTAAGTTTACTGCGTTTGTAACGCCCACTATCCACACAAGTGTTACAGGGATTGACCAGTAACCAAGGGGGATATACATTGGACCGAAAAATTTATAAAATGGGTTTGCAATATGGTTTATATCTACGCCAAAGAAGATTACCACAGAAGCGGCAATCAGCTGGAAAACCAGCTTTATCTTGGCGGGCATATCCTTCATGTCGTCGATTACGCCTGCTGTGACGATAATTACTGAGCCGATTAAAAGTCCCATAATCTGTTCGTCAATTACTGCAAAACACAGTACGCTTATTATAAAACCATAGAAAATTGCAAGTCCGCCAATTAAAGGCATTGCTTTTTTATGTACTCTTCTTTCATCCTTTGGCTCATCCACTGCGCCGATTTTCTTCGCAAGGGAGATTACCCCGGGGGTTGCTGAAAAGGACAGAAGAAATGCCACGATAAGCGCCATAACTATATATAAAATGTTACCTGTAAGCATCCGCCTTACCTCCAAATTCTGTCACTATGGCTGAATAAATCCAACCTTTCTATACACCTTGGAAACCGTCTTATTAGCAACATATCTCGCTCTTTCGGCTCCGTCTCTGTATATCTTTTCAAGATAATCCTTATTTTTCATTATCTCGTTATAGTTTTCCTGAATCGGTCTGAGCATTTCTACAACTGCTTCCCCAACCTTTTCCTTAAACACGCCATAGCCCTGTCCGTCAAATTCCTTTTCAATTTCTTCCATTGTTTTACCTGTTGCAACAGAATAAATTGTCATAAGATTTTCAACTGCTTCCTTACCCTCGCCACGTCTTACGCAGGCTTCGGAGTCTGTTACAGCTCTCTTAATCTTCTTCATAATTCTGTCAGGGTCATCTAAAACTGAAATATAGGCATTTTCGTTTGTGTCGGACTTTGACATCTTATGCATCGGGTCCTGAAGGCTCATAATATTTGCCCCTACCTTTGGGATATATGGTTCAGGAACTACGAATGTATCAGAATATGCGCCATTAAATCTCTTCGCTAAATCTCTTGTGATTTCAAGGTGCTGTTTCTGGTCCTTACCAACAGGAACCATATCTGCCTGATACAAGAGAATATCTGCTGCCATTAAAGCAGGGTATGTAAATAAACCTGCGTTTATATTTTCAGCATGCTTTGCAGACTTATCCTTAAACTGTGTCATTCTTGAGAGCTCGCCCATATAGGTATAGCAATCAAGGACCCAGCCGAGCTGTGAGTGCTGTGGCACGTGGGACTGGAAAAAGATTGGCTCTTTTTCACCGTCAAGACCTGCCGCTAAAAGCAGAGCAAGAAGGTCAAGGCTATTCTTTCTTAAAACCTTTGGGTCCTGTTTTACTGTTATAGAGTGGAGGTCAGCTATCATATAAAAACATTCGTATTTATCTTCTTTCTGCAAATCCACCCAATTTTTAAGGGCACCTACATAGTTACCGAGAGTCGGTGTGCCTGTTGGTTGTATTCCGCTTAAAATTCTCTTTTTTCTTTCGTTTTCCATTAGTCTAACTCCTGTCCGCCAAGCTGTTTAATACCCTTATTCATTCTCTTTAAGGTTTCTTCCTTACCTAAAATATATGCAAGTTCAACACATCCGCCCGGTGTGAATGCTTTACCTGAAATTGCAACTCGTACAGGCCACATAATTCTTCCGTTTTTAAGCTCATTATCCTCTGCAAGCTTAATTAAGCTATCGTGAATATTTTCCTCTGTCCACTCTTCAATTCCCTTAAGCACAGGGTATGACATATTAAGAGCCTCTAAAGAATTTTCAGCATCTGTCTTCATCTTCTTATGAGTATAAAGTTCATTATCATATTCAGGAAGATTGTCAAAGAAGTCAATCTGTTCAGGAATTCTGTCAAGTCTTTCACATCTTACCTGTAAAAGCTTTGAAACTTCCTTTAAGTCAATATTTGGGTTTGTGATTACACCCTCATAGTATGGAAGTGCCATTTCGTGGAACTTTTCAGGGTCAAGTTCACGGATATATTCTGCGTTAAGCCACATAAGCTTCTTTTCATCAAAGATTGCAGGGGATTTACTTATTCCCTTTGTGCCGAATGCCTTAATAAGCTCGTCCATTGTAAACTTTTCCTGTTCTGTACCAGGAGACCAGCCTAAAAGTGCAATATAGTTCATTACTGCATCCTTAAGATAACCCTTTTTAATCAAGTCTTCGTATGATGCGTCACCGTTTCTCTTTGAAAGCTTATTATGTTCATCCTTCATAACAGGTGATACATGGATATATTTTGGAATTTCCCAGCCGAATGACTTATATAAAAGGTTATACTTTGGTGTTGATGACAGATACTCTGAACCTCTTATAATATGTGTAATTTCCATAAGGTGGTCATCAATTACGTTTGCAAAGTTATATGTTGGAAGTCCGTCAGCCTTTAAAAGCACGTTATCGTCAAGGATTGCGTTTTCAACTGAAATATCACCAAAGATTTCATCGTGGAAAGTTGTCTTTCCTCTATGAGGCATCTTCTGTCTTATAACATAAGGAACGCCTGCCTTAAGCTTTTCCTCAATTTCTTCCTTTGTAAGCTTCATACAGTGTCCGTCGTACTTTGTAGGAACCTTTGCTTCTTCCTGTCTCTTTCTTAAGTCTTCAAGTCTTTCCTTATCACAGAAACAGTAATATGCTCCGCCAAGTTCAACAAGCTTTTCTGCATATTCCTTATAGATATTTCTTCTTTCACTCTGAATATATGGACCATAATCTCCGCCGATATCCGGACCCTCGTCGTGAATGAGGCCTGTTTCTTTCATTGTTCTGTAAATTAAATCTACTGCACCCTCAACATATCTTTCCTGGTCAGTATCTTCAATTCTTAAAATAAACTTACCGTTATTTACCTTTGCAATAAGGTATGCGTAAAGGGCTGTTCTTAAATTTCCGATGTGCATATAACCTGTTGGGCTTGGTGCAAATCTGGTTCTTACTTCTTTTTCCATTTTTTCTGTCTCCTATTCTTCAATTACACCTATGTATGGTAAATTTCTGTATTTCTGGGCACAGTCAAGACCGTAGCCTACAATAAACTTATCTTCAACCTCAAAGCCTAAGTAGTCAATATCAATTTCAACTCTTCTTCTGGATGGCTTACTTAAGCAGGATGCAAGGCGGACTGTTTTTGCTCCGCGGAACTTTATTATTTCCATAACCTTACTCATAGTTATTCCTGTGTCAATAATATCTTCCACAATAATAACATTCTCATCCTTTATATCTCTATCAATATCCTTGGTTATTTTAACTACACCTGATGTGCTTGTGCCGTCACCGTAGCTTAAGGCTTCAATAAAATAAACCTCTGTGTCAAGAGTTATCTTCTTTGCCAAATCGCTTAAAAACATAAATGAACCCTTAAGCACTCCGATAAGCAGGACTTTTTCGCCTTTAAAGTCATTGTTTATCTGGTCTGCAAGTTCACTTATTCTTTTTTCGACCTCAGCTTCCTTAATCAATATCTGTATTTTTTCCTGTGTCCCCAATTTTAATCACCCATACTCTCTTTGTATTTTTGTCAGCCTTATATTTTTCCGACACACGAAGCCCGCATATTGCAACTACTTCGCCATGTGTTGCAATAAGAGGAATTCTCTCCCTCTCTTCACGGTCAATTTTCATATCTATAAATATGCTCTTGACCTTTTTCTCTCTGCCGTCAGCGAAGACTGCCATTTTGTCGCCTCTGCGTCGGTTTCTTATATATAATTTTTCATTTATTTTCTCTTTATCAATAAGAATTTCGCCTTTCTTGGGGGTGTAATTCTCATAGTCTTCCTCTGTGATTTCAATTTCCAAATCAAGAGGCTCGATATAATACCTGCTGTCTTTCTCCGCCTCGCAGGAATATTCGTTTGCAAAAAATTCCTTTACTTCTTTGCGGTTTTTCTCATCACGAAACTCCAGCCAGCCGTATTTTACCGATACGATAAGTCCTTTGGGAAGGTGGATTTCTGCTCCCGTTTCCTTATCTAAAAGTTTTAATATTTCGTCTGTATGCTTCTTCTCAAGGACAAAATTTTTACCCATTGCTTTTTCCGAGGCAATTCTTACAAGTCTTGCCTTAATCGGATATTCAAGCATTTCCATTGTTTCTTTATGGAGAACAACCGGTTCTTCCTTTGGCAGAGGATTATTTATTCTCTCATAAAGGCGCTCTGCATACTTTCTCACAAATTCGCCGTCAGAGGAAACTGTTTCTCCCATACCTGCGATTGTGTCTATAATATTTGGGTTGAAATCCTTTTCCAGCATTGGAATAAGCTCATTTCTTACCCTGTTTCTTGTATAGTTATTATCAGAATTTGTTTTGTCTGTGCAATAGCTTAAGCCGATTGCGTCAAGGTATTCCTCAATTTCACTCCTCTTCACATCAAGGAGAGGGCGCACAACTCCGTCCTCACGGGCATACTTTATTCCCGCAAAGCCCTCGGAACCTGTTCCGCGGAGTATTCGCATTAAAATTGTTTCGGCCATATCGTTTCTGTTATGGGCTGTGGCAATTTTATTATACTTTTTCTCCTGTCGGATTTCGTCGAAAAACATATATCTCGCAATTCTGCCTGCTTCTTCCACTGTCACATTCTTATTCCTTGCAAGAGTTTCAACCTCAACCCGTTTTACAAAATATTCAATATTAAGCTTTCTGGCAAGGGTTTCCACAAACCTTTCGTCTGCATCTGCCTCCTCGCCTCTTATCTTATGATTTAAGTGGGCTACGCCTACCTTAAATCCCATATTTTCGGACAGCACATACAAAATATGAAGAAGGCACACGGAGTCTGCTCCGCCCGATACTGCAACAAGGACCTTATCGCCTTTTTCAATCATATTATATTTTTTAATTGTTTCAGCTACCCTTTGTATGGTTGAGTTAATTTTCACTCTTTCCACTCCAATTTGAAAATTTAAAGTATTCGCCTATCCATGTAAGGAAAAGTGAGCCTGTTTCACCGTTTCTGTGCTTGGCTATGATACACTTTGTTTTATTTGGTTCTTCAACGCTCGGGTCGTTTGCATCCTCACGGTGAAGCATCATAACCATATCTGCGTCCTGTTCGATTGAACCGGATTCTCTGATATCACTAAGTCTTGGTTCACGGGACTGTTTTTCCACTTCTCTGTTGAGCTGGGACAGTGCAATTACAGGAACATCCAAATCCTTTGCAAGAATCTTAAGCATTCTTGAAATTTCACTTATACCCTGCTGTCTGTCCTTATTTGTAGTCTGCATAAGCTGGATATAGTCCACCACAATAAGTCCAAGTCCCTTTTCAGCCTTAAGTCTTCTGCAACGTGCCGCTATATCTGTCATCTTAATTGAAGATGTGTCATCAATATATATCTGTGTCTTGGAAAGTACATCGAATGCCTTTCCTATTCTTTCCCATTCGTTATCCTTTAAGTCGCCTCTTTTAAGCTTTTCACCTGTTACCATAGCTTCGGAGGCAAGCATTCTGTTTGCAAGCTGTACCCCAGGCATTTCAAGGCTGAAGATTGCAACGGGAAGCTTTGTTGCAATTGCAACATTCTGTGCGATATTTATGGCAAAGGTTGTTTTACCGATACCAGGACGGGCTGCGATAAGCACAAACTCGGAGCCGTGAAGTCCCGCTGTTCTCTTATCTAAATCAACAAAGCCTGTTGGCACACCTGTTACGTCGCTGTTACTCTCTGACATTTCGGAAAGCCTGTCCACACATTCGGAAAGATACGCAGAAATACTAACAAGACCTGTCTTGGTATTCTCCTGAGAGAGCTGCATAATTGAGTTTTCAGCCTCTGCAACAATATTCTCTACCTCATCATCGCCTGTGTATGCTTTTTCCGCTGTTCTGTCACTTATATTTATAAGCTTTCTTAAAGTGGATTTTTCCGCAACTATTTTTGCATAATGCTTTATATTTCTTGTTGTAGGCACAAAATTTGCGATTTCTACAATAAAATCAATTCCGCCGATTGTATCAAAAGTACCCCTTAAAGTCAGTCTGTCCTTTAAGGTTACAATATCAACAGGCTTACCAAGATTATAAAGCTCGATTATTGCGGAAAACAGCTCCTTATGTCTGTCTATGTAAAAATCTTCTGCCTTTACAATATCAATTGCATCAGGAATACATTTCATATCAAGAAACATTGCGCCTAAAACTGACTTTTCAGCCTCTAAGCTGAAAGGCACTGTTCTTTCAATATTCATTTCCTCCATATATTCCCTCTCCTTTCGGTTTAGAAAATTATTCTTCTGTTACATTTACCTTAAATGTTCCTGAAATTCCAGGATATAATGAAATTTTAACCTCTGTTGCTCCAAGAGTTTTAATTCCGCCAGGTAAATCTATCTTTCTCTTATCAACCTTAATCTTATGCTGTTTTTCAAGGCCCTCGGCAATATCCTTTGTTGTAATTGAACCAAAGAGCTTTCCGTCAGCACCTGCCTTAGCCTTTAAATTAACTGTGATTTCTTTAAGCTGGTCCTTCATATTATTGGCTTTAAGCTCTTCCTGATTCTTATGGTACTGCTGTGCACCCTTCTGTGATTCAAGCTCTGTTAATGCCTGCTTATTTGCTTCCTTTGCAAGATTTTTAGGGAGCAGGAAGTTTCTTGCATATCCGTCGGATACATTTATTAAATCTCCCTTTTTACCCTGTCCTTTTACATCCTGTGTAAGTATTACTTTCATATCTATCTTCCTTTCCTTATTGCTGATTTACATATTCGTCAATTGCATTCTTAAGAAGCACCAACGCCTCTTCAATGCTATCGCTCTTAATCTGGGCTCCTGCCATTGTAATATGGCCTCCGCCACCTAATTTTTCAAGAATTACGTGAACATTTATTTTATCAAAGGAACGACCGCTTATATAAACAATTCCGTCCTTCTGGGCAAGTACAAAAGATGCCTCAATTCCCATTATATCAAGGAGTTCGTCCGCTGACTGTGCAATTACAAGTCTTACGTCCGGTCCGTCATACTCAGTTGTGGAAATTGCAATTCCCTCTCCGTAAACTTCGGCGCTATTTATAATATCTGTGCTTCGGGCATGTTCCTCAAGGCTCTTTCTGAACAGTCTTCTTACATTTGAAGTATCAACGCCCATTTTCTTTAAGAAGGACGCCGCTTCAAAGGTTCTTATACCTGTTTTTACCGTAAAGCCCTTTGTATCCATAAATATACCTGCGTAAAGTGCCTCAGCTTCCATTCGGCTTATCTTCGGCTCTTCCATAATATACTGGATAATCTCTGTTACCATTTCACAGGTTGAGGATTCAAACGCTTCGTGATATACAAGGACTGCATCTTCAATAAAGTCCTCGCTCTTTCTGTGGTGGTCAATTACAACTACTCTTGATGCGTGCTCTAAAAGCTCAGGGCACTCCGTCATTACAGCTCTGTGAGTATCTACCACAACTACAAGTGTCTTTGAATCATACATATCAAGAGCCTGCTCCGCTGTGATAAAGCTATCCTTATATTCTTCTGTATTTTCAAACTGTTCAACCAGCGGTTTTGCGTTGGAAACTGTCCTGTTTACAACAACATAGCCTGTTTTTCCGAGCACCTTTGCAGCCTTAACTACACCGATTGATGCGCCGATACTATCCATATCTGCGCCCTTATGGCCCATAACGATAACCTTTGAGGAGCTTCCGATAAAGCTTGCAAGGCCCTGTGCCACAACTCTTGACTTAACCTTTGTTTTCTTTTCAACCTCTCTTGACTTTGCGCCAAAGAAATTTAAAGTCTGGTTATCCTTGATTACAACCTGGTCACCGCCTCTGCCAAGCGCCATATCCATAGCACTGTCTGCAAAACGGTCTGTTTCAGCAAGGTTTTTACCCATTTTACCTACGCCGATACTTAAAGTTGCAGGAATCTTATTTTCAAAGTTTATAAGTCTTACCTCGTCAAGAACAGAGAACTTATCCTCTTCAATTTTAACAAAGTTTTCCTGACTGAAATAGATTATATACTTATCCTTTTCGTACTTTCGGCAGACACCGTCTCCCTTTTGTACCCAGTCATTTACCTTTTTATCAATTTCACCCATTAAAATTCCGTGGTTTGCATCAGGAGTTTCCTTAAGCACCTCTGCATAGTTATCAATTTCAACTATACACTCCACAACTCTTTCGTTTTCACGAACACGAGCAATATTCATTTCATCTGTTTTGTCTGTGAAGAAGAGTACCACAAGCCTGTTTCTTACAGAGTCCTTACTTTTACCTAAAACTCTGCCGTTTACCTTGAAAAATCTGTCTTTAACTGTCATTTCAAGCTCATTATCTTCATTTTCCACAAACTTTGTTATCTGCAGTTCAGGAAGCAAGTCCTGAATTAAAATTCCGATTTTATCACTTAAATTAAAATGCTCTGAAAACTTTTCGTTATACCAGTAAATCTTGCCTGACAGGTCAAGAATTACCATTGGACTTGGATAATGGATTGCAGAGCCTCGCTCTGTATCATTCAAACACACGTCAAAGTCTTCTAAAAAACTTACAAGCTCTTTTCTTCTTTTTGTTGTATTACTTACAACATAAAGTACATATACTATTCCTATTGCGACAATAATCCAGCCGTAGCTTTTTTCTGTTGCTACTTCGGTTATGGTTGCTATAAGAATTAAAAGGAGAAGTGTCCATGCAGACAAAACTCTTGAATCGAAAACCTTTGACACCAGCGTTATTCTCTTTTTCTCTCTTGATTCAGACATTTTTTATGCCTCCTTTTTCTCCAGACCTCTGAAGTCCCTGAAGGTATCAATTAAACCTGTTATTGTGAGGACTGTGAAGAAATAAAGTGTTATCAGCAATATGATAAATCTACCTTTTCCCATATTCTTCTTATATTTCAGGAAGTAATCTACCGCTGAAAGTCCGCAGATTCCCATTATCATCATAAATATATAAACTATATTCATTAAAGCATAGGATAATTTTCCGCCCTGTGGGGTAAAAAGGGAAATGAGCATTACAACTGCCATTCCGTAGCCCATACTCCTTGGGGCTTTTATTTTACTCAGTTCTATTCTGTTACCTACATTAAATCTTAAACGCTTATAGATAAAGCTATTTATCATTAAAATTACACCTGAAATTATCGCAGAAGTCAAAATCAGAAGTGACGGCATATAAACCTGCATTGTGGTTTTTAATTGTGCCACTGTTTCTGTTACCTGTTTTGTGGCATCAGTGCCTACAGGGAGGTTTTTTGTAGCCTGTTCCATTGCAACAAAGTATTCCTTAAGCATATCATTTAAGATATCCTGTTTATAAACAAGCTTAAAGAGTCCTAAGCACAAAATTATCCCGATTATTTCAGCAAGGGTTGTGATTATAACCGACACACTTAATTCCTTTTTCTCTTTAAGGCAATAAGCAGAAACTACGCCAGGGATAATTCCTAAAAGCGAGTATGTTATTGGCACAATAATATCTCCGCCGATTATAAACATCAAAAGAAATGATGCAAAAAATGCGATGGCTGTAGTTTTATAATTATTTCTTATGAGGGCAGCACCCAAAGGAGTCCCTGCAACGAAAACTGCAAAGGTACTTGCAAAGGGCAGATAAATTGCCGCTAAATATATGAGTACTGTCAGCGCTGTCATAAGCGCTCCTTCTCTTACAGCTCTTGAACTGTCTCTTTTCATATACATTCTCCTATAATTTTATAACCCATTAAAAGCCTTTTTCACCTTTTTTACCTTTATCCAAGTATTATAACAGAAACTCCGTAATATTTCAACAGATATTGCAAATTTTTTCTATGGTTTTCAAATTTTTTCAAAAAACTCCTTGACATATCTTTTCCTATGTGATAAGATATCACTTGTCGATTTCCTTCGGCTTAAATATGGCGGTATAGCTCAGTTGGCTAGAGCATTCGGTTCATACCCGAAGTGTCAATGGTTCAAGTCCGTTTACCGCTACCAAAATAAAAGCCCGTAGAAATACGGGCTTTTTCTAAATATGGCTCCTTGGTCAAGTGGTTAAGACTCCGCCCTCTCACGGCGGCTACAGGGGTTCGAATCCCCTAGGAGTCACCATATAAGAACCATAATTTTGATACAAAAATTATGGTTCTTTTTCTTTGTTCAAAACCGCTTAAGTAAAGGACTTTCTAAAAAAGTTTCATAGAGAAACTGCGATGCAAAGGTTAATATATTTGTTAGTTTGTGGTATAATTATTTAAAATATTGTCCGTTTTATCGGACAGTTATTGTTATATACTTATTTTGAGGTGAGAAGAATGGATACAAAAGATTTAATTATAAAAAGCGCGACAAGGTTTTATGATGAGTTAAAAAGAGATAAAAACGGAAGATATCTCTCGTGGGAACATTGTTATTCTGAATTTTATAATTCTCGAAATAAAAACTTGAGTGTTCAAGACATTGATTATCTTAGTCTGCACTTGGCTTTTTATCTTGCAAGTTGGGGTATGTATAGAGGCTCATCTTTTCTTTTGCAGCAGGATTACAAGGTACATATTCCTGTAGTTGAAGAAATAATGAAACATAAATATGATATTCTTCAAGGTATAAAGTGTGGAGCATTAAAATATAGTCTTGATTTGCTTGAGACTATAGTAAAATTTATGAGGGCCTATTATGATACTATTCGCCGTTCTGTAGCGGAAAAGGATTTACATAACGAACTTTCTGATACATTAATT
>JAGAIJ010000105.1 GCA_017626595.1 Clostridia bacterium | reverse complement strand
CCCCAATCCGCAAAAATGTTTTTCAGAAAAGTTCGACACAAATCAATGTGTATTGAGAATCAGGGAAAACCTTATGAAAAAACATCATCTTACCTTGCCTGAAGAAAGCATACATAAGATATTGACCTACAACCAATCAAATCTTGATGCAGATATTTTAAAGACCATATCCGACACAGCGAGAGAATATACGGCAGAGATTTTCCAAAGGCTCAAAGAGTACGAATATAATCCAACTGTTATGAAGCTCTATATTGTCGGCGGTGGAGGTTGCCTTATCAGGAACTTTGCTGACTACAATAAAAATAGGGTTATCATCAACGGAGATATTCACGCTACTGCAAAGGGCTATGAGTATCTGTCCGAACTGAAGCTTAAAAAGGAGGCAGAGAAAAATGGTTAAAAGAATCGGCATCCGCTTTAATCTCAACAAGGAATATGATTTAAGGATATGGGAGTTTCTGCAAGACCTGAATTTGGGACAGCATAAATCCATAAACAAATTTATCCTTATGTGCATTGACGGATATATAAATCAGTTCGCCACCGAGCAGGAGCAAACCGAGTTTATAGACAAGGTTATATCCGCAATTCGAACAGAGCTTCGTGAGTCAGCAGGATTAAATCTTTTAAAAATTCTTAATCAGCCTATGCAGATAATTCAACCGCCGGAAGAAAACAAAAATTCTACTGCTGATGAAAAATCGGCTTTAGATTTTGTGTTCGGCAACAACTGATGCAACAATTTAATAAAAAATGGCACTTCTACGGTGTCATAAACAAAGCAAAGATAACGGCACATTTACTGTTGAAATCATATTTTCAATGGTTGGTGCCGTTATTTTTATACAACTGACATCCCTTTGAAAATTGCGGTGTCAAAAACATTATTAAAATGAAAAAACGGAGGATTTTTATTATGAGAACTTTTTATCAAACATTAGACGAATTTATCACAGTCAGAACATCAGCGGACGGAAATGTCCACAGAGTTATTACCTATAAAGGCGAAATATATGCAGAGCCTTATTTTACGGGGCAAGAGCTTGGGTGGATAAAGGAAGTAATATGGGAGTGGAAAACACGCAGTTTCAACTGCCTTATTGTATCTGTATCAGGCAGTAAATTATGGCTGAATGTAAGCCTTCGAGATGCTAACAAGGTTCTCGAAGGAGATTTAAAGAAAGGTGAGCCAATATACTTCTGTATCATCCAAAAGCAATGGCATAAGCCACATACATTGCCATATTGGATATATGAATTAAGTACATATCCCGGATATTTAGAAGGTTATAAGAAACCTGACTTTATAGTAACAGAATAATTGTCCGGTACTGTAACGAGCAGGGAACTTGTATTGCACAAATTCCATAAAAGGCGGGACTTCCTAATGGGAATCCTGCCTTTTCTCTTTGGGGAGTTCCCCAATCCCCCTGAAAATTACATTTTAAATAGGAGTTGATTTTAATGAAAGAAAGAGCAAATTCAATTTATGTGCGTGTTACCGAAAAAGAGAAAATACGCATAAAAAACAAAGCCGACAAATGCGGCTTGACAATTTCAGAATATTTAAGAAAACGAGCTTTAGGCTATTCTCCAAAAGCTATCTTACCCGAAAGCTTTTATGAGTTTTCGGGTAAGCTCAGCGATTTATATGAACAAATTGATAAGGGGTACAGTACCGAACTTGAAGAAAGAATTTTATCTCTGATTGATGAAATTCAGTTAAAACTACTCACACCCGAAAGAAAGGAGATTGATGAATAATGGCAACAACAGGATTTTGGCCAATAAAAGGCTCATTAAGGGATGTTATAAAATATGCAGACAATCCCGACAAGACCACTAATCCAAAGTATCTTGATGATGACTTGGCTGCTGTGCTCAAATATGCTGAAAACGATGATAAAACAGATATGAAAATGTTTGTAAGTGGTATCAACTGCTTGGCAGTACGAGCTTATGAGCAGATGATGATAACAAAACGTCATTTTGGAAAAGCGGGCGGTAATGTGGCATATCATGGTTATCAGAGTTTCAAGTCAGGCGAAATTACACCTAAAGAAGCTCACGACATAGGAATTGAAACTGCGCGGCGTATGTGGGGAAAAAATTATGAGATAGTAGTTACAACACACCTTAATACAGATAACATCCATAATCACATTGTTATAAATTCTGTATCCTTCAAAACGGGATTAAAATTTGAAAACCATATTTCAGACCATATACGCCTGAGAGAAATATCCGATGCAGTATGTAAGGAGTACGGAAAATCGGTAATAGAAGGTGCGAAATTTTATAATGCCGAGAAAAATGCATATTGGGTACATAAACACGGCGGTAAAACTCGCAGAGATATTCTCCGTGAAGATGTTGATGATGCAATAAATAATTCGGCTAACTATATGGAGTTTGTCGCTCTTATGAAAAATAAAGGATATATTTTTTCGAGGTCTGAAATGACAGACCATCCATCCGTTAAGGCACCTACTTGGGAAAGAGCAATTCGTTTTGACAAATTGGGTGATGAATACAAAAAGGACAGAATTTTAGAGAGGATTTTTCAAACTGGTAACCGTGCTCATTTCAATCAATTCAGCGAGCCCTACAAGAAAACGAGAGCTAAATATCGTCAAACACCGCTGCAAGAGCTTGAGTATCAACTACGGCGTGTAAAACATATGGATACACTTGAAGCTCTGTTCTATTTATTTATGGAACTCTTAAAGCCAAGTACACCAAAACCAAACTACACACCGCCTCTATCTCCCGAAATTCGTCAGGAGATACGAAAAATTGAACAATATCAAAAACAATTCAGGCTCTTGCACGATGAGAATATCAATACCGTGCCGGAGCTTGAAGCATTTATAGGCAAATTATCAATGCAGATATCTGAGCTTGAGGAAGAACGCTCAAAAACGGATAACAAACGCAGGCGAGCAAAAACCGATGAGGAAACAAAAGCATATTATGCTGAAATCAGAGGTATATCCGCACAGATAAAGCCTATACGGGATAGGCTCAAAATCGCTAAAGCTACTTTGGAAACTGTACCGAAAGTACAACAGCTACTTGATGTTGAACGGAATATGGAAAGCAAAATCAGAATTAAAGACAAGAAAAAGGAGGAAAAGTTACGATGAGAAATGTTACATATATAGAAGTTGAAAAATTAAAACCTTTTGAAAACCACCCATACTATGTAAAGGACGATGATGAAATGATGAATTTAACACAAAGCATAAAGGAGAACGGAATACTTTCTCCGCTTATTGTAAGACCGATTGAAAATAACGAATATGAGGTAATTTCGGGACACCGAAGATTACACGCAGGCATTAAGGCAGGAATGGATAAAGTTCCTGCCTTAATTTATGAAATGGATAGAGATGCTGCCGTTATTGCATTAGTTGACAGTAACCTGCACAGAGATAATGTTTTGCCGAGTGAACGGGCATTTGCTTACAAAATGAAAATGGAAGCATTATCGCATCAGGGCAAACGCACAGATTTAACTTTGGAGCAAGTTGCACCGAAGTTGAGTGCAGAGATTATTGGCGAAAGTGAAAATATAAGCAAGGACACTGTAAAACGATACATACGCTTGACTAACCTTTTGCCGAAGCTTTTGGAATATGTGGACGAAGGGCGAATTGCTTTCACTCCTGCCGTTGAGCTTTCATATCTCAATGACATTGAGCAACAAGACTTGATACAAACCATTGAGAGTGAGGATTGCACTCCTTCATTATCTCAGGCTGTGCGTATGAAAAAGTTAAGTCAGCAAGGCTTGCTTGATGACGATAAAATCCTTGAAATTATGTCAGAGGAAAAAGCAAACCAAAAGGAACGGATAAAAATACCAACAGAGCGTGTACGAAAATTCTTCCCAAAGGATTTTACAAACTCACAAATTGAGGAAACCATTATCCGCCTTTGTGAGAGCTACTACAAAAGACAACACAGAAAGAATACTCCCGAAAGGTAAGGTGAATTTATATGTTAAAACAAGTGAATATTCCTATTGAAGTCTTAACTCCAACCTTTGATAAAGATAACTTAAATTTTGAAATTAAAATCGGCGGTACAACATACGAGGTACATTCCCATTTTAATATTGAAGGCAAGCAAAGCGTATTGGAGCAATTTAAAAACATTATTTTATCACAAAATTTAATTTAGTATATTCGACAATTTTTGCAGGGCATAGTAAAATGATTTCAAATCCTTTGCTATGCCCGGTTGTCGGGAAGGAGAAATGAATTATGACAACTCAAAATATTATAGGGCAAACAACAGAAGAAATAACAGCATTATACGGAAGATTATCGCAAGATGATGGTTTAGAGGGCGAAAGCAACAGTATTTCCAATCAAAAAGAAATTTTGATGAAATATGCAAAAGACCACGGATTGAAAAATCCAAGATTTTTTATTGATGACGGCATTTCGGGGACTACCTTTGAAAGAAGCGGTTTTAAGGAAATGCAAGCACTCGCAGAAGCTGGAATTGTAAAAACCATTGTAGTAAAAGATTTATCCCGTTTTGGCAGAAATTATCTTGAAGTAGGCAAATATCTTGAAATTACATATCCAACACTTGGTATAAGGTTTATAGCCATTCAGGAAAATGTTGACACAATGAGTAACACGGGAACAGAAATGATGCCGTTCAACAATATATTCAACGAATGGTATGCCGCACAGACAAGCAAAAAAATTCGTGCAGTATGGCAGATGAAAGCTGCAAGCGGAAAGCGTATAAGTTCAACAGTTCCTTATGGATATATGAAATCATCCGAAGATAAAGAAAAATGGATAATTGATGAAGAAGCCGCAGAGGTTGTAAGAAGGATATTTTCATTATCGCTTGCAGGTCGTGGAATTGCACAAATTGCCCGTCAGTTAGAGCAAGAAAAAATCCTTATTCCTACCGCATACAAGATAGAAAAAGGATTATCAACCACTCATAAATATCCTGAAAACCCATATTATTGGGATTCATCAACTGTTGCAGGAATTATCGACAACAGACAATACACGGGATGTACTGTGAACTTTAAGACAACAACTGTAAGCTACAAGGTACATAAGGTTATCCATAAATCAGAAGATGAGCAACAAATTATCCCTAACACACAAGATGCAATAATAACTGAAGATTTATGGCTCAGAGTTCAGGAGCTTCGTCAGCATAAAAGAAGACCAACATCAACGGGCAGAACAAGTTTGTTTTCAGGATTGGTATATTGCCCTGATTGCGGAGCAAAATTACATTTTGCAGCCGCTAAAAGTATGACACGACAGCAGGAGCATTTCAGATGTTCAAATTACAAGAGTGGTCGTGGCGAGTGTCAAATACACTTTATAAGAGATATTGTTCTTGAAAGAATTGTTTTTGAAGCAATAAGCAACTTGGCTGATTTTGTAAGATGCTACGAACCGGTGTTTTTGTATCTTATGGCAACAAAAAATCAAACCGCAAGGAAAAGTGAGCTTCAAAAACTTAAAACCAAAGTTGAAAGCGGAAAGAGAAGAATATCCGAACTCGATTTGATTATATCCCGAATCTACGAAGATAATATCTTGGGCAAATTAAGTGATGACAGATATTCCCGTATGGCTTCTATGTATGAGAAAGAACAAAGGGAGCTTATTGAAACAATAACGAGTAGTGAAAAGGAATTGGAAAAGGCGGAGCAACAGAATATTGATATGCGACTTCTTTTAAAAACACTACGAGAGCTAACTGATTTCAGGGAGCTTACACCAACAATAGTTAATTCTTTGATACAACGGATAGAAGTTCATAACAACGATAAGTATGACGGTCATTGTCATGTAAAGGTTGATATTTATTTTACCGCTGTTGGAATGATTGATATTCCTGATGAAAAAGAAATATTGGATATAATAAACAAAATCCAAGAAAATCCGCAGATGTATAAAGTCGGATAACAAGGAAAATGGAGTAGCTCCTTGATTTTGGAACTACTCCATAAAAAACTTCCTTATGTGGCTGTCGCTAAAGATACAGTCTTTTTTTTGTTTAATTTTTAATTATTTTTGCTTTTATAAGGTCATCATGGGAGATGTAATCTGTATAAAATCCGTCAACATTATAGTCGTTGAGAAGTCTCTGGACATCCACAATTTTATTTACTGTATGGGTGAAAACTCTTATGCCGTTATCGTGGAAAACCTGACTCTTGGTACGGTGACAGCTTTCCATTGGCATTGTAACAACATCAATTTTATTCTTTTTGCAGTAGCTTGATGCTTGATTATAGTCAATATCTGTCATCTGGTAAAGGGTCAGGATATAGTTGTCGAATTTTGCAACTGAATCAACCCATGCTTTCATATCGTAGTTGTAAAGCTGGACAATAATCCTTGAATAAAGTGTAGGGTCATTTTCCTTGTCAATTGCGGTTTTGAGTTTTTTAAACTGCTTTACAGTATCATCTTTATCTGTACTCTTTGTATCTGTGATAAGATAGGTATCCTTATGCTTTGCCAGGAATTTAACTATATCTTCAACTGTCATCGGAGTATAAATCCCGTTGATTGGGTTGGATAAAAACTCGTTTTTTGTCAGGTGAGGAGTATAGGTTTTGTCCTGCTCGAAGTTATAATAGGAGTTGTCGTCAAAATCGTGGCGGAGCACAAGCTCGTTGTCGGAGGTGAGGGACAGGTCTGCCTCGAAAACCCTGAAGCCTCGTTTGTAGCTTTCTTTAAGAGCCTCCTTGGAGTTTGTCTCGGTTCTTCCGTCGATTGTACCTAAAGCGTGGGCAACAACCATATTGTTTTCGTGCCACTTACCTTCAGGAATTTTACTGCTGTTGATAAAATCAACTATGTTATTTCCGAATTTTGTTGCAATAAATACAACTATAGAAACAAATATAACTAAAATCAGGGTTTTAGGCCATCTTTTTGGCTTTGAATAGCCTGTGGCACTATTTCTGTAGTAATTCATCCAGTTCCTTAAAACTCCTTTCTGCAAAGCGTTCTGCCTTTTCTTTCTTATCCTTTATTCTCTCACCTAAAGGATTAAAAATACCAAAATTAACATTCATAGGCTGAAAATCAGTTACAGCTGTGTTTGAAATATAATTTGAAAGTGAACCTAAAGCGGTATTGCTTGAAAATACAAGCTTTTCTTTTCCAAGAACCTCTCTTCCACAGTTTATTCCTGCAACCATTCCTGAGGAGGCTGACTCAATGTAGCCCTCTACACCTGTAATCTGTCCTGCAAAGTATATTTTAGGATATTTTATAAGATTATATGTGTTTGTCATTATTCCGGGTGAGTTTATATAGGTATTCCTGTGCATCTTGCCGTAGCGGACAAATTCTGCATTTTCAAGGGACGGAATGAGTCCGAAAACTCTTTTTTGTTCCCCGAATTTAAGATGTGTCTGGAAACCAACAATATTATAAAGTGTGCCGTCAGCGTTGTCCTGTCTTAACTGGACAACAGCGTATGGTCTTGAATTATCGTGAGGATTTGTAAGTCCAACTGGTTTAAGCGGACCAAAACGCATTGTGTCTTCGCCACGCATAGCCATAATTTCAATTGGCATACAGCCCTCAAAAACATTAGGGTTTTCAACTCCCTCGTGAAGAGGAGCAGCCTCAGCCCTGATAAGCTCATTCCTGAATAAAAGGTATTCATCTTTATTCATAGGACAGTTTATATAATCGTCTCCGCCTTTGCCGTAACGGGCACCGCGGAATGCCTTATTCATATCAATTGATTCAAGGGTTACAATCGGTGCGGCTGCATCAAAGAAGTGGAGGTAGTCACCGCCTGTAAGCCTCTTTATATCATCAATTATGCCCTCGGAGGCAAGCGGGCCTGCGGCGATAATTGTATATTCATCTTCGTTGATTGAAGTAACCTCACCGTATTTTACAGTAATTAACGGGTGGGATTTTATTTTGTCTGTAACTGCCTTTGAAAATCCCTCGCGGTCAACGGCCAAAGCTCCCCCTGCGGGAACTTTTGTAAGGTCAGCGCACTCCATAATCAGAGAACCGAATTTTCGCATTTCTTCTTTTAAAAGACCTACGGCATTATGTATTCCGTCGGCTCTTAAGGAGTTACTGCAGACAAGCTCTGCAAAGTTTTCACTTTTATGGGCAGGGGAGTATTTTTCAGGCTTCATTTCCCAAAGCTCAACTTCAATTCCCTGCTTTGCAATCTGCCATGCGGCTTCGCAACCTGCAAGACCTGCACCTATGATTTTTATTTTCATTGACAATCACCAAAATTAAACCTATAATAAAACTATTATAACATTTTTATTCTTGACCTGCAAGATAAAATCTTAAATTCCTGGTACAAGAAAGGCAAAATTATGAGAGTAATTAACAAATACCTTGCGGATATGTATTTTCACAGAAGAAACGGCGGACTATTTTGTTGCAGTAGCTGTAACGCTGTTTTAGGTTTTCTCAATCCGCAGGGATATAAATATATGAAGTTCTGGGCACTTTGCAACTGTGGTCAGGACGTATATTTTGAAATCTACCGTGACAAGATGCCTGTGCTCACAAAACCGCACAGGCCTTTATACAGGGATGAACATAAATACATTTGCCAGACCTGTGAAGAGGTCGCATTTTCCATAAACAAGGAAAATGTCAGAAACTTTGCCTTTAACTATGTGTGCAGATGCGGAATTGAATATGATATACCATTCAAAAGATAAAGCCCTTGAAAATTCAAGGGCTTTTTTTATTAGATTTTCTTAATGCAGATTGAAACTTTTTCGCCGTTTATGTTCCATTCCTTTGCACATTCACAAACTCCTTCGGAGATTTCCTTTGCAAGAGTCTGTGCGGAAATTTCTTCGTTATTTCTTTCGAAAATTCCCTTGATGTTGTCGGAACCGACAAATCCAATCTTGATGTTATCCTGTACTTCGAAACCGCTGTCTTTTCTCATTGTCTGAATCTTACTGATAAGCTCTCTTACGAAGCCTTCTTCTAAAAGTTCAGGTGTGAGATTTGTATCAAGAACGATTGTGCAACCTGCGTCTGTTTCGGAAACATAGCCGTCTTTCTTGATTGTTTCAACAAGTACGTCTTCAGCGCTGAATGTTACGTCTGTGCCTTCAACAACGAGGCTTACTGTATCGCCTGCGTTAAGCTTTGCCATAATTTCAGCGCCGTCCATCTTGTTTACTTCCTCAAAGATAGCCTTTACAATCTTACCGTACTTTGGTCCCATTGTACGAAGCTGTGGCTTGAAGTTGTATGAGATGAACTGACTTGCGTCTTCAACAAATTCAACATTCTTAACGTTAAGCTCTTCTAAGATGATGTAGTTATAATCTGTATTAACCTTTTCCTTTGTCTGAACGAAGATTGTGCTGATTGGCTGTCTGTTCTTTACATTTGCAGTATTTCTGCAGGCACGACCAAGCATTACAATCTTTCTGATTGTATCCATATCCTCTTCAACTTCAGGGAAGTCAAATTCAGGATTTGCCACAGGGAAGTCACAAAGGTGAATACTTTCTGTTGCGTCTTTATCAACTGATAAAACAAGGTTCTGGTAAATCTGTTCAGTCATAAATGGAATGAACGGAGCACATACCTTTGAGAATTCAACCAATACTGTATAAAGTGTCATATAAGCATTGATTTTATCCTCTGTGAGCTCTGATGCCCAGAATCTTTCACGGCAACGTCTTACATACCAGTTTGAAAGTTCGTCTGTGAACTGATTTATAACTCTTGTTGCTTCTGTAATCTTATAGTTCATTAAGAAGTTGTCAACAGATGTAATTGTTTTATTGAGCTTTGATAAAATCCACTTATCAAGAACTGAAATCTTATCTTTATCAAGTGTGTACTTTGTAGGGTCAAAGTTGTCGATATCAGCGTATAAAACATAGAACGCATATGTGTTCCAGAGAGTTCCCATAAACTTTCTCTGTGACTCGGAAACAGCTTCGTCGAAGAATCTGTTAGGGAGCCATGGCGCTGAGTTAGAATAGAAGTACCAACGGGCAGCGTCAGAACCCTGCTTATTAAGAACATCCCAAGGGTTAACAACGTTACCCTTATGCTTACTCATCTTCTGACCGTTCTTATCCTGAACATGACCTAAAACGATTACGTTTTTATATGGAGCCTTGTCGAAGATAAGTGTTGAGATTGCCATAAGTGTGTAGAACCAGCCTCTTGTCTGGTCGATAGCTTCACTGATGAAGTCTGCAGGGAAGTTCTGGTCGAAGATTTCCTTGTTTTCAAATGGATAGTGCCACTGTGCAAATGGCATTGAACCTGAGTCGAACCAACAGTCGATAACTTCAGAAACTCTCTTCATATCCTTGCCACACTGCGGACAAGTAAGGAATACGTTATCTACATAAGGCTTATGAAGTTCAATATTTTCAGGAACATTCTGTCCCTTTTCCTTAAGCTCAGCAATTGAACCGATACATTCTCTGTGTCCGCAGGAACATTCCCAGATAGGAAGAGGTGTACCCCAGTATCTTGAACGGGAAAGACCCCAGTCAATTACATTTTCAAGGAAGTTGCCGAAACGACCGTGCTTGATATTGTCAGGCATCCAGTTAACTGTATCGTTATTCTTAAGAAGTCTGTCACGGATTGAAGACATCTTGATAAACCATGTGTCACAAGCATAGTAGAGGAGAGGTGTGTCACATCTCCAGCAGAATGGGTAGCTGTGTTCAAATGGAATTACTTCAAAAAGCTGATTTCTGTCCTTTAAGTCGCGGATAACGTGCTTATCAACGTCCTTAACAAACATACCCTTCCAAGGTTCAACTTCGTCAACCATATTACCCTGTGTATTTACAAGGTTTAAGAAGCCGAGGCCGTTGTCCTTGCCAACTCTTGCGTCATCTTCACCGAAT
>JAGAIJ010000104.1 GCA_017626595.1 Clostridia bacterium | reverse complement strand
TTCAGTTAAGGGTTAATTTGTAAATTATTAAACATTATATATATGCACTTATGTGCAGAAGGAGAAAAACTATGAAAAAGTTTATTAAGATTGCTGCGGTTGTTACTGTGGTATGTATGCTTGGAACACTCCTCGCAGGTTGCGGAAACGAATTTAATGAACACGGCAGATTAAGAGTATTCTTCCAGGACCAGAGAGGTACAGATACACAGCTCGTATCTGATACACTCGATAAGATGGTTCAGGAAAAAATCGGCGTTAGTGTAGAAATCGTACAGTTCGGTCCTACTGAATTCTCAACAAAGCTTCCTATGATGCTTGCATCAGACGAACAGATGGATATCGGTTGGGATAGTGGTGCTACATTCGTTACAAGAGCTCGTCAGGGCGCTTACTACGATATTTCTGAAATTCTTCCAAAGTACGCTCCTGACCTTTATAACCTCTACCCTGATACAAAGTTCTGGGAAGGTGTTACAATCGACGGCGGTCTCTACGGTGTACCTACACTCAAGGAAATGGGTGAACAGTGGGCTGTATATACAGATGAAGAATCTATGAATGATGCTATCGCTGCAGGCTTTGAATATGATATTGACAGAGTTTACGAACTTAAAGAACTGGAACCAGTTATCAAGGCACAGATGGATAACGGCAGAAGAGGTTACTGCGCAGGCACATCAATCCAGACAGAAAACCTTTTCAAGAACTACTACTTCGATACAGTTGTTGATAACTTCGTAATTAATAAGAAGGATGGCAAGACAATTCAGCATCTTTACTTCACACCTGAATACGAAGAATATGTAAAGCTTATGAAGGATTGGTATAACAAGGGCTATATCGCTGAAGACGTACACCTCGGTTCAGGCGCTTGGTACGGCCGTGGCGCTGGTATGGCATTCGTAAGCTATGCACCTGGTAACGAAGATATCCAGACATATTATGCTAAGGAAACAAGAATTCCTATCATGGTATCACCTGTTGAAATTACAAATACTTCAGTTCGTGGTTCTATCTTTGCTGTATATGCAAAGACAATCAATGCTAAAGACGACCTTCTCTTTATGCAGCTCTGGAACACAGACCCAGAAGTTAAGAACTTAATTACATACGGTATTGAAGGAAAACACTATACACTCAACGAAGAAGGTAAAGTTGTTCAGGATGAAAACTACCTTTCAATGTACCTCAACCAGAACTGGGCCACAGGTAACAACCTTATCAGTTACCTCTTAGCAACAGAAAAGGATGACAAGTACGAAAAGTTTGAAAAATGGAATAATGAAGCTGACTTCTCAGTATGTTTCGGTTTCACACCTGATACATCTGAGGTTGAAGGCTACATCCTTTCTGTTAACTCAATCTGTAACACATACGCAGGTCTCTTAGGTTCAGGTTACCCTGAAATCGACGACCCTGAATACGGTCTTGCTGCAATCCAGAAGAAACTCAAGGACGCTCATGTAGATGACGTTATTGAAAATCTTCAGATTCAGTTTGACGCTTGGCTCGAATCTAAATAAGATTCACTTTAAACTAAATAATTGGGCATAATGATTGGAGGAAACTAAATGAAGCGCTTAACAAGTATGATATTACTGATATCAGTATTTGTTTGCATGGTTTGTACTCCGTTAGTTGTAGATGCTGTAAGCACATCAGACGTGGTTGAAAATGTAAGAAACCAGAATTTTGGTTCAAGCATTGATGCAACCTCAGTATCCCAGTGGGGAAATTATGCTTTTGTTACTTCAGGAAAAAGTCTGAA
Source organism: Clostridia bacterium (assembly GCA_017626595.1). Taxonomy (GTDB): domain Bacteria; phylum Bacillota; class Clostridia; order Monoglobales; family Monoglobaceae; genus RGIG8709. The sequence continues at coordinate 238 of JAGAIJ010000104.1, read as the reverse complement.
GGTCTTAGACCTTCAGACTGATTCTGTTGTTATGACATGGGATGTCAGAGCAAACCTTTCCGCTGGATCAGGAAACCTTATACAGTCATACATTACTGACGATTACATAGTATGTATATCAAATTCAGACATATTAGTATTTGAAAACTCAATGAGGGTTACTGACCCTTTGAATTTTCTTATGTCAATTAAGCCTGAAGGCGAAGATTCATTTTCACGGATAAAGAAGTTTGCTGTT
>JAGAIJ010000103.1 GCA_017626595.1 Clostridia bacterium | reverse complement strand
TGCGAGGAGTAGGTTTGTGGGAGGTGTTTGGAAGAAAAATTTTGTCCTTTTATTTACTTTTTGGAAATATTATGTTATAATTGCCACTTGAGAGGATGAAATTTTGCTATGAATAAAAAGTTTTTCCTTAAGGGATTCAAAGATGCTATTCCTGTTGGGCTTGGATATCTTGCTGTAAGCTTCAGTCTTGGCATCGCCTGTCAGAGAATTGGTATGAATCCTTTTCAGGGGTTTTTGATAAGTATATTAAATAATGCATCCGCAGGGGAATATGCGGGAATTAAGGTTATTGAAGAAAATGCAGGCATTATAACTATGATTGCTATGATGATTGTAGCTAATGCACGCTATCTTCTTATGAGCTGTGCCTTAAGTCAGAAGCTTTCTCCTGACTTAAAACTTGGTCACAGGCTTTTAATAGGCTTTGATGTAACCGACGAGCTTTTTGGATTGGCTGTGTCCTGTGACGGATACTTAAAGCCCGCCTACTTTTATGGGGCCATGTGTTCTTCTGTGCCTTTCTGGGCGGTGGGCACTGTTTTAGGTATCATAGTGGGTAATCTTCTTCCACGGTATATTGTAAGCGGATTTTCTGTTATGCTCTACGGCATGTTTCTTGCGATTATTATCCCTGCTGGTAAGAAGGACAAGGTTGTGCTTGGCTGCGTGGTTTCTGCCTTTTTGCTTTCGGGACTTATGGAAATTATTCCTGTTTTTTCAGGGATTTCATCAGGCTTTAAGATTATAATTCTTACCCTGATTATCTCGGCTGTGGCAGCAGTTTGTTTCCCTAAAAAGGAGGAAGAGGCGTGATGAATACATACATTTACATTCTTGTTATGGCTCTGGTTACATACTCCATAAGAGTTCTGCCTCTTACCTTAATCAGAAAGCCTATTAAAAGCGTTTTTATACGCTCTTTTCTCTATTATGTTCCTTATGTGACTTTGGCTGTTATGACTTTCCCTGCGATTATGCAGACTGCTGATTCCATTATTCCGGGGATGTTTGCTCTTGTTGTAGGGGTATTCTGTGCCTGGTGGGGCCTTGGGTTGTTTCCTGTTTCAGTTATCTGTTGCGTAATGGTGCTTTTAGTTCAGCTGTTTTGTTAAGTTTACAGGGATTTTGCTCTTGACACTTTGGAAAATTATGGTATTCTTATAGTATAGAGATTTATCTCTTTGAGGTGAAATATGTTTAGCACGATTTTTACAATTGCAAATATAATAACAAGCCTTAGAATTGTGGGGACTGCAGTTCTTTTATTTATTGCGCCCTTTACAAAAGAATTTTTTATAATTTATTCTCTTACAGGCTTTACAGATGCAATAGACGGAACTATTGCAAGAAAAACCAACACACAGAGCCCCTTCGGCGCAAAGCTTGACAGCGTTGCTGACCTGCTTTTATACGGGGTTATGCTTGTGAAAATTCTTCCTGTTTTACTTGGAATTCTTCCGCAGTATATCTGGGTTATTTTCTGGATTATTGTTATCATAAGAGCTGTAACTTACATTTATACTGCTTTTAAACATCATAAGTTCCTGAGTAATCACACAGTTCTTAACAAAATTTCAGGATTTTTTGCATTTATGCTCCCTTATTTTATATGCGTAAAGAGTGTTGCGGTTTTATACTGTAACATAATTGGCAGTATTGTACTTATTTCTACTTTAGGAGACCTTTGGACAACATTCAGAAAGGATTCTTAAGGCTTTATGAACATTCAGCTTTCAGAACATTTTAACTACAAAAAGCTTTTACGCTTTACAATTCCATCTGTTATCATGATGATTTTTACATCCATCTACGGCGTTGTAGATGGATTCTTTGTGTCCAATTATGTTGGTAAAATTCCTTTTGCTGCTATTAACTTTATTTATCCTGTGATTATGATTTTAGGCTGTTTCGGATTTATGTTCGGTGCAGGGGGAAGCGCTGTTATAGCAAGGACTATGGGCGAGGGGAAACCTGAAAAAGCCAACGGGATTTTTTCTTTTATTGTTTATTTAAGTGTTGCGGTGGGTGTTATTTTGGCATTCGTGGGCATTGTTTTTTTGCCTGACCTTGCATCCCTTATGGGCGCAGAGGGGCAGATGCACGCTGACGCTGTGGTTTATGCGAGAATTCTCCTTTTAGGACTCCCTTTTTTACTTCTTCAGTTTGAATTTCAGACCTTTTTTGTAACTGCTGAAAAGCCTGTTTTAGGCCTTGTTTCAACGGTTTTATCAGGGGTTACAAATATGGTTTTTGACTGGCTTTTTATGGCTGTTTTCCACTTCGGAATCGAGGGGGCTGCAGTTGCCACTGCTCTCAGTCAGGTTGTGGGCGGGGTTATTCCCCTTTTCTATTTCGGATTTTCAAAAGGCTCAATTTTGAGGCTTGGCAAGGCTTTGCCTGATTTCCGTGCGCTGTTTAAGACCGTTACAAACGGCTCCTCGGAGCTTTTAAGCAACATCTCCATGTCCCTTGTGGGTATTTTATACAACATCCAGCTCCTGAAATTTGCAGGGGAGGACGGAGTGGCTGCTTACGGAGTTTTAATGTATGTGAACTTTGTTTTTATATCTGCCTTTATCGGTTATTCCGTTGGGATTGCGCCTGTGATTTCCTTCCATTATGGAGCGCAAAATTACAGGGAACTTAAAAGCTTATTAAAGAAAAGCTCTGTGATTATCGGGGTACTGTCTTTGGGGATGTTTATCCTGTCAGAGGTTGTTGCTTATCCATTTTCCTATTTGTTTGTAGGGTATGACAAGGCGCTTCTCGAGATGACATTAAGAGGATTTTTTATCTTTTCTTTTTCCTTTTTGTTTTCAGGATTTGCAATATTTGGCTCGGGATTTTTCACAGCCTTAAACGACGGACTTACATCTGCGATTATATCCTTTTTCAGAACCCTTATTTTTCAGCTTATTGCAATTCTTGTTTTCCCTGTTTTCTGGAAGCTTGACGGAATATGGATTTCTAACGTTGTGGCAGAGGTTTTGGCTGTTTTGCTTACACTTTTATTTGTGGTTATCAGGAGAAAGAAATACAGATATTTTTAGGAGGTATTTTTATGAAAAAATGCAAAATTACTGCTATGAAACAGCATTGGCATAATGACCTTATGGAACTTTACGAAAATCCTATTAAAAATCATTGCGATATGGAGGTTGGCAGTGTATTTATCTCTGTTGACGCACAGATGCCTGAGGGCTTTTGCAGTAGTGCCTGGGAGTCGGTTTATCCTTTTGTGCTTGAGCTTGCAAAGGGTGGCGGAAACTTCTTTGACGGCTGGATGAAAAATCCATATTCTGCTATGGTTTCCTGTAACGACGGCTTCAGACCTATGAGCTTTTACGTTGAGGTCATTGAGGATTAAATTCGGGGACTTAAAAATACACAAAAACAGACAAAAAAATACACAAAAAAATGTTAGAAAACATTAAAAATTTTAATACAACTTTCATTGACAAACTACGGCAATTATGTTATAATTTAACCATCAAAAAATTCTGTAACTGACGGAGTTATGCGGAGCACCGCAATGAAACAGAAATTTTTTTATTGCCGACCGTCTGGGCACACTTTGAACGTTTACAGTCATAGTGTGTCTTTTTATTTTTTAGGAGGTTTTTGTATGAAAAAAGTTGGTATTATTATGGGTAGCGACAGCGATTTACCTATCATCGAAAAGGCTGTTAATGTACTTAAAGAATTTGATGTGCCTTACGAGGTTCACATTTATTCTGCTCACCGTACACCTGTAGAGGCTCGTGATTTTGCTGTGAATGCAAGAGAAAATGGCTTCGGTGCTATTATTGCGGCAGCAGGTATGGCGGCTCACCTTGCAGGTGCTATTGCAGCTAACACAACATTACCTGTTATCGGTATTCCTTGCAAGTCCTCTGTTTTAGACGGTATGGACGCACTTTTGGCTACTGTTCAGATGCCTACAGGTATTCCTGTGGCTACTGTTGCAATCAACGGCGGAGCTAACGCGGCTCTCCTTGCAATTCAGATTCTTGCGGTAGCTGACCCTGAACTTGCAAAGAAGCTTGACGGAAAAAGAGTTAATGACTCAAAGGCTGTTCTTACAAAGGACGCAAATTTATCACTGTAAATAATTTAATATTTTATATAAAGGGGAAATTTATTATGAAACTTATCTACACAGGAAAAACAAAGGACGTATTTGCACTTGAAAACGGCAACGTTTTACTTAAGTTCAAAGATGATTGCACAGGTAAAGACGGCGTTTTTGACCCAGGTGAAAACTCAGTTGGACTTACAATTGACGGTGTTGGCGATGTAAACCTCAGAATGTCAATCTATTTCTTTGAAAAGATTAACGCTGCTGGAATTAAAACACACTATATTAACGCTAACTTAGACGATACAACTATGGAAGTTGTTCCTGCTAAGGTATTCGGTAAGGGACTTGAAGTTATCTGCCGTTACAAGGCTGTAGGAAGCTTCTTCAGAAGATACAGCGACTACATTGAAGAAGGCGCTGATTTACCTGCTTATGTTGAAATGACTTTCAAGAACGATGAAAAGGGCGACCCACTCGTAACAAAAGACGGACTTGTTGACCTTGGCGTTATGACTGCTAAGCAGTATGACGATATGAAGGATATGACTCAGAAGATTACTAAGATTGTTGCTGATGACCTTAAGGAAAAGGGTCTTGACCTTTACGATATTAAGTTTGAATTCGGTTACGATCAGGATGGCGAAGTTATCCTTATTGACGAAATTGCTTCAGGCAATATGCGTGTATATAAGAATGGCGAGTACATTGACCCAATGACTCTTTCAAAGCTTTTCTTCAACAACTAAATTTCAGCATCAGAAAGGATGTAAATAATGGGCGGATTTTTTGGTGCAACCAGAAAAGACAGTGTAATATCCGATGTATTTTTCGGAACTGACTATCATTCCCACCTGGGTACTTCCAGCGCGGGAATTGCTGTTTTCGATAAAGAACGCGGACTTCAGAGAAAAATTCACAATATCTCAAACTCACCTTTCAGAACTAAATTTGAAAAGGTTTTTGAACAGATGGAGGGGACGGCTGCTATCGGCAGTATCAACGATACTGACCCACAGCCACTCATTGTAAGGTCAAAGCTTGGACTTTATGCCATTTGTTTTGTGGGTGTTATTAAAAACAGGGAGAAGCTTGTTGACCAATACGTTAAAAATGTTGGACAGCTCAGTGCTATGTCCAGCGGTATTGTTAACTCAACAGAGCTTTTGGCTGCTCTCATAAATGAAAAATCATCCTTTGAAGAAGGAATTTCTTTTGCACAGGATGTTATTGAGGGCACTGCTTTAATTATTATCCTTAAGGATGACGGCAATATTATTGCTGCGCGAGATAAGGACGGAAGAATTCCTGTTCATATAGGACGAAATGAGGGAGGCTTTTGTGCTTCCTTTGAATCCTTTGCTTATCACAAGCTTGATTATGAGGATTATTACTCTCTGGGAGCAGGAGAAATTGTTGAACTTTCACCTGAGGGCATGACTGTTCTTAAAGAGAAAAATGAAAAGATGAAGGTTTGTGCTTTCCTCTGGTCGTACTTCGGTTTCTCAACCTCTGATTACGAAAATGTAAATGTTGAGGTTATGAGATGCAGAAATGGTCAGCTTATGGCTAAGTCTGAAAGAGAAAAGGGTACGCTCCCTGAGGTTGACTTTGTTGCAGGTGTGCCTGACTCGGGTACTCCGCACGCAATCGGATATGCTAACGAAAGCCATATTCCTTTTGCAAGACCATTTATCAAATATACTCCTACATGGCCAAGAAGCTTTATGCCATCTTCCAAGCAGGAGAGAAACAGAGTTGCAAAGATGAAGCAGATTCCTGTTAAGGACCTTATTGAGGACAGAAAGCTTTTGTTTGTCGATGACTCAATCGTAAGAGGAACTCAGATGAGAGAGACTGTTGACTTCCTCTATGAAAACGGAGCCCTTGAGGTTCATATGAGGTCTGCTTGTCCTCCGATTATGTATGGCTGTAAATATCTTAACTTCTCACGCTCTACAAGTGATATGGATTTAATTACAAGAGCTACTATCGTTGAGCTTGAGGGAGAAGAGGGGCTTAAGTATATCGGGGAATACTCCGACGGAAGCACTGAAAGAGGTAAGGCTTTAAGACAGGCTCTGTGCGAGAAGCTTCACCTCACATCACTTGAATTC
>JAGAIJ010000102.1 GCA_017626595.1 Clostridia bacterium | reverse complement strand
TCCGAGTCAAAGGCTACAAAGGACGCGTCAATCGAATACACAGACTATCTCCTCGAGAATGTTGAAAGAGTTGTTACAAACGTTCTCCGCGAGCTTGAACAGTGTGTTGTTACAGTTAAGAGTAACCGTGACGAATTAAAGAGATAAATTTCTACATAAAAAGCAGGTATAACACCTGCTTTTTTTATTGTATTTTTATAATATCTGCCCCAAGACTTCGTAATTTCTCTCCAAAATTTTCATAACCTCTTTCAATATGCTCGATACAGTCAATTTCAGTTTCGCCCTCTGCCACAAGTCCCGCAAGAACCAAAGACGCTCCTCCTCTTAAATCCGAGGCTTTAACCTTTGCCCCCGTAAGAGTTTTTGTGCCGTCCACAATAGCAGTCCTGCCGTCCACTTTGATTTTAGCACCCATTCGGCTCAGTTCAGGAATGTGCAAAAATCTGTTTTCAAAAACAGTTTCCACAATAAGACTTGTCCCCTCTGCCACAGACATAAGTGCAGTAAACTGTGACTGCATATCCGTAGGAAATCCCGGGAAAGGCAAGGTTTTAATATCTGTATGCCTGAATTTTGACGGAGAAATAATTCTTACAGAATTTTCATTCTCAAAAACCTCAATTCCCATTTCGGAAAATTTTGCCATAACAGGCTTAATGTGTTCAGGAATTACATCTTCAACTGTAATATCCGACCGACACATAACCCCCGCAGTAAGATAAGTCCCCGCCTCAATTCTGTCGGGGATTATTTTGTGTGACACAGCTTTTAAACGGCTTACTCCCTCTATTACAATTCTGTCTGTTCCTGCCCCCTGAATTTTACCTCCCATTTTAACGAGAAAATCTGCAAGGTCGGAAATTTCAGGCTCAGTAGCCGCATTTTCAATAACAGTCTCCCCCTCTGCCATTACCGAGGCAATCATAATATTTTCGGTAGCTCCAACGCTGGGAAAATCAAGGTAAATTCTCGTTCCGCACAATTTCCTTGCTTTAGCCTCTATAAAGCCGTGTCCCTGCGTAATTTTCGCCCCCAGGGCAGTAAACCCCTTAAGATGCAAATCAATAGGCCTTGCCCCTATAGGACAACCTCCCGGCAGAGGAATTTGCACCTTACCCACTCTTATAAGCATAGGTGCAATCAGAAGAAATGAGGCACGGAATTTTGTTACAAGCTCATAGGGTGCAATATAGGTTTTTGGTTTCCTGAAGGAAATGTGAAGCTCATCGTTACTCCACTGACAGCTTCCCCCAAGACAGCGTATAATACCGCACATATTTTCAATATCTGTAAGCCGGGGCACGTTATATAAAACAGTCTCCCCCTCTGCAAGCATTGACGCTGCAATAATCGGCAAGGCAGAATTTTTAGAACCGCTTATTTTCACAGCCCCGCACAGCCTTTCAGCTTTCCTTACAATATATTTGGACATCAAATTCTCTCCAATCATAAAAAAACAGCGCTACCTGGGAAAGTAACGCTGTATGTATCCCATTCCGCACAAAAATATTATGCACCATTTCGGAGAATTTTATTCATTATTCGATGGAATATCCGCCTTTTATCATAACAATTCCATCGCTTGTTGCAAGCAAGCCTCTTCCGTCGGCAACAGGGACAATAAGGAGATGGTTGGACGGCATAAGTGCTCCGTCAGGCAAATCATAGCCCGCAGTTGTATCTGCAAGTCCGCCCTTTGGTGTTGCAATAATTACACCCTGTCCCATTCGGAGAATAAGTTCAGTTCCAGCTTCACAGATAATCCTGTCACCCTTTGAGAAATTAACCACAGTAAACTTGTCCCCGGATGTTGATGGCACATAATCATCATAGGAGTTGTCCATAGAACCAATCTTTGAGTCTATGTATTTTTCAAGCTGTGGCTTTAATGTGTTTTCGATATAGCTGAGGGAAATAAGGGGGTCATTGGATGAGCCTGCATCAGCAAAAGCAATAACAGAAAGTCCAACTAAACAAACAACTAAAATTTCAACAAACTTTTTCATCATTTTTCCTCCTAAATAAGGCCAAAGCTAATTTCTAAAGCCTCGTTAACCTTAGCCATTTTTTCATCTTCAACGTGCCCGATTTTTTCTTTCAGACGTCTTTTGTCAATAGTCCTTATCTGCTCTGCAAGCACAACAGAATCCTTGGAAAGACCGTACTCATTAGCTCCTAGCTCAATATGAGTAGGCATTTTCGCCTTGTTAATCTGTGATGTAATTGCAGTTGCAATAACTGTGGGACTGTATTTATTTCCAATATCATTCTGAATTATTAAAACAGGGCGTATTCCGCCTTGCTCCGAGCCCACAACAGGGCTTAAATCAGCATAATAAATATCTCCTCTTTTTACATTCAAGTCATTCACGCTCCGCTACATATAGTTCGTATTGGGCTTGTGCTTCGTTATCAGACTGCACAGCCTCGTTGGCGAGCGCTATGTTGAGTTTTGCCATTTCCTCGTAGCCCTTTTTCAGCTCTTCATAGGTGGTCTTTCTCTTTTCTTCCATAAGGCTCCCTCCAACCTCATACTATACTATACGCAAAACAGCGTGTCCCTGATATTACTAATCAGTAATAAGGTCTTTTGTGCCCACAACAATTCCGTCGGACAGATAAATTCGGGGAACTCTCTTACCGATAAGGCAGGTAACCTCATAGTTGATTGTGCCTGACATATCAGCAATTTTTTCAATCGGAAGATTTTTACCAAAAACAGTAACTTCATCGCCAACACTAATATTATTGACATGAGTTACATCAATCATACACTGGTCCATACAAATTCTTCCTACAATTTTCGCAAGGAATCCCCTTACAAGAACTTCTCCCTTTCCTGACAGATGTCTTGAAAAACCGTCAGCATACCCCACAGGAATAGTTGCAAGCTTCATCTTTTCAGTTGCAACAAAGGTTTTTCCGTAGCTTACGGTATCACCCTTTTCAATTATTTTTATATGTGAAATTCTTGTCTTAAAATCCATAACAGGTGTAAGACAAATCCTTTCCCTGTCAATATCCTCGGCAGGATAAAGTCCATACTGAATAATTCCCGGTCTTACCATATCCATCTGATATTCAGGATAGTTTATAATCCCTGCACTGTTACAGCAATGACAAACAGGAATCTTAAGACCTCTATTTTTCAGGGCATCTATACACTCACAAAATCTATTGTACTGCAAATCCGTAAAACTGCGGTCAACCTCATCAGAGGTTGCAAAATGAGTAAAAATCCCCTCTACTTCAATATTCGGCAGAGCTGAAATTTTAAGCATTTCAGCAACAGACTCTTCCTTTTCGGATAAATCGTCTATGTAACGGAATCCGATTCTTCCCATTCCCGTATCAACCTTAAAATGAATTTTAACAGTTTTTCCCTGTTTCACAGCCTCCGCGGAAATTGCAAGGGCATTTTCATAGTCAAAGACAGCAGGAATAATGTCATACTTCACCAAAAGCGGAATTGTTCCAAGAGGCGAATAACCTAAAAGCTGTATTGTGTTGTCAAAGCCGTATTTGCGAAGCTCAATAGCCTCATTTATAAAGGACACAGCAAACCTGTCAACGCCATTTTCAATCATTGTACGGCAGACTGTGGACACACCATGACCGTAAGCATCAGCCTTAACAACCCCCAAAACCTTTGTTTCAGGCTTTAAAAGGTTTTTAATATTTCTGATGTTACTTGCCAGAGCGTCTAAATTTATTTCTGTCCAGGTTCTTTCGCTATCAAACACGAGTCATTCTCCTTAAACCAAAAATTTCTTATCTCTGTTGAGATTTTTAATATGCTCAACCATCTTTTCGTTAGGGTTAAAAAGCACCATAACCTTTTCTAAATCAACCTCAGTAACTATGTAGTGATAACCGCCTGACGGGTCAGTGCAGGCATAAATGTTTCTGATGTTCTTATCATCAAAATACTTGTCGCAAAGCTCGTCATTGGCAATACCAAACCACTCAAGGCGTCTTAAAGTACAGCTTATCATATTTGTTCTCTTTCGTCTGTTTACAACCTTGTCAATATCAAGCTCATCGTTGGTGATTGCATATTCATATTCAACATTCAAAGCTCCGATAACCTTTATCATTCCATAGATAACAGCAACTCCCAAAAGCACAAGGAAGAAACCTGCAAAAGGAATTGAAAGGCTTAGGATAAACCCGAGCCAGAAAAGTGAAATTGCGCCTAAAATTCCAAAAATCACCGATAAAACAGCAATAATTGTATCAACAAAAGTAGTCTTTCTTTTAGCAAGATATTCAATAAAAACGTCCATAATTACTCCTCCGAAGCATCTTTAACCTGAATAAAATTTAAAACCTTTTCTTCTTTCTTTTTATACCAGTCTGAAAACTTATCATACTTTTTATCCCACAACTTAAAAAACGGAGTCTCTATAAGATAAATCCTGCATAAGTCGATAACAGAACACACCGCAAAAACACCAAACACACTAAGGAAAGCATGTGGAACTAAAAATTCTGAAGAATACATCCCTACATTGTCAAGAATATCCTTCCATAAAAAGTTTCTCATCAATTCGCTGTTTGCATGAATAAGCAAAACACCAAAACAGGTCTGTGATATTGTGTTTATAACCTTGCTGTTTCTAATCTTAAGATTTTTGAATAAAAGGAATGATGAAACACCCACTAAAACCGCAAGCAAAGTGTTTGAATCAGTTACAAAATAGTAAGGCGGGAAAGAATTAAGTCTTGAACAAACAAAAACTGACAATGATGCAACTCCCGCAAATACAAGGGTTAAAATCCCCCACAAAAGTGTATTTTCAAATATCTTCT
>JAGAIJ010000101.1 GCA_017626595.1 Clostridia bacterium | reverse complement strand
TTTGTATCACATATTGGCAGACGGAACAGCAGAAGAGGTTGAGGGTGTTACAGTAGTAATAGACGGAGAGTCTGCTACTATGACATTTACATCTGATAGCTTCAGCCCTTATATTGTGGCACGGACAGCCACCACCTACACCGTTACCGTAACCGGCGGTACTGCTTCGCCCGCAGGTCCTTATACAGTGGGTACAGAGGTTACTGTCACCGCAGATCCTGATCCTGAAGGAAAGAAATTCAAGGAGTGGCAGATAGAGGGCTTATCTACCACCACTTCTGAAAGCAGATCTATTTTCTTCTATATGCCTGCTAATAATGTTACCATAACTGCAATCTATGAAGATGCTAACATTATAATTGAATCGGCAAGCGCCACCATTACCGAGCCGGTTGTGGGCGCCAACCCCGATTTTAACATTGTGTCTGCTGATGAATCGAAATATACCGTAACTGTTGTTAAATGGAATCTTTTAGATGGCAGTAGTTATCCTGTTCTTACGGCAGGCGATAAGTTCGTAAGAGGAGAAAGCTACCAACTCGATGTAAAGTTTGTCGCGAATCCGGGATATGAGTTCTCCGACAGCTGCGTCTTTAATGTCAACGGAGTTCCACGTGCTGCTTATAGCTTAACCAAAGGAGAACGCAGATGTTATTTTGATGTCTATGAAATAATAGACACCATCAACGTTAAGGGTGTTGTTGCACCTGTTGCAGGAGCAATCCCCGACGTAAGCGGAATAACCAGCGATACTGACGGTATCAACGTTATAGACGTTAAGTGGAGAGACAAAGACGGATACGCTTTCGAGGGAGATCCATTTGTTGCCGGTGAAAAATATATTCTTTGGCTCAAATACGAGACCGAAAGCGGTTATAAGGTCGCTGACGATGCTGAAGTTACTTTTAATATAAGTGACAGCAATATTCTGGATAAAGAGATCACACATCCAATTATTAAGATGACATATGAGATTCCCGCGGCGTCTATCCCCACCACCTACACCGTTACCTTTGATGCTAACAGCGGTACAGGCACGATGACTCCCGTGACCGGCGTTTCCGGTGAATACGAGCTTCCCGCCTGCACCTTCACCGCGCCCTCCGGCAAGAAGTTCAAGGCTTGGAGTGTTGACGGCGTGGAAAAGGCAGTTGGCGATAAGATTACCGTTACAGCTGATACTACCGTAACCGCAGTTTGGGAAAATGTCTCCGAATACACCAAGAAGGGCGACATCTCTGCAGTAGAAGCCACTGCGACCATCGATCCTGTCCTCGGTGCAACTACGAGTGCCGTCAGCTTCACGATCACGGATCCCACGGATGCCGCAGCCAAGGGCGTAATAATCTCGGGTACATCCTGGTATAAGAAGGATGCCTCCAGTATCTACGGATGGACGCAGTGCAGCAACGGAGTAGACACTTTTGAAGAAGGTACCTACCGCCTGTCGGTTCAGTTGCGTTCAAAAAGCAACGACGATAAAGAGTATTATGCAATGTCCGATGCTACCACATTCACCGTAAACGGCGTTCAGTGGAATAGCGAGGAACCGTTCAGAGACAACTATGCCACGAGCGGCTACGGATATCGCTTCTTTGTCAGCCCCGAATTCACGCTGGGCGGAAAGACCCTTGACAGCATTGCCGTCACAACTCCTCCCACCAAGACGGCTTACCGCGAGGGTGAAGATTTCAATCCTGCCGGTATGGTGGTCACCGCAACCTATACAGACAGTTCTACCGCTCCTGTTATTCTTTACACCGTGACCGACGGCACTGATATGGCGGCAGGCAAGACCTCCGTCACCATCAGCTATACTGAGGGCGGCGTGACCGAAACCACCACGCAGCCAATCACCGTGGCAAAGGAATACACCGTTACGGTCAACGGCGGTACCGGCAACGGTGAGTACATTGCCGGCGAAGAAGTCAGCATCAGCGCATTTGTTTCGACCAGTATGCAGTTCAAGGAATGGCAGGGTACCGATGGTCTGATATTCACCTCCGGCGATAAAAACAGCCAGACCGCAACCTTCACCATGCCCGCACATGACGTTACCGTCACAGCTGTGACAGGACCTGCAGAGTATTATGTTTCTGTTTCGGGCGGCAGCGGAACCGGTATGTATGAGGCAGGTGCAACTGTCACCATCGTTGCCGATCCTCCCGAAGCCGGAAAGCAGTTCAAGGAATGGTCTGTGGGTGACGGCAAGGTTCTCCGCTTCACCGAAAGCGACATTACAAGCTCTACTGCAAAATTCATCATGCCGGGTGAAGCTGTACGCATTGGAGCAACCTATGAGGATATTCCCGCAACCAAGACTCCCATTGATACTGTAAACATCAGTGACCTTGCTAAACCCGTTGTCGGTGAAATGCCAAATAACAGCATTACTGTAAACGGTACCGGTGTGACGGTCGATGACGAAGGCAGTTATTGGGGAAGATTTGTTTCTCCGAGTTTCAGCCCCGTATATGATGACGACACCGCAGTAGACAGCGTGGTATTCCGCGAGGGCGAGACGTATATGTTCCAGCTCTACTTGAATGCTGCGGCTGGATATGAATTTACTGCGGACAGCAAGTTTTACTTTGCAAGCGAGCTTCTGCCTGCACCTGATACGACTGATCTTTCCAAGTCCTTTGCAATGGTTAACCCCTCCGATAGTACTCAGGCGGTCATCTATATCAACATGAATGACATTGCCCACGTACACGTGCCCGGCGATTGGGACTTCAATGATACCCATCACTGGCGCAAGTGTACCGCTTCGGGATGCGATGCGGGAGCAGATGTGAGCAGACTTCCCGATTATGCGGAACACAGCTTTGTAAACGGTCTTTGCACCTGTGGTGCACATGAGCACAACTGGTCTGCGGATTGGTCTGTGAACGAAACTCACCACTGGCATGAGTGCTCTGCAAATGGCTGTACCATCACCGACAACAGCGGAAAAGACGGATATGCTGAACATGATTTTACCGCCGGAGCTTGTGTATGCGGCGTTGAGAATGTAATCACCTCCATCGAAATCAGCGGTATCACTGCTCCTATTACAGGTGAAACACCTGTCAACAGCGCAAATGTGGATAAGGTTGGTGCCGAAGTAGATGGAAGCAGTACATTCTGGGTAAGATATGATACTTCAACCGGACGCACCAGCGACACATACGCTGACGGTACTTCCGTACACGATACGCCTTTCCGTGACGGAGAAATCTATCTGCTTCAGATAACGATCAAGCCTAAAACCGGATACAGCTTTACAGCAGATACAAAACTTCTTTACGGCGGCACAGAGCTTTCAGCTCCCGATGCTACCAATCCGACAGCATCCTGCGGAGCGATTGCACCCGATTGTTCTATGGCAATGGCACTCATAAATGCAGATGGTGCTTCAGCACCTTTGACTTACACCGTAACATTTGATGCAAACGGTGGCTCTGTAACTCCGGCTAATGCTACAACAGAAGCAACAGGAAAGCTCGCAACCTTACCTACACCGACAAGAAGCGGCAGCTACACATTTAAGGGCTGGTACACAGCTTCAAGCGGCGGTACGAAGATTACAACCGATACAGTATTTGATGCTGATACAACCATCTACGCACAGTGGAATTACACAGGCAGCACAGGCGGCGGTGGCGGTGTAAGCAAATATACCGTTAAGTTTGAAACAAACGGCGGAACAACCGTTGCAAGCAAATCTGTAACAAGAAACGCTAAACTTGAAGAGCCGACAGCTCCCACAAAGGACGGCTTTAAGTTTGACGGTTGGTACACAGATAAGGAACTCAAAACCGTTTACGATTTCGATGCAAAGGTAACAAAGAACTTTACACTTTATGCAAAGTGGACTGAAATCGAAAAAGAACCTGAAAACGATAACCCAGTAGATACTGATAAATGGGAAAATCCGTTTACAGATGTTAAGGAAAATGATTGGTTCTTTGCAGATGTTCAGTATGTAGCCGAAAACAATCTCATGAACGGCGTTGCAGTAGATAAGTTCGCTCCAAATGATACGCTTACAAGAGCGATGCTTGTAACAGTTCTCTATCGTGCAGAGGGTGAACCTGCTGTTAATAAGAGCATCCCATTTGCAGACGTCGATATGGGTGCATACTATGCAAATGCAGTTATATGGGCTAAACAAAACGGCATTGTAAACGGTGTATCGGAAACCGAGTTCGCACCTAATGACAATATCACCCGTGAACAGATTGCGGCAATTATGCACAGATACGCACAGTACAAGGATTATGATGTCAGCGTAGGAGAAAACACAAATATCCTCTCTTATGACGATTTTGACAGCATTTCCGAGTATGCAATACCTTCTATGCAGTGGGCAGTTGGCAGTGGCTTGATAAAGGGTAAATCAGAAAGCGCCCTCAATCCGCTTGACAATGCTACAAGAGCAGAAATAGCAGCGATTCTTCACAGATTTATCGAAGCGAATAAGTAAATAGCAAAATGGCACTAAGGAGTGAGTCGAAAGGCTCACTCCTTTTGCATACCCCCATACCAAAATATGATGCACATTAATCAAAGAAAAGGGCTATAAAAAACTTCGTAGACTTATGCCATCTTCTGTGGTATGTTTGTGTTGCCGAAAAGGTAATATAAAACAGAGAGGAAGAATCTTATGAAGAAAAAAGTATTATGTACGGCATTGGCAGTAACTATGCTGCTGACAACAACTGCATCGGCAACTGCAAAACCCTGGTGGCTCAGTAAACACCGAGTGACATTCGATAACGAACTTGGAATCGTAGGAAATTTAACCTTAACCTTCGCATCGGACGGCGGGAGCTTTATCAGGCCAATAACTAAAAGATATGGCGAGAGCATCAGCATAGAAAGCTATATCCCAACAAAATACGGTTACACATTCAAAGGTTGGTTCACCGATCCCCGAACAAAGCAGAATCAGGTAACAACATACAAATTCACCAAGCCTGATGTACTCTATGCGAAATGGGAAAAGAATCCGGAAGAACCCATAAATCCAAATGACGAAATTGTGGCAAAGGATACTTGCTACCTTACCGATGAGGAAACTAAAATACGAAATGAAATCACAGAAGAAAAAAATAAAGCCTACATCGAAGGCTTCGGCTATGTGGCTCCAAGTAAAACTCAAACCATCATTGTAGACTCAGACGGCGACATAAATAAAATGGTCGGCACAATGGAATAACCCCTAAATAAACAAATTGAGGTTACGCATAAAAAGTATGCGTAACCTCTTTTAACTTCAATGATTAACTTTAATGATATTATATATCAAATATAATAAAATGTCAAGATTTAATTGGAAACATCCCAACAGCATAAGCCGATATGACCGCTTATTAGCGATAGGTAGGGTAGTTACACCTGTAAGATGTATTAAATCAATTGTAGGGCGAATATAACGGCTTTTTGAGGGGATAATGGCAAAGAAAAAGAGCTAACTGATTAAGAATCCGTTAGCTCATTGGCGGACAGGGTGGGATTCGAACCCACGTGCCGGAGTAACCGACAAACGCGTTTCGAGCGCGCCCCGTTATGACCACTTCGATACCTGTCCGTATATATCTAAACTTTTTTCAAAGTTTAAAGCAAAATTAAATTTTATTAGAAATTCCATTAGAAAAGAATTTTTTTATTGTCAGCACCGATTGCTGAAAACCGCACTGTTACAGCGTTTGCGGAGTTTTAAGTTCCATTAAGTTCAAACAATTTCGAATCCGGACCCTTCAACCACTTGGGTACATCTCCAGATATGTTTGAACTCCGATTTGACGGAGAAAAAACTGAGCAAATTATGAAATTTTGTTAGAAAAATGTTAGAAATGGCTAGAAAAACCGCTAGATAAGGCGGTATAAACCAGGTTTGAACCTCGCTTAAACCCGCACGGTTAAGCCATTTGTGAGGGTACAGTTACAGTGTAACCGAGGGGATTTCGAGCGATGCACATTGTGTTCATTTTGATTTCTATATTCACAAAAAAATCTTGACTAACAGCATTCAAATAAATTATAATATAATTAACAAAACTGATTGGAGGGATTTTATGAAAAACAGAGTTATTACCATAAGCCGTGAGTTTGGCAGCGGAGGAAGAACAATCGGAAAGCTTGTTGCCCAGAAGCTTGGAATTCCTTGCTATGACTACGAAATTATAAGCAAGATTGCGGAGGAAAGCGGTTTTTCAAAGGAATATATCGAGAATGAGGCTGAAAAAACTTCATATTTTCGTCCTTACGGAATGATGTCCAATCAGGACTATATGTGGACAATACAGATTGAAACAATCCTTGATCTTGCGAAAAAGGGTAGCTGTGTAATCGTGGGAAGATGTGCCGATTATGTGCTTAAGGACAGGGCAGACTGTCTTAACGTATTCATTCACTCATCCTTTGAAAAGAGGGCGGAAAGAATCGTAAAAGAGTACGGCGAAACAGAAGTTCCAACCGAAAAACGCCTTAAGGACAAGGATAAAAAAAGAGCCTCCTATTATCAGTATTACACCGATAAAAAATGGGGAGACTACAGAAACTATCATCTTGCTTTAGACAGCGGTGAACTTGGCATTGAAAAATGCGTTGAAATTATTGTAGATTTATATTAAATGAAAAACCCGGTGGTTTCCACCGGGTTTTATTTTATTCTTCTTTTGCGTCAATCCTAATGTGGACATCACGGAGCTGGTAGTCTTCAACGAATGACGGAGCTCCCATCATAATATCCTGTGCGCTCTTGTTCATTGGGAATGGAATAATTTCCCTGATAGAGTCTTCGGCTGCAAGAATCATAATCATTCTGTCAACACCAGGAGCAATACCTGCGTGTGGTGGAGCACCATAGCAGAATGCGTTATACATTGCAGGGAACTTTGCTTTAACGTCGTCCTCGCCAAGCCCTACAATTTCAAATGCCTTAACCATAATTTCAGGGTTGTGATTTCTTACAGCACCTGAAGATAATTCAATACCGTTACAAACAAGGTCGTACTGGTAAGCGTTAAGCTCGAGAGCCTTGTTTATATCTTTTTCAGCCTCTAAAAGTGCGTCCAACCCGCCCTGTGGCATTGAGAATGGGTTGTGACAGAATTCAAGCTTGCCTGATTCCTCGCCCATTTCATACATCGGGAAGTCAACAATCCAGCAGAATTCGTAACATTCCTTGTCCATATGGCCCTCAACAGTTGCACCGAGAGTTTTAACGAGAACGCCTGCAGTCTTCTGTGCAACAAGCTTTTCACCTGCAGAAATTGCAACGAATGTGTTTGGCTTTAAGTTAAGTGTGCTTATAATTGCATCAGCCTTTTCCTGGAGGAATTTAGCAATTCCGCCCATAATTACGCCGTTTTCGTCAACTTTGAACCAGTATGTTTTCTGCCCTGTCTGTACTTCGACATCAGCAACAGTCTTATCAATAAACTTTCTTGTTTCGCTGAAGTTATCTACAACAACAGCCTTAACTGTAGCATTGTTGAATGGTTCAAAACCACAATCTCCGATTAAATCAGTTACATCTGTAACAGTTAAGTCGATACGAAGGTCAGGCTTGTCTGAACCGTACTTTTCCATAGCTTCTTTGTATGGAATTCTCTTAAATGGAGCTTCGGAGGCTCTGTTGTAAGTTCCGTATTCAGAGAATACAGGAGGAAGAACCTTTTCGATTACAGCGAAAACATCGTCCTGTGATGCGAAAGACATTTCCATATCAAGCTGGTAGAATTCACCAGGTGAACGGTCAGCTCTCGCGTCCTCGTCTCTGAAACAAGGAGCAATCTGGAAATACTTGTCAAAGCCTGAAGTCATAAGAAGCTGTTTGAACTGCTGTGGCGCCTGTGGAAGAGCATAGAACTTTCCAGGGTGATTTCTTGAAGGAACAAGGTAATCTCTTGCGCCTTCAGGTGATGAACATGTAAGGATTGGAGTAGTAATTTCCAAAAATCCTTCGTCTGTCATAGCCTTGCGGAGCGCAGCAATAACTCTTGAACGGAGAATAATTTTCTCTTTAACAACAGGGTTACGAAGGTCTAAGTATCTGTACTTAAGACGAGTGTTTTCATCTGCCTCTTTTGAACGATTGATTTCAAAAGGAAGCTCGTTGTAGATACACTTGCCTAAAATTTCAACCTTTTCAGGAACAACTTCGATTTCACCGGTAGGGAGGTTCGGATTTTTTGATGAACGCTCTCTTACAGTACCCTCTACGGAGATTGTTGTTTCACAGTTTATTGAATCAATTATCTCCATTATTTCTTCGGTTTCAACAACAACCTGTGTTGTGCCGTAGTAATCTCTTAAAACTAAAAACGCAAGATTTTTGGAAACCTGTCTGACATTTTCGAGCCAGCCACAAATTTTAACCTGTTCTCCAACGTTTGTTATTCTTAATTCATTACAGTTATGTGTTCTGTTTTGCATTATTTTCCCACCTTATAACATAAAACTACCTATAATAATACCATATTGAAGCAAAAGTGTCAACAAAAAAGAGATGGCGAACCATCTCTTTTATTTTATTTTTTGTTTTTTCTGCGAAGTGTAAAACCGACTAAAAAAGCAATGGCAAAAATAAGTATAATTCCGCCTGTAAGGTAGCCTGCATAATTCTTTTTTGGTATAGCAGGAAGCTCTAAAGGAGTATCGGTTGGCAACCCTTCGGGTGCCTTAATATTTTTCTGAACATCCGCAGGGAAGAGAGAATACAGCTTCAATAAATCCTCAGGCTTCATTTCGCAATCTATTCCCATAAGTCTGCTCATAAAGAGGCTGTATCTGTCAACCTCCCCAAACCTTGTAACTGCACAGTAGTAGATAAGCTGATTATTATCGTCAAGCAATTCAATATATAAATTTGTTTTGTAGGCGTCAGGAGTGCCCTCCTCGTAAAGAATGCCGTTTTTTACATTGGTTATCATAATATTTTCTGCAACCTTGCGGAAATCATCTATGCCTATTTCATGTAGGTAATCCTGATAACGAAGAGTTACTTTTTCAACGGCTGAGCTTGAAAATGTTGGCTTTTCATACAGATATTCAATAAGGCTTATTTGCTTGCCTAAACTCTGGCGTTCTTCTTCAGCTCTTGCGAAAGCTCCCTCGTTTATGTAATCCTCAAGGCGTTTCGTCATATCGTATTTGTCGGAATTAACAAGCTTTATGGAGTTTTCGTCTCTTGATTTTATTTCGTATATGTAGAAATTATTTTCATCTATGTATCCAAATAAATATTCTTTTCCCTTTTCGGGAATGAATGAACCAAAATTAGGGTTTGTATATGTTTGTGATACGCCAATTTCTACATCACCTTTATACTTGTAAGTAGGAGTTATGTCTATGTATAAAACCTTATTTTCTTCATAAGGCAATGTTGCTTCATCCAAAGTAGTTCTGCCGTCAACTCTGCCGATATAGAGTTTTGCGTTTTCGTTGCCTAATAAGTCTTCAGGTATGCTCCCTGCGAAAACAGTCATTGATAATGTAAGAAGCAGAATTAGTAAGCCTAAAAATTTCTTCATAACAAAACCTCCTTTACGGTTTTTTGTGTTTTACAACATAGTAACCACACATGATGTAGAATATAACCAGGGGAATACCTAAAATGTATTCTTTGAAAATCTGACCTGTTTCCTGAAGTCCCATATAAATCAGAATTGCACCTGAAACTATGCCGAAGATACATCCCCACCATTTGTTTCTCCATAAAAAGATTCCTGATAATATAAATAAAATATCAATTATCCATGCTACAGAGGTTACATCTAACGAAGTGCCTATTGAGAAGTAGATAAAGAATAATGTAAACGGTATTGCAGGTATAAAATAGATAAGTTTCTTCATATCAAAACCTCCTTTGTAATTTTATTTTAGCATAAGGCGTATAAAAAGTAAACAAAAAAGAGATGGCGAACCATCTCTTTTATTTTATTTTCTTGTTGTCGGGTTATAGCTCTGGAGAATGTGAATATTGTCAAGAGCCTTGCCTGTTCCGAGGGCTACACAGGATTCAGGGTCGTCGGCAACAATAGTTCTGATGCCTGTTTCAGTCTCGATGAGCTTATCCATACCGTAGATGAGGGATGCACCGCCTGTTAAAACGATGCCTCGTGCACTGATGTCGCCAACCAGTTCAGGCGGAGTCTTTTCAAGTACATTCTTAACAGCCTCAACAATTTCTCCTGCAGGCTCGCTTAAAGCCTCTAAAATTTCAGTTGATGAAATTGTAAGAGTTTTAGGAAGACCTGTAACCAAGCTTCTTCCGCGAACATCCATTGTGAGAACAGCATCTCTCTTATAAACACAGCCGATTTCAATTTTCATTTCTTCAGCAGTTCTTTCGCCGATTAAAACGTTATATTTCTTTCTTACATAACGAACAATAAATTCGTCAAACTTGTCGCCTGCGATTTTGATTGAACGGCTTGTAACAATACCGCCAAGGGAAATAACAGCAACGTCAGATGTGCCGCCGCCCATATCAACAATCATAGAACCGTATGGCTGTGCAATATCAATTCCGCAACCGATTGCAGCGGCAAGAGGTTCTTCGATAAGGTGAACACGGCTTGCGCCAGCCTGAATACCTGCGTCGATAACAGCTCTTTCTTCAACCTCAGTAACTCCGCTTGGAACACAGATAATTACTCTTGGCTTAAAGAATCTGTGCTTCTGTACCTTGGAGAGAAAATATTTAATCATTTTTTCAGTTGTGTTGTAATCTGAAATTACGCCGTCTTTAAGAGGACGGATTGCAACAATGTTGCCAGGTGTTCTGCCCAGCATTTTTCTTGCTTCTTCGCCAACAGCACAAAGTCTGCCTGTGTTTTTGTCGATTGCAACAACGGAAGGCTCCTTTGTAACAACTCCTCGTCCCTTAACATAAACGAGAACAGAGGCTGTACCTAAGTCAATGCCTATATCCTGTGAGAACCACATTAAAATCATTCCTTTCAATATATGTGAAGTTAATAATAAACACAATAATACATATATATAATAAAGGATATTTGAATAAAAGTCAATAGTTTTATATAAGAGAAAAAGGGGTGAATAGTGTCGAAAACTGTTGTTGAAAATTGGAAATCAGTATGTTATAATGAAAACACTTAGGAATGAGGAATGGTGAAAAATGAGAAGAGAAATAACTATAGATGAAATAAAGGAAAGAACAGAACTGAATTATAACAGACTTGAAACAGCTGAATTTTATCAGATTGACAGGGTTTTTTCCCCTATGGATTATGACTGGTACGGAGATTTAGAGGGCAGATCCCTTTTGGCTTTTGTTTCTCACTATAAAATCAGCGGGAAAAAGATTCCGTGTATGGAACAGATGATGTCTCTTATGCCATCAAAGCTTAACGAAAAGGGATATATCGGGCTGATATTTGATGATGTTATCCACGAACAGCAGTTGTCAGGCCACTCATGGCTCTTAAGAGGACTTTGTGAGCATTATGAACAGTTCGAAGATAAATTTTCCTATGAAACAATCAAGAATATTGTTGAGAATCTTTATTTGCCTTTAACAGGGAAAATTCATACATATCCTGTGGACCGTAGCGGAGAAAATAACGGAGGAGTAAGCGGAAGCTCGGCTGATATAATTAACGGCTGGCATCTTTCTTCTGATATAGGCTGTGTTTTTATGAGCATTGACGGACTTTCTCATGCATATAAAATTACAAAGGATGAAAGAATAAAAGCTCTCCTTGATGAGATGATTTGTACCTATACAGAGATTGATAAGGCGCGCCTTGAAGCCCAGACACACTGTACACTCACATCGGCACGAGGAATGCTCCGTATGTTTGATATGACAGGAGAAAAGGCGTATCTTGAAGATGCGATAAAGATTTATGACCTTTATGTAAATGGCGGAGGAATGACCTATACATACCAGAATTTAAATTGGTGGAACAGACCTAAATCCTGGTCAGAGCCTTGTGCTATTGTTGATTCCCTTATGGTTGCAACAGAGCTTTATAAGATAACCGGTGACGAAAAATACAGAACAACTGCCGCAAGAATTTATCATAACGGATTTGCTTCAATGCAGCGTTCAAACGGCTGTGCGGGACCTGATAGATTGGTTTGTGATTGCTCGGAGAATGCATATCTTTCAGTAAGTATGTACGATGCCTGGTTCTGCTGTTCAATGCGACTTGCTGAGGGATTATGGTACCTGACAAATAATTACGAACTTTTGTATGCAGAGCATGACGGAACAATCATAAAGAATGAAAATGGCATCTATACCGACGGCGATTTAATTTACTGCGGATTGGAAGAGGATATGCTGAAATATGCAGATGAGATAGTAGAAATCGACGGAATAAAGCTTTGCCCTATTGTGAAAATGTGGCGTGTTCCTGATGCTGATGCAAAAGCAATTAAGATGCAGATAATATTTTAATATAACAAAAGAGGGAGTGGTTTAAAACTGCTCCCTTATTGTATTTGCGGGACATTTATAGTGTTGCAATTTGAAAATCGGTATGTTATAATTATTATGTATAATTTTAAGGAGTTGAAAAGTTTGGAAATTTTAAGAAGTATTCTCTTAGGAGTTGTGGAAGGTATTACTGAATGGCTTCCTATAAGCTCTACGGGACATATGATTTTAGTTAACGAATTTTTACATAATGACGGCTTTACAAATTCAGATTTATATCTTTATGTTATCCAGCTTGGTGCAATTCTTGCCGTTGTAACAATGTTTTTCGGAAAGCTCTGGCCGTTTTCATTAAAGAAAACCAAGGAAGAAAACTTAGACACATGGCAGATGTGGTTTAAGATTGCAGTTGCCTCAATCCCTGCAGGCATAATCGGGGTATTCCTCAACGATTATATGGACTCAATCGAAAACGGCGTAATTGTTGCAACAATGCTTATAATTTACGGCATAGCCTTTATTCTTATTGAGAGAAAGAAAAAGCCGATAAAGATTGACTCCATAAAGGATATTTCTTATAAAACAGCCCTCCTTATAGGTCTGTTTCAGGCAGTTTCCGTTATTCCGGGAACATCCCGTTCAGGGGCTACAATCCTTGGGGCAATGATTTTAGGCTGTTCAAGAACAGTTTCTGCAGAATTCTGTTTCTTCCTGTCAATACCGATTATGTTTGGTATAAGCGCAATTAAAATTCTTACCTTTGACGGTGTGCTCACAGGAAATAATATAGCTGTTCTTATTACAGGAATGGCTGTGGCTTATGCAGTTTCAATGCTTTCAATCAAATTCCTTATGGGATTTGTTAAAAAACACAGTTTTACAGGCTTTGGCTGGTACAGAATCGGACTTGGTATTATAGTTCTTCTGTGCTTTGTAGCCGGAGTTATTGGATAAAGGGAGGTACATACTTTGGCTGAAAACAAAAGAAAAAGACAACCTCAAAAAAATCAGCTTGAAATGAAACCTAAAAAGAGTACAAAAAGGGTTAAAACAAAGCGTCTTTCAGACGAAATAAAGGGAATAATGTGCATAGCTCTGGGAATTGTTGTGTTTATTGCATTCTATTTTGCTGACCAGGGTATGATGGGAAAGATTATTAAGGAATATATTTTCTTAGGTCTTTTCGGTATCCCATCCTATATCTATTTTGCCTTTATTATATGGCAGGGCGTAAATCTTTTCTTAAACAGAAAAAGAGAGAAGAAGAGAAGTAAGTCCTGGGCATTTATTGTGCTTATGATTTCTGCGTCAGTGCTCACATCCCTTATGGCGTTGGGTATAGGAGTTAAAACTACCTGGGAAAGCACAGGCTCATTCTGGAATGACCTTCTTACAAATATTAAAGTTTTCCACCAGAACGGTATAAATATGAACGGCGGTGGCGTTTTAGGTGATACAATCGTAGCCTTACTTGCTACATTTATGGGAAAGGCAATAATGTATGTTCTTGTTATCGCAGTCCTTATTATAATGTTTATTGTAATAACAGGCATTTCCCTTGAAAAGAGTGCAAGAAAGATTGCTGCTGAAACAAAGATAAAGAAGGAAGAAATTGAAAAGGCAGTGGTGGATGTTATTCCTGATGAGGAAGAAATCCGCTTAAGACATAATAAGAAGAGAAAGCCTGAAGAACCTCACGATAATCCTGCAAATAAAGAATATTTTGATAATTATTTTGCAGATAACGGAATGGAGGATGTTCCTCATACAACAGAGGCAGTGGGAAAGAAGTTTTCTTTTGACGAAATGGAGGTTAAATCTCCGAAAACAGCTGAAAAGAAGCCTGTTTTTGAGCCTGAAGAGGAGATTATAGATATAAGTCGTGGAAAGGGAACTTTAACAAATTTCCCTGACGAAAACGGTGTAATTCACTCTGACGATGATGAATTTGAGCCACCAAGCGAAGCACAGCTTAAGGATAAGCTTGCTCCTGAGGTACAGGAAATGCTTGACAGAGGTGTCCCTCTTGACGAGGCTGTTCTTGCAGCAAAAAAGATGCTCCACGAGGAAGTTGAGAACGCAAAGAATGAGATTAAGAATCTTGCTGAACAGTCTTTAGAGGCTACAAGAATCATAAAATATAAGCTTCCGCCGCTTTCACTTCTTGATAAGGGCGGAGCCTCAAAGGGCGACACAAGAAAGGATATCGAGGATAAGGCGAACAAGCTCTTAGATAAACTTGCAAGCTTTAAGGTTGAGGCAAGCATTATAAATATCACACAGGGCCCGACAGTTACAAGATTTGAGCTTCAGCCTGGCTTTGGTGTTAAGGTTTCAAAGATTACAAATCTTGCAGACGATATTGCTTTAAGCCTTGCTGCTCCTGCAGTAAGAATTGAAGCCCCAATTCCGGGAAAGGCTGCTATCGGCATTGAAATTCCAAATGTAAATCCTAATGCAGTCCCAATCCGAGAAGTACTTGAGTCGGACAAGTTCAGGAACTTCCCGTCCAAAACTGCTTTTGCTCTTGGTAAGGATTTAAGCGGAGAATGTATTGTTGCAGACATTGCACAGTTCCCACACGTGCTTATCGCAGGTTCCACAGGCTCAGGTAAGTCTGTATGTATAAATTCCCTTATTACGAGCATACTTTATAAAGCAAAACCAAACGAAGTAAAGCTTATTATGATTGACCCGAAGCAGGTTGAACTTGTAGGCTATAACGGAATACCTCACCTTTTAATTCCTGTAGTTACAGACCCACGCCATGCGGCAGGTGCTCTTAACTGGGCTGTTGCGGAAATGAAAAATCGTTACGGTCTTATGAAGGATAATAAGGTAAGAAATCTTCAGGGCTACAACGAGCTTATGGAGAGAGAGGGCAGAGAAGGGGACAAGCTTCCTGAAATCGTGGTAATTATCGACGAGCTTGCAGACCTTATGATGGCTGCAAAGGGAGAAGTTGAGGACGCTATAAACAGCCTCGCTGCCCTTGCAAGAGCTGCGGGAATGTATCTTGTAATTGCTACACAGAGACCGTCAGTTAATGTTGTAACAGGTGTAATTAAAGCCAATGTCCCAACAAGAATTGCTTTTGCAGTTTCTTCACATATCGACAGTAGTATAATTTTGGATACTGCGGGTGCTGAAAAGCTTTTAGGTAAGGGTGATATGCTTTATCTCCCGAGAGGTGCTGCAAAGCCAAAGCGTATTCAGGGTAACTTTGTATCCGATGAGGAAATTGAAAAGCTTATAAATTATGTTAAGGAACAGTACACCGCTGAATATGACGAAGACATAATTGAGCAGATTAAAAATGCACAGACCAAGGAGCCTGACAATGACGGAGATGATGCCCGTCTCGGAGAGGACAGAGATGAACTTTTCGTTAAGGCGGTTGAAATGGTAATTGACTCAGGACAGGCTTCCGTTGCTATGTTCCAGAGGCATTTTAAGATGGGTTATCAGAGGGCTGCAAGGCTTATTGACACCATGGAAGAATTGCATATTATCGGGCCATACGAGGGCACAAAGCCCCGTCAGGTGCTTATGACAAGAGACCAATTTAACGAAATGCTTATGAACAGAGGAGAATAATATCGTAAAAATGCCCAAAAACCCCATTGTATCAAGGGTTAACCCCTTTAAAAAATTGTGCAAACTGTACAATTTTTACAAAAAATTAAAAAAATAGTGGAATTTTTAGGCAATATGTAGTAAAATATACTTGTGTTTAAGTTTCGGACATAAAAATTAAAAAAATAAAAAGGAGTAATTATCATGAACAAGATGGAATTAGTTGCTAAGGTTGCAGACGCTGCTAACCTTTCAAAGAAGGATGCTGAAGTTGCAGTTAAGGCTGTTACAGATGCAATCGCTTGCGCACTCGCTAAGGGTGACAAGGTACAGCTCGTTGGTTTCGGTACATTCGAAGTTAGAAAAAGAGCTGCTAGAACAGGTAGAAACCCACAGACAGGCAAGGAAATCAAGATTGCTGCTGCTAAGGTTCCTGCATTCAAGGCTGGTAAGGCTTTAAAGGATAAGGTAAACTAATTTATCATAAAAGGACGCCTTGATGGGCGTCCTTTTTTTGTGGAGTTATTATGGGAAAATATACTTATAAAACAAAGGGTACATGTTCAAGACAGATTTCTTTTGATATAGAGGACGGAAAGGTTTATAATGTTGAATTCCTTTTCGGCTGTATGGGAAACACAAAGGGAATAAGCAGTCTTGTAGAGGGAATGGATAAAGACGAGGTTATAGACAGACTTAAAGGGATTGACTGTAACGGTCGCGGAACCTCCTGCCCTGACCAGCTTGCCCGTGCTCTTGAAGAAGCTGAATAAGAAAAGAACTGTGGAGTAAAATAATAACAGGAAATATAAAAGGAGATGTAAATATGGCAAACAGATTTATACTTAACGAAACAAGTTATCACGGCAAGGGTGCAATAAACGAAATTGCAACTGAAATTAAAGCAAGAGGCTTTAAGAAGGCTTTTGTGTGCTCTGACCCTGATTTAATTAAGTTTAATGTCACAAAGAAGGTTACAGACATTCTTGATAAGGCTGAAATCGCTTATGAAATTTTCAGCGAAATTAAAGCTAATCCTACAATTGAAAATGTTCAGGCAGGTGTAGAAAGCTTTAAGAACAGCAAGGCTGACTGTATAGTTGCAATCGGCGGTGGTTCTTCAATGGATACTGCAAAAGCAATTGGTATTATTATTGAAAACCCTGAATTTGCAGATGTTCGCTCTTTAGAGGGTGTTGCACCTACTAAAAATAAGTGCACACCAATTATCGCAGTCCCTACAACAGCGGGCACAGCGGCTGAAGTTACAATCAACTATGTAATTACAGATGCTGAAAAGAACAGAAAAATGGTTTGCGTTGACGTACACGACATTCCTGTTGTTGCAATTGTTGACCCTGATATGATGGCTACAATGCCAAAGGGCCTGACAGCTGCCACAGGTATGGACGCTTTAACTCATGCAATTGAGGGTTATATTACAGGCGGAGCATGGGAAATGAGTGATATGTTCCATATTAAAGCTATTGAAATTATTGCAAAGAGCCTCCGTGGTGCTGTGGATAATACAGCTGAAGGCAGAGAGGGAATGGCTCTTGGTCAGTACATTGCAGGTATGGGCTTCTCCAACGTAGGCCTCGGCATTGTTCACTCAATGGCACATCCTTTAGGAGCTCTTTACGATACACCACACGGCGTTGCAAACGCAATTATTCTTCCAACTGTTATGGAATATAACGCTCCTGCAACAGGGGAAAAGTACAGAGATATCGCAAAGGCTATGGGCGTTGAAAATGTAGATGCCATGAGCCTTGAGGATGCAAGAAAGGCTGCCATTGACGCAGTTAAAAAGTTATCTGCTGATGTTGGTATCCCTGCAGACCTTAAGGAGATTGTGAAGATGGAAGATATTGACTTCCTTGCACAGTCAGCTTTCGACGATGCCTGCCGTCCTGGTAACCCAAGACCGACAAGCGTTGAAGAAATCAAAGAACTTTATCTTAAGCTTATGTAAAATTAAAAGCCTGTGCATAGCACAGGCTCTTTTTTTATCTGAAAATACAAATCCTCTGTCCCTGCTTTAATGTGTCGCAGTCAAGATGATTTGTGTCCATAATCTTTTCAGGAGTAGTTCGGTATTTTTTTGCAATATCCCAGACAAGCTCATTATCCTCGGAGAAATAGATAATCATAGGAGGCATAGGAGAAAGGGGTTCTTCGGAGAGGGTGACTGAATCGATAAAGCTAAGTCTTTCCTTTCTGCAGAGCTTAACTGATATAACAATAATGTAGCGAAGCTCGAGGCCTCTGCCCGAGGTAATGTTATAGGCAAGGTGGTCAAGCTCAGCTTTAGCGTCGCAGACCATATCGGGACAGGCGTCGGCAACAGGAATTTCTATAAGAAAATCTGTGTTGTGGTTAAAGCCTGAAACAGGGATACTGCTGTCGGTGGAGAGGTAGAGAAGATTTGAGGCAAGGTAGCCTTTGACTGAAACAGAGCCGTCGCTGATTGAAACAGAGGTAATTTTTGGGTAGGCGTTTAAGTCGCAGACCTGCATAATTTCAGGGAGATAGTCAGGGATTATGATTGCTTCTTTTGATGCGTGATGAGCGTCCCCTGTGGTGCACAGCTGTTCAAGACAGCACTTTTCCTGCTTTACCTCTAAATTTTCATTCATAGAGTAGAGGTCTGTAAGTGCCTCAAGCTCAATTTCTTCTGTGCCTTTAATAAAGGCTGAAACAGTGCCCCAAACCTTTACAAGACAGGTGTTTCCGTTGTCGTCTGCAATAACCTCGTAGGAAATTTCCTTTAAGGCATAGTCCGCGTCAATGTTCATTTTGTCGGTAAGTTCAGGGAAGCTTAAAGCTTCTGTAAGAGGAATTTCCTGTTCCATAAGCTGAAGTGAAAGGTTTTCTTCTTCTGCTTCATAGAGGGTGGAAATTTTAAGGTCAGCCTTAAGAATAACTTTTCCATCGGCAAATCTTTGGTCCCTTGGAATAATTATGCCGTCAATACGGAGAATTTCGCCGATATATGGCTTCCCTGCAGGGACTTCCAGAGTGTCGGAGAAATGAATTTCCCTTTCGTCGCAATCTACGGAATTGGAAATTTTAAGGGTTTCACGCTTTGAATTTACATCTGCATCCTCGATTTCCACAGGAACATTGATTGTAGTTCCGCAGATAATTCTTACATTGATTTCAATTTCACCGCGGACATTTATTTTTCTTGAATTTATAAGTGAACAGTCAAGACTGTCAATTTCAGCCTGTGCAAAGGCGCGCATTTCAGGGCGGATGCCCTCTGCGGGAATAACATGGCTGAAATCCATAGAAAGATTCATTGATTTTATGTTGCCGATTACATCCCCGTCAGGTATGTAGAGAATGCAAAGGCGTATGATTCCCTGAACATAGACTCTGTCCTTTTGGATGTTGCACTGTGTAATAATAATTTTATGACTTGTCTGGAGAATTTTTAAGACGTCAGGCTTCACATCAGGCACAATTATATCATTATCAACAGAAGTAATTTCGTTGTAGTTTGATGCAACCTCGGATACGGCCAAGGTTTGTTTTTTTAAGTTCATAAAATTTACCTCTCTTTACAGTTTGTTAGTATATAATATGTTGAAAAAATCCTAATATGCAAAAAAGGGCTCATATAAGCCCTCTAAAAATATTTTGACAGGTCAATTTTGTCTGAAAAAAAGATGAATGCCAGAGCAATTATAAGAAGCTTGTCGTCCTCCTCGTCGCTCTGAAGAAGAATTAGAACGAGGACGATGAGAAGCAGGTCGTCTGCATCTAAAAATTTTAAAAACTTTCCTGTCTCACGGCAAAAAATCGAGTCAGGAATAAGGGAGAAGAGCCCTTTTTTATGTGGCTCTTTTTTTATTTCTTTGGGAGGTTCAGGCTCAGGCTGAAGTGGAGGCACGGGTTTTGGCACAGGCTTTTGCATAGGCCTGTTTATATGCTGTGACATAGCCTGAGGCTGATTTGGGCGGGGCTGCCGCATATTATTGGAATTATATCTTACATACACGGCAACACCTCCTTAACCAAAATTTTTAAACATTTTAAGCATTCTCATAGTGCTTATTATCGAAACAGCCTTATCCACGCTCTCCTGACGGCTTTTCTTAAGAAAAGGCTTTATTGCAGAGAGTAGGTCAAGGCTTCTGTCGCCTGTATTCATATTTCCCATGCCTTCCATGAGAGAGCCTAAAATTCCGCTTAGGTCCGGTTCTTCAGAACTTCCATAAGTGTTTTCATTACTTGTGGATTCTTGGATAATGCCTGCATCATTTTCGGGTTTTGCTTCAGCGCCGAAAGAAGTTCCTGGGGGTTTAGGTTACCCAGCTGACTGCCTATGGCGTTTTTGTCATTCCCTTGAAGAAGAGACTGCATCTGTGCCATCTGCTCGGGAGTGAGCATACTGCTGATTTTAGACAGACCCTGCTTTAAGGCTTCAGGACTGACGTTTGATAACATATTCTGGATATTCATAAAAATCCCTCCTATATTTTCTATATATTATATGACTCAAAATAAAAAAAGTGACAAACCGAAATAATTATGGTAAAATTTACATAAGGAAGTGATAACTTGAAAGCAATTATTTTCAGCGACTCCCACGGCAGAACAGGGGATATGATTGAGGCTCTTGAAAGAGAGAAGAATATTGACCTTGTTATATTTGCAGGGGATGTGCATAGCGACATAGAGGAACTTATGGAGGTTTATCCCCATAAGGAGTTTGAATTTGTAAAAGGGAATAACGATTTTTGGCTTAATAATGTGCCAAACGACAGAGTTTTTGATTTTGACGGAAAGAAGATATTTTTAACCCACGGTCATATGTACGGAGTAAAGACAAATCCCTATAATCTTCTTAAAAAAGGCAGAGAAATGGGGGCTGACGTAATAATTTTCGGTCATACCCATAGCAGATTTATGGAAAATTTCGGAGATGTGGTTATGATAAATCCGGGAGCTGTGCGAAGCTCCTACGGAATTTTAGAGGTAAAAAAGGGAGAGGTTTGTGCTGAAATAAAAAGTATGTAGTCAAATCTTGAGGAATACATTAAAATTACTTGATTTTTGGATTTCGTTAGTGTAAAATTAAAGTGTATATATCTAATTTCTGCAAAAGCGAGGTGGTTCTTTGCTGAACAGAGAAAAAGAAGAGCTGATTTTAGAAAGCGAAGAAACTTCGGTTGAAGAGAAAAAGAGCTTTCTTGATAAATTTATAAATGATGAATATAAAAGACAGGCAGGGCGTCTGTGGAAAGAGTTTAGTTACAGAATAATTGTCTGGTCTGTAACTCTTATAGTTTCATTTCTTGTGTGCCTTGCAGTAAATCTTTTAGGCTATAAAATGGGCTTTGAGGTGCTTATCGACGGAGAGGTTATCGGTAATGTTATTGAGCAGAAGCCTGTGTATCAGGCCTTGACTTCTGCAAAGGAAAACATAGAAAACTTTTCCTACCAGACCTTTAATAAGGAAGCAACCTTCGTAAGAAGAATTGTTAAGGCAAGTGAAACCTTATCTGCAAGGGATATAGAGAATATTCTTTATGAAAATATAGACCTTATGGTTGAGGGTTACGGAATTTATGTAAATGACGAGCTTATCTGTGGCGTTACATCTAAAGATGTTGCAGACTGGGTGCTTTCCGAATATAAGGAAAGATACAGAGGTAAAACTGTTACAGACAGTGCCAGAATTGAATTTGTAGAAAGAGTTGAAGTGGAAAAGGGCTATATAAATATCGGCCATTTTGAACTTCCCGAAGATGCAATAAAACTTTTTACAGGCAGCGGAAGACAGGTCAAGCAGTATAAGATAAAGAGAAACGACACTCTCTGGGATATTGCAAACGCCTACGGAATGTCAGTTGAAAAGCTTATGGCTGCAAATCCTGGCCTTACAGAGAATATAAGAGAGGGACAGAGTATAAATGTTGAGGAAATTACTCCTGTTCTTAATGTAAGGTCAATCGCTGATGAAAGATATTATGAAGAGATACCATTTCCTGTTGAAAGACAGGAGGATGATACAATCTATAAAGGAACAACAAAAGTCGTTTCCCGTGGTGTAAAGGGTAAGGACAGAGTTGTTGCAAAGGTAGTCCGTATAAACGGCGTTGAACAATCAAGGGAAGTTTTTGAAAGAGAAACAATTTCTGAACCTGTTGTGCAGGTTGAAAAAGTCGGAACAAAGAAAAGACCTCCTACAACGGGCTCGGGAACATTCCAAAGGCCTGCATCAGGGGTTTTAACCTCCCGTTACGGCAGAAGATGGGGAAGAAACCATAACGGTATTGATATAGGAGGCTCCTACGGTTCGGCTATTCTGGCAGCCGACGGCGGTGTTGTAACCTACGCAGGCTGGATGTCGGGCTACGGAAACTATGTTATTATAAACCACGAAAACGGCTATCAGACCTGTTACGGACATAACGCATCACTTCTTGTAAAAGTCGGTTCAAGAGTCCGTAAGGGACAGCAAATTGCCCGAATGGGTAGTACAGGACGAAGCACAGGTGTGCATCTCCACTTTGAAATCAAGAAAAACGGTGTATATCAAAATCCGCTTAATTATGTAAGTTATTAAAATGGGGTGAAGGAAATGAAAAAAATACTTGTAGTTGATGACGAAAAGCCAATTGCAGACATACTCAGAATCAATCTTGAAAAGGAAAATTATGAAGTAGTGGAGGCTTATGACGGAGAGGAAGCTGTTAAGAAATTTAACGAGGAAAACCCTGACCTTATTCTCCTTGACGTAATGCTTCCGAAGATGGACGGTTTTTCTGTCTGCAGAACAATAAGAGAAAAGTCAAATGTTCCGATTCTTATGCTGACGGCAAGAGAAGAAGAGGTTGATAAGGTTTTAGGTCTTGAACTTGGCGCAGATGACTATATCACAAAGCCATTCAGCGTTCGTGAGCTTATGGCTAGAATCAAGGCTAATATGAGAAGAAATGCAAATGCAGTTCAGGCTGATGACGAAAGCGAAAAGCTTGAAATAGGCAACTTCGTTTTAGATCTTAACAGATATGAGCTCTATAAGGACGGAAAGCTTGTAGAACTTACAATCCGTGAATTTGACCTTATAAAATTCCTTGCACAGCAGCCAAACAAGATTTTTTCAAGACAGTCCCTTTTATCAAATGTTTGGGATTATGAGTACTACGGCGACGTAAGAACAGTTGACGTTACCGTAAGACGAGTAAGAGAAAAAATTGAGGACGACCCGTCTGAGCCTAAGTACATTATGACAAAGCGTGGCGTAGGCTATTACTTCAATAAATAATGGTTAGTATTACAGTTATTTCAGTTGGAAAAATAAAGGAAAAGTTTTTTACTTCTGCCATAGAGGAATATGCCAAACGCCTTACGAGATATTGTAATCTTAATATTGTTGAGGTAAAGGATGAGGCTACAGAGGGAAATAAAGCTGTTGTTTTGGAGAAAGAAGCCACAAGAATTGAGGAGAAAATTCCTGAAAATGCAAAGGTGATTACCTTGTGCGTTGAGGGAAAGCAAAAATCCTCCGAGGATTTTTCAAAGTATCTGGATAACCTTATGGTAACAGGCACAGCCAAAATTGTCTTTATTATCGGAGGTTCAATGGGACTTCACGAAAGGATTAAGGAAAAGTCAGCTTTAAGACTGAGCTTTTCGGAGATGACTTTCCCCCACCAGCTTATGAGGGTAGTTCTTTTAGAGCAGATTTACAGAGCATTCACTATAATTGAGGGAAAAACCTATCATAAATAATACTAAAACCCCGTAATACCAAAAGGTGTTACGGGATTTTTTTGAATAAAACTATGGACAAAACGGAACAAATATCGTATAATAGTGAATTGTGCTGAAA
This sequence comes from Clostridia bacterium, assembly GCA_017626595.1. Classification (GTDB taxonomy): domain Bacteria; phylum Bacillota; class Clostridia; order Monoglobales; family Monoglobaceae; genus RGIG8709. The sequence goes on along the minus strand of JAGAIJ010000101.1, from coordinate 5,627 downwards.
AGAGGTATGAATATGATTAGAGAAGATTTAAGAAATATCGCAATTATCGCCCATGTTGACCATGGTAAGACAACTTTGGTTGACCAGCTTTTAAAACAGGGCGGAATTTACAGAGAAAATCAGGTTGTTGAAGAAAGAGTTATGGATAACAATGACCTTGAAAAGGAAAGAGGAATTACAATCCTTGCCAAAAACACCTCTGTAATGTATGACGGAATAAAGATAAATATTATTGATACACCGGGACATGCTGACTTCAGCGGTGAAGTAGAGCGAATTTTAAAAATGGTTGATGGTGTAATTTTGCTTGTTGACGCAGCAGAAGGCCCGATGCCACAGACAAGATTTGTGCTTCAGAAAGCCCTTAATCTTAACCATAAGGTAATTATCGTTGTAAATAAAATTGATAAGCCTGACGCAAGACTTGACGCTGTTGCAGACGAGGTTTTAGAGCTTTTCCTTGACCTTGACGCCACAGATGAACAGCTCGACAGCCCGATTATCTACTGTTCAGGCAGAGAGGGTAAGGCCTCCTTAAATCCATATAATCTTGATGAAGATTTAGGGGTAATGTTTAAGACAATCAAGGAATATATCCCTGCCCCTCAAGGCGACGGAGATGGCCCGCTCCAGATGCTTGTTTCCTCAATCGACTATAATGAATATGTAGGACGAATTGCAATCGGTAAGATTGAAAGAGGAACAATAAAACAGAATCAGGAAGTGGTTGTTTCCGACTTCCACGAAAAGCATAAGCCATATAAGTCAAAGATAGTAAACCTTTACCAGATTGACGGACTTGGAAGAACTCCTGTAACGGAGGCTAAGGTTGGAGATATTATCACAATTTCAGGCGTTACAGATGTAACAATCGGTGATACAATCACATCAACCGAAGACCCGACACCACTTGAATTTGTAAAGATTGATGAACCTACAATCGAAATGACTTTCGCAGTAAACGACAGTCCATTCGCAGGTAAAGAGGGTAAGTTTGTAACCTCAAGACAGATAAGAGAAAGACTTTATAAGGAACTTTTAAAGGACGTTTCCTTAAGAGTTGAGGACGGAGAAACAACTGAAAGCTTCAGGGTTTCAGGACGAGGTGAAATGCACCTGTCTATTCTTATTGAAACAATGAGAAGAGAGGGCTTTGAATTTTCAGTAAGTACACCAAAGGTACTTTATAAGGAAATTGACGGACAGACCTATGAGCCTGTTGAAAGAGTAACAATCGATGTTCCTGAAGAGGCTGTTGGAGCAGTTATGGAAAAGCTTGGTTCAAGAAAAGCTGAGATGACACAGATGGCGCCTGTTGGCTCAAGAATGAGACTTGAATATCTTATTCCTGCAAGAGGTCTTTTGGGATACAGAAACGAATTTTTGACTGACACAAGAGGCGAGGGAATTATAAACTCCGTATTCCACGAGTACCAGCCATATAAAGGTGATATTACAAAGCGTTACACAGGCTCTCTTGTAGCCTTTGAAACAGGCGAAGCTGTTGCCTACGGAATTTTCAAGGTACAGGACAGAGGACAGATGTTAATCGGACCGAATACTCCTGTTTATGAGGGAATGGTTGTTGGCGTAAATCCAAAGCTTGAGGATATTGCGGTAAATGTCTGTAAGACAAAGCATCTTACAAACACCCGTTCATCAGGCAGTGACGAAGCCTTAAGACTTGTTCCACCTCTAAACTTCAGTCTTGAGGATTGCCTGGAATTTTTAGCTGAGGACGAGCTTTTGGAGGTAACACCTGAAAGCCTTAGAATTAGAAAGAGAATTTTAAATACTGAACTCCGTCTTAAAGCAAGAGGTAAGAACAAATAGGCATCTCCCCATAGGAATAAGTCAACTTGAAACTTTGCATTTTGGCGTCGTACGGCGAAAAAAGCCTCGTCAATCCACAAAGGATTAACTGCGTTTTTTATCTTGTCCGCCATCCAAAATGCTGTGTTTCAAGCAAAGTTTGGATATAAAACAAAGCCTTACAACACATTGTGTTGTAAGGCTTTTGTAATATTGAAATCCAAATTGACTTCTCCCTAAGGGAAGAAGCCTTCCCTCGATTTTAATATAAATCCAAAATTTCTTTTGTAATTTTTTTGATTTCATCCACAAGGGACTGTGGCGCAATAACCTTTGCCTTGTTTCCGAAGCTCATGAGCCAGCCTAAAAATACAGGACTTGAGGCTACGTTTAAGACAGCCTTAAAATGCTCACCATCAACCTTGTGAATTGTAATTCCGCTGCCGAATCGGTCAAGAACAACATTTATAAGTGAGTTATGGAAAATGATTTCTGCAAACTCGTTTTCACCGCCGTACATATTAAAGGTTTTGTTTGTGTACTCGGCAATATTGATGTTGTGCTTTTCAGCCTTTTCCTCCAGAACAGAAATACTGCTCATCTTATCAACCCTGAAATGAACAATCTTTTTGTGCTTGTCACTGTAGGAAATGAGGTAATAGTTGTTGTCAGCGATAGCAAGTCCAAGAGGATTTTCTATGTAGGATTCACCTCCGCGACGAAACTCCGATTCCTTGTTTAAGTTCCACTGTGAATACTTAAAGGAAATCTTTTTGCTCTGTGACAGCGCCTGATTTATAGCATCAATGTTATAGTAAATCTGCTCGTTGTTGGTCTTGATTCGTTCTGCAACAAAGACCTGACGCTGGAGCTGTCTGGCGTTGTGTTCGCTGGTAAATTTTTCGAGCTTTTTAATAAGCTCAATACTTTTTTTGTGAGTAATGTATTTTGATGCCTGAACGGAGTCAACTAAAAGCTTAAGCTCCGAAAGTTCAAGCTCACGGGACCCCATTGCATAAAAGTTGCTCTTTCTTTTCTCGATAATTATGTCAAATCCGAAATCTATAAGGCACTCAATATCTGAATAAAGAGTCTTTCTTTCCACAGGAATATCCCTTGATGCTAAGGCGTCAATAAGCTCCTGTGTGGAGAGAAGATGGTCCTCATCAGTTTTAGTGCAGAGAATATTCAAAATTTCAAGAAGCTTGAGTTTCTGATTTTCAGATTTCATTATTCTACAATCTCACCTTCGGCATCATCGTGGATTTCCTGTACCTTGCCTTTTTTAAGAACCTTTACGTCTTTATAAGGAATTTCCTTGATTTCCACAGTTTCGCCAATTTCAAACTTAACTTTAACAAGACCCTTTAAGATACTTGTGTCAATAATAACGCCCTTGTCCCCCTGATATTCAACAAGAGAATCTTTAGGCGGAATAATCTTGTGCATATGCTCGTAGGCGTCCTGCTCGTACTGAAGACAGCACATAAGACGACCACAGTTTCCTGATATCTTTGTAGGATTTAAGGATAAGCCCTGTTCCTTTGCCATTTTGATTGAAACAGGATGAAAATCACCTAAGAAAGTGGAACAACACAAAGGTCTGCCACAGATTCCTACAGCTCCAAGAGTTTTAGCCTCGTCTCTGACGCCAATCTGACGGAGCTCGATTCTCGCGCGGAAAACCCCTGCAAGGGATTTAACAAGGTCGCGGAAATCCACTCTGCCTTCAGCTGTAAAATAGAATAAAATCTTTGAACCGTCAAAGGTATATTCTGTTGAAATAAGGTTCATTTCAAGCTTGTGCTCTTCAATTTTCTTCTGAGCAATCTCAAAGGCTTCCTTTTCTTTTTCTTTATTTTTTTCAAATTGTTCGTAGTCTGCGTTAGTTGCAGCCCTTATTATAGGTTTAAGAGGCGGAACAATCATATCATCGGTAACATTTTTGTTTTCGATTGCCACAGTACCAAATTCCACACCTCTTGCAGTCTCAACGATAACGCCCTGACTGTAGGAAAAATGTGCGCCCTGTGGGTCAAAATAATAAATTTTACCTGCCTTGTTAAACCTGACTCCGATAACTTCTACCATGGAGTTCCTCCCATATTTCAAGCGCCATACAGTGTATAGCGGCAGAATAATTTATGTTTTGTGCTAAATAACTTTGATAATTTATAAGTGTGTCCAAAAGCTTTACGGGAACGCTGTCGTTTACAGTTTCGGAAAACTTTGTAAGCTCGGAAAGCTTGTCAGCGTTAATAAGTAATTCAGCGGACTGTCCCTGTTTTAAGAGTAATGAGTCTCTTGCCCAGCTTTTGAGTGTGTCAAGAATAAAGTCAATTGAGGTTTTATTCTTTTTAAGAAAACCAATGTAATCGTAAATAAATCTTTGTCCCTTGTGAAGTAATTTTAAAAATCCGTCGATTGCCTCACTGCGTATTCTCTGAATATCAGGGTCGGATAAAAGCTCCACAGCTCTGCCGATTGAACCCCCTGAAATTCTTGAATAAACAGCTGCCTCCTCAGGAGAAATATATGGATAATTTTCCGAAAGGTATTCCCTTATAATCTCGTGAGAGAGGGGGAAGAATTCAATTTCAGTTCCTCTTGAACGGATTGTCTGAAGAAGGGACTGGATGTTTTCCGAAATGAGAATGATTGTGCAGTATGCAGGTGGCTCTTCAAAAACCTTTAGGATACTGTTCTGAGAAGCCGTATTCATTGTGTCTGCATCAGGAATTATATAAACCTTTTTGTCTGATAAAAACGGTTTTATATAAATGTCATTCTTCATTTTTCGGATAGTTTCAACACGAATATTTTTTGAAGAAGCTTCCTCAAAATATTCGTTTGTAACAGTGATGATGTCAGGGTGACTGCTCATCTCGCAGTGTCTGCATTTTTCGCAGGGTTCACCGTTTATAGAATTTTCACAAACCATAGCCCGTGCAAACTCCAGAGCAGTTTTGTATTTTCCGATACCTTTTTCACCGCTGAAAATATAAGCATGTCCCGTATGGCGTGAGGCTACGGCTGTTTTAAGAATATTCTTTACTTTTTCGTGACCTAAAATACCGCCAAAGGACATTTTTTTCACTCCTTAAGAGAATTAGAACTTGATTGCTTTTCTTATGTAGTCGTTAATTTCAGAAATCTTAATTCTTTCCTGTTCCATTGAATCACGGTGACGGATTGTAACCATTCCGTCTTCTTCGGAATCAAAGTCGTATGTAATACAGAATGGAGTACCGATTTCGTCCTGTCTTCTGTATCTCTTACCGATTGAGCCTGATTCGTCAAAGTCAGCAGAGAATTCTGATGCGATTTCAGCATAAACTTCTCTTGCTTTTTCTGAAAGCTTCTTTGAAAGAGGAAGAACAGCAGCCTTAACAGGCGCTAAAGCAGGGTGGAAGTGCATAACAACACGCACATCGTTCTTTTCTGCGTCAATAACTTCTTCGTCGTAAGCATCGCAAAGGAATGCAAGAACGCTGCGTTCAACACCGAGAGATGGCTCGATAACGTATGGAATGTAGTGTTCGTTTGTTTCCTGATCGTAGTATGTCATATCCTTGTTTGATGTGTTCTGATGCTGTGTAAGGTCATAGTCAGTTCTGTCAGCAACGCCCCAGAGTTCGCCCCAACCGAATGGGAATAAGAATTCAAAGTCAGTTGTAGCCTTTGAATAGAAGCAAAGTTCTTCTGGGTCGTGGTCACGGAGTCTTAAATTCTCTTCTTTCATATTGAGAGATAAGAGGAAGTCACGGCAGAAGTTTCTCCAGTATGCAAACCATTCAAGGTCAGTACCAGGCTTA
>JAGAIJ010000100.1 GCA_017626595.1 Clostridia bacterium | reverse complement strand
ATGCCTAACGATACTATTTCAAGAAGTATTAAAAAGGCTTCAGGTGAGGATAGCTCAAAGGTGTTTGTGGACGCTGTTTATGAGGGTTACGGCCCGGGCGGTGTTGCCGTTATGGTAGAAACACTTTCCGATAACAAAAACCGTATTGCAGGCGACTTAAGACACTATTTCGACAAGTACGGCGGTAATCTCGGACAGACAGGCTGTGTAGGCTTTATGTTTGAACAGAAGGGTGTTATTGTTATTGCGAAGAACGACAGCATTGATGAAGATACTCTTATGATGGATGCTTTAGAGGCAGGTGCTGCTGATTTCAACGTTGAAGACGAATGCTTTGAAGTTACAACTACTCCCGCTGATTTTAGTTCTACCCGTGAAGCTCTTGAAGCTAAGGGATATGAATTTGAACAGGCTGAAGTTAACTATATTCCTACAACTCTTACAACTCTTACAGCTGAAGAAGATATTAAGAATATGAATAAGCTTATTGAAATGCTTGAAGACCTTGATGATGTTCAGGAAATCTATCATACATGGGATGAGCCGGAAGAAGAATAATTTTAAGACTGCAGATTACCTGCAGTCTTTTCCATTTATTTTATCCTTAATTTTGTTGACTTTTACTTTAATCTATTGTAAAATAGATTTACAAGTAAGGAGAGATTACTATGCTTAAAAAGATTATTTCTGTTTTAATTTTATCTGCAATTTTAGTTTCATCATTTGGCGTTATAGCTTTTGCTGATGATGAGATTTATCCATACTCTGATACAAGTATCATTCCTTTATCAAGAGAAGAATTTTTGACTACTTATGCAGAACAGCTTGGTTTATCACCTGATGGCAGTGAAATTCCTGAAGATGATCATATCTATCTTGTAAGAAACGAACTTGGTGACTATGGTGAGCTTATCCGTCAGGGCGATGAGGGAAGAATGCTTGTTTCCTACGAAATCAGATTTACTCTTGGCTTGGATGTTGAAATTGATTTTAAAACTATGAAGAATGTCGGTTTTTTATCTAACCCACTTGAACTTTTATTTTTGCATCCTGAAAGCAACATAATTGGTGCATTCGAATACTACCTTAGTAATGATTTGAATTATCCTACAACTAATACATCATGTTCTGACCCTTTGGTGACTGAATTCTTTATTTTTAGTAAAACCGAGAACTTTTCAGGGGTTGCTTCTGTTTCTACTATTATTGAAAACAGATATAACAGAAAACTTGTTACCGAAAACTATACTTCAGAGATGAACTATTATGTTGAACCTCACAGGATTTTAATTGACGGAGAACCTTCAACTACTGTTACTTTTGGCGAGGGCGGTACAACTCATACCGTTACATATCTTGATACCGATGGAACTGTTTTATGGGAAACTCTTGTGCCTACAGGGGTCAGAGCTCCGAGATTACTTCTTAAGCTTGATAAAAAGGCCAGACCTGGTGCAAAATATGTTTTCGCAGGTTGGGAAAATTATTCCTTTGATGAAGTTACTGAGGATATAACTTATACTGTTGAATATGCAATTGAGACTGACCCAAGAGGCGACATCAACGATGATGGCATTGTAAACACTAAGGATGTTGTTATGCTCCTTAGGGGACTTAAAAATGGTGGCTCCAGTATCGCGAAGAATATTGCTGATGTAAACCTTGACGGAGTTGTGAGTTATGACGATGTAACCTATATGCTTGAGACTTTTACAGAAGCAAGAGAATGGTAAAATTTTACCCCTGATTTTTTTCAGGGGTATTTTTATGTAAAGATTTTCTTGACTATTGGAAACAATAAATATATAATATATATGTAATATTATGTTATAGATATGGAGGAAATCCTTATGGGAACTGAAGTATGTAATAATAAGGGCGCAATCAGAATTTCTAACGCTGTTATTGCGAAGATTGCAGGATATGCAACTACAAGCTGTTATGGTGTAGTTGGTATGGCTGCAAAATCAGGCAAGGACGGTATCTGGAAGCTCCTTAAAGTTGAAAATATGGATAAGGGCATCAAGGTTAAAGTTGAAGACAACGTTATCGACCTTGGTATTTATATTATTGTTGAATACGGCACTAACATTACTATGATTGGTGAGTCAATCAAAGAGTCTGTTAAATATAATGTTGAGAAATTTACCGGAATGACACTTGGCACTATTAATGTTTTTGTAGAAAGTGTCAGGGTTGACTAACTTACAGAGGTGTAGCTTATGGAGAAAATCAGTTCACAGTTATTACAGACTATGATTGAGTCTGCTGCTCACAATCTCTGTAATAACAGTAAAATGGTCAATGACCTTAATGTTTTTCCTGTGCCTGACGGCGATACAGGAACTAATATGAGTCTTACCTTCAGCGGTGCTGAAGCTATATATGAAAAATCTGACAATATTGGTAATATGGCAAGAAGTCTTGCGTCATCTGCCCTCAGAAATGCACGCGGAAATTCAGGTGTAATTCTTTCGCAGATTCTCCGTGGTATTTCCAAAGGTTTAGACGGCGTAGAAGAGGCTACTGTTGTTGATATTAAGAATGCTGTTGTTGGCGGTCGTGATTCGGCTTATCGTGCTGTTATGCGTCCTACGGAAGGTACAATTCTTACTGTTATCCGTGAAATGGCTGAATTTGCTGAAGCTAATTTTGACGGACAGAGCGAGGCTGACACATTTTTAAGACTTATTTATGATGCAGGTCAGGAAAGTCTTAAGAAGACACAGACTATGCTCCCTGCGCTTACTCAGGCTGGAGTTGTTGATGCCGGCGGTATGGGTCTTATGACTCTCTTTGAGGGTATGATTTATGTTCTCGATAATGGCGTGGCTGTATCAGAGGATGAACCGTCAAAGGCTCCTGTTTCAAAGGGAACTGCACAGGCTAAAACTGATGTTGATATCAAGTTCCAGTACTGTACTGAATTTATTATTAATAAAGAAGCAAGCCGCAAGGCTAATCAGTTCAAGCAGGCAATTTCCGACAAGGGTGACTGTATGCTTGTAATTGAAGATGACGATATTGTTAAGGTTCATATTCATACAAATCATCCAGGATTTGTAATTGAAGAAGCATTAAAGCTTGGAGAACTTACAAATCTTAAAATCGACAATATGAAGTATCAGCATGAAGAAAAAATGAGTGCTGATGAGGAAGTGGAAGAAGCTCCCGTAGAGCTTAAAAAGTATAGCTTTGTTTCTGTTTCAGCCGGCTCCGGCCTTTCAGAGGTGTTTGTTGCTCTTGGGGTTGACCAGATTGTAGAAGGCGGTCAGACAATGAACCCAAGTACAGAGGACCTTCTTTTAGCTGTTGAAAAGACTCCTGCGGAGAATGTATTTATTCTTCCTAACAACAAGAACATTATTTTAGCTGCTGAGCAGGTTCAGGAGCTTACAGAGAAGAATGTAATTGTTATTCCAACTAAAAATATTCCTCAGGGAATTAACGCTGTTTCTTCATTTGACGAGGATTTAACTCCTGAAGTAAATGCGGAGAATATGGTTGAGTCTTATGCTGAAGTTCAGTGCGCACAGGTTACTTTTGCTGCGAGAGATACTGTGATTGACGATGTTGAAATCAACGAGGGTGACATTATGGGCCTTTATGCAGGGGAAATCTCTATCGTTACTAACGATATTCCTACTGCGGTTAAGGCATTGCTTGAAGAAATGGTAAACGAGGATACAGGTGTTATCACTCTTTACTATGGCGAGGGTGTTACAGGGGAAGATGCAGAAGCTCTTTGTGAGGAGCTTGAAGAAATATATGATGAGCTTGACGTTTCATTATTCAAGGGCTCTCAGCCGATTTATTTTTACATAATTTCAGCTGAATAATTTTATAGCGTGTCAGTTAAGGCACGCTTTTTCTTTAAGGAGGTGCAATTTGTGAAATTTAATGACAGTATTCAATATGTAAAAGGGATTGGAGAAAAAAGAGCAAGGCTTTTTAACAAGCTTGATATTTTTAATGTTTCTGACCTTTTGAATTACTATCCAAGAGATTATGAAGACCGCTCTCAAATTAAAGATATTGACGATTTAATTGACGGGGAGACTGTTTGTATAAAAGGAACTGTTGCACAGCTTAAAAGAACTTTCAAGGCTAAAAATGGGGCGAAAATCACACAGGCTGTTGTTAGCGACGGCAAATCGTTAATTACTGTTACCTGGTTTAATTCGCCTTTTGTGGAAAATACTCTTTCCAAAGGCGGAGAATTTACTTTCTTTGGCAAGGTGCAGTACAAGGGAATGTTCCCTGAAATGGTAAACCCAGTAATTGACAGAAATAATGCAGGAAAAACGGGGAAAATTGTGCCTGTTTATCCGCTGACTGCTAATCTTACACAGCAGAATTTAAGGAATGCTGTGGAATTTGCCATGAATAATCTTGAGGAGGAGTTTGTGGAAATATTGCCTCCTGAAATTTTGAAAAAATTTGGTTTGATTTCCATTGGTGAGGCTATTTCGCAGATACATTTCCCAAAGGATTTTGAATCGTTTATTAAGGCGAGAAAACGTCTTGTTTTTCAGGAACTATTTATTATGCAGATGGGAATATTCCTGCTTAAAAATACAAAAAATAATTATCCCGCCGAAGGTTTTTCGGACATTCATTCTGTCAGGGATTTTGTATCGGGACTTCCTTATGAGCTTACAAATGCCCAGAAAAAAGTTATAAATGAAATTTTAAATGACTTAAAAAAAGATGTTCCTATGAACAGACTAGTTCAGGGGGATGTTGGCTCGGGTAAAACTGTTGTTGCAGCGGCAGCTATGTTTTCGGCTGTAAAATCGGGATTTCAGGCGGCATTTATGGCGCCTACAGAAATTCTTGCAAAACAGCACTACGAAAATTTAGTTAAACTTTTTGAGCCTTGGGGAATGACTGTTGCCTGTCTTACAGGCGGACCTAAAACAAAGGGGAAAGCTGAAACATTAAAGAGGATTGCATCAGGGGAGATTGACATTGTTGTAGGTACTCACGCCTTAATCGGCGATGATGTTCAGTTTAAAAATCTTGGACTTGCTGTTACAGACGAACAGCACAGATTTGGCGTAAGACAGAGGGCGTCCCTTAACGAAAAAGGAAAAAAAGCTCATACTCTGGTTATGACTGCAACGCCTATTCCGAGAACGCTGTCCCTGATTTTATACGGAGATTTGGATGTTTCTGTGATCGATGAGTTGCCACCGGGCAGACAGCCTATACAGACTTTCGCTGTGGGAGAAAATTACAGACCGAGAATTTTTGATTTTATTAAAAAGAATATTCAAAAAGGACGACAGGCTTATATCGTTTGTCCCCTTGTTGAGGAATCTGATTTATTAAGCGCTAAATCTGTTATTGAATATGCTGAAAATGTTTCAAAAAAGGAACTTAAAGGTTTTTCTGTTGACGTTTTATACGGAAGTATGAAGCAAAAAGAGAAAGATGCTGTTATGGAAAGATTTAAGGCGGGAGAGATTCAGGTTTTAATTTCTACAACTGTTATTGAGGTTGGTGTGGATGTTCCTAACGCATCGGTTATGGTTATTGAAAATGCTGAACGGTTTGGACTTTCACAGCTTCATCAGTTAAGAGGCAGAATAGGAAGAGGTCCTTTTGAATCATTCTGTGTGCTTGTTTGCACTACAAACGGAGAAATTGCAAGAGAAAGAATGAAAGTTATGTGCGACACTAACGACGGATTCGTAATTTCTGAAAAGGACTTAAAGCTTCGTGGACCAGGTGAATTTTTTGGTGTTCGTCAGCACGGTTTACCTGAACTTAAGATTGCTGACCTTGCAGGTGATATTGATATTATGAGCCTTGCACAGTCGGCTGCTAAAGAGATTATTTCTGCTGACGCTAACTTGTCAATGCCACAGAACAGACCTCTTCGTAATCATCTTATAAATAAATTTAACGATGTTGGCGGTAAGAATATCCTTAATTAAATTTTTCTTATTTTGCTAAAAATTACATAGTTTAATTGTTTGTTATGAGGTTAAACTAATCCTGAAAACAGAGTATGTTGCTCTGAAAAAAGGGAGGTGAATTTTCATGTCAAACAACTCAAACAAAATCAACGTACCTCAGGCTAAGGCTGCTATGAACAGATTTAAGATGGAGGCTGCTAACGAGGTAGATGTCCTATTTCGTTATTAAAGAGGACATTTTTTATAGATAATAAGGGGTCACCTTCGCGGGAAGGTGTTAATATTAAACCGACCATATGCTAAAAATTTAATAATTACACTGTATAGACTAACAATGAGGTTAGTCTTTTTTTTATGCAAATTTATAAATTTTGAGCGATTTCGTAGAGAATATATAAATAGAGGCGAGTGTGGTGGCTCTGCCTAAAATAATTAAACATTCATTTTTATAAGGAGGGATTTATATAGTAACGAAACAATATCAGTTTCCTAAAATTACTGAGGAAATGCACAATGAAATGGCTGAGTGGTATCATACACACAATAATGGAAAATGTGCAAATGGTTATCACGGAGCTATTGGAGGCTATGTCTCTTTTGAAATAACGCCAACAAGTATAGGGAACTTTATAAGAGTAAAATGTTTATGTGGTGATGTTATAGATTTTGACGAAGTTTAGTTAAAACACTCATTTTATTGGTAAAAAGGAGGTAGATAGCACTTGTTAGACCTTGCAATAAATTATGAAGAAGCTTTGAAATATAAGTTCAGACAAACTTGGTTTAAGGACAAGTATAAATACTACAATTATTTTACATATTTTTCTGATTTTAAGGCAGACGAAGATTCTTGGAACAAACATCAATTTGTATCGTTAAACAAAGAAGGCGAAATTATAGGGTATATTGGATATAGCATTGACAGAGCAGCACACAACTGTCACAACTTAAATATTATTAACTTTACGGATAACATTATAATATTTGCAAACGACTTAAAACAAGTTCTTACTGATATATTTGAAAAATTCAAATTTAACAAACTTAAATTCTCGGTAGTTATTGGTAATCCGATTGAGAAATCATATGACAAGATTATAGGAAAATATGGTGGTAGGATTGTTGGTGTTGAAGAGAAAGAAACTAGGCTATTTGACGGAGAATATTATGATGTAAAGCTATATGAAGTACACAGAAGTAATTATGAGTTAATGAGGGGACTAAACAAACCGCCAGTTTTATATAACTGTGAAAAAGAGGTTATGTATCCTCCTGAAAATTTCATCGAGTACAATTGTGCAGATGGCTATAAAGAGTCAGTATGTGTTGATAAGTGTATTGCTAGAGAAATTGAAGAACTGTGGAGACAAGGTGTAAAAACTACTGGATGCTGTTGTGGACATGGTAGAAAACTTGGTTTCATTCAAGTAAAGATGTTAAATATGATTCTACATACAAAGTTGATTTTATCTTGGATGTAAAAGATATGAGTATAAAGCTTATTACAGACTTAGCAAGATTTGAAGACATTGTTTGTCAAGGTATTCTGAATACACTGGGAGAAGCAATAATTAAACAGGAGAAATAAATGAAAAATCAACTT
>JAGAIJ010000099.1 GCA_017626595.1 Clostridia bacterium | reverse complement strand
TTTCTTTAAGATTGGGGAAAACACCTATAATGTAAAGACAGGCGAAATGTTTGTTATTCCTCCTTTCGTTGAAACCTATTATGAGGCAGACAAAGAAAATCCGTGGGAGTATATCTGGATTGGCTTTACTGCAAAATCAGACATCACAAAGCACCTCACTGATATAATGAAATACCCTGAGGCTGAAAAAATCTTTAACTCAATGAAAAAATGTGAAAACTATACATCAGGCAGAAGTGCTTATCTTACTGCACAGTTATGGAATTTATTTGCTCTTTTTTCCGAGGGCAAGGACGAGAAAAAAGATTATGTTGATACCGCCCTTGAATTTATACATTCAAACTATATGGAGGATATTACAGTAGAGAAAATTGCAAAATTCTTAAATCTCGACCGAACATATTTTTCTGTTATTTTCAAAAAGCAAACGGGGCTGTCTCCAAAGCAATATATCGTCAGTCACAGAATGAAAATCGCATCCTCTCTTTTAACTAAAAAGCATACAGAGATATCCGTTATTGCAAACTCCGTAGGTTATACTGATTTATATAATTTTTCAAAGATGTTCAAGCGCCATTTCGGAGTTTCTCCCACAAAATATAAAAAAGAAAAAGCATCGCTAAACGGCATCTTCATTTAGGGAGAAGTCAATTTGGATTTCAAAATAGAAAAAGCCTTGTAACACATAGAGTTACAAGGCTTTATATTATTATCCAAACAATTTATTGCTTGAAACGAAGCATTTTGAATGGTGGGCAAGGCAAAAAACGCAGTTAATCCTTTGTGGATTAACGAGGCTTTTTCCGCAGTACAACGTCATAAATGCAATGTTTCAAGTTGGCTAATTCCTAAATAAAGATGCCAAATAGTGATGCTTTTTTAGTTTATTCTTTTTTGCTTTTTACAGTTGATGAAATAATAAATTTAGGTCTGCCCTTTATTTCCTCATAAATTCGTGCAATATAGTATCCCATAATTCCAAGGGAAATCATAATAATACTACCGATAAAAATAGTGATAATTATAACTGTGGTCATACCTTCTAAGGCTCTTCCCACAATTTTATCAATAAGCGCCCATACGCCAAAAATCACAGAAATTACAAGCATAACAAAACCGAGAACAGTTACAGTCTGCATTGGTGCTGTGGAGTATGAGGTAATATTTGAAAATGCATACTTTATAAGACCTGTGGTTGACCACTTGGAAACACCATCAACACGCTCTGCAACATCATATTCCACCGTAGCTTTATTATAGCCTACCCAATATGAAATTGCCCTGAAAAAGCCTCTTTCAGGCATATTATTGAGCACGTCAACAACCTTTCTGTCAAGGAGCTTGAAGTCAGAAGAGTTTGCCATATCAAAGCCTGCCATACGGCTTATAACTGAATAGAAAAACTTTGCGCCTGCTGTGTAAACCATTTTTTCCTGTCCGCGGGAGCTCTTTATCCCCTCAACAATCTCATAACCCTGTTCCCAGAGCTGATACATTTCAATTATTTTTTCAGGAGGATGCTGCAGGTCACAGTCAAGTACAACTGCACAGCTTCCGCTTACAGCCTGAAGACCTGCTGAAATTGCAGACTCCTTTCCGAAGTTTCTCGAAAAATGAAGTCCTGTAATATTATTCTTTTCCTTTGACAGTTCGCATATAACCTTGTAAGTTTCGTCGGTTGAACCGTCGTCAATAAAAATGAATTCACACTCAATATTGTTTTCATTAAGAAGAGACTGAATCCTTTCATAAGCAGGTCTGATACACTTCTCCTCGTTGTATGCAGGAATAATTACAGATAACATAAAATCACCTACTGTTCAAATAAAGTTTCAAGCTGTGTAACAGGCATAGGTCGGTAGAAATAATAACCCTGAAGCATATCACAGCCTGCTTCCACAACAATTTGTCTGTGTCCGTCAGTTTCAATTCCTTCGCACAGCGTCTTAAAGCCTAAATCGTGAGCTGTTTTTATAATATTTTTAAGAATTAAAAATCCTGTATGAGTTAAGGCTCCCTGTGTAATTGCCTTGTCAATTTTCACAATACTGATATCAAAATCAGCCAAATCGCCAAAGCTTGTATAACCTTTTCCGAAATCATCCAGAAGAATTAAAATACCCTTATCCTTAAGACGCTTCAGATTTCCAATCATAACAGTTTTTTCTTCGTCTCCAAGGCTCTTATCCTCAAGAATTTCAACTGCGATACAGGAATAATCAATACCGTATCTCTCTGCAATTTCTATGATGTTATTGGCTAAATCAGGGTCGCAAAGAGTGTTACGGGAGAAGTTGATTGTATAAACATACTTAAAACGATTTGCCTTATCATTTGAAATCCACTTACAGTTTTTCTCAAATATGTAGTAGTCAAATTTCCCCGAAAGTCCAACATTGTTAACAGCAGAAAGAAAATACTTCGGTGTTAAAATTCCCTCTGTTGGTGAGTTAAGTCGGGACAGCACCTCTGCACCGACAATTTTGTTGGTTTTAGCATCAATTATAGGCTGGTATTCAAGGAAAAACCTATTGTTATCAATCTCGCTCTGTATGTTATTTTCAATCTTGATTTTTCTTTCAAACTCTTTTCCGTTTGAACTGTCCCACTGACAATGTAAAACATCTTTATCTTCTGCCATACTGCATGCCTGTTTAGCACGGGAAAGGGCAGTTTTAAAGGATACCTCTGTGGAGCTTGTGCAGTAATAACCGAACCTTACCTGAGCAACATTCACAGCACCGTTTTTCACAAAAATCTCATTGATTTCTTCAAAGCACTTATCAATAAAATTCTCAACCATATCAGCTTCAAGGCTGTTTAAAGCAAGGAAATTTTCCTGACCGTAAAGAGAAATTTCTCCGCCTATTTTGTGACAGAAATGGTTTAAGAGAACTTTTCGTACCTGTTCGTAAATTCTCATAGCTTTTGATTCGGAATACAGCCTTTTCATACCGTCTAAAGATATGAAAATATAAACCAGACATCGATTTTGCCTGAGAGAGCCTGCCTTTTCAAAATCATTTTCTATTTTCCCTGTGCCACAGAAACTTTTTTCCGCACTGCCTTTTGCTGTTTTCATAGACTTGATTGTAAAATAAAGGCCGATAAGTCCCATTACAACAAAAATCAACACGAGGATAGTTATTATCACGTATGGATATTCTAAAAATTGCATTATTCTGACTCCTGATACTTATTTCTCAAAAATTGGATATTCCTTTGTTCCTGCAGTTTGCTTAAGCTTTAACTTTTCCGCAACCTTCCTGCAGTTTTTAATATCTCGCTCCGCAGTTTTCTTTCTGCGGAGAATCTCTTTAACCAAAAAACAAGGACAAAAAGATAACATTCCCTTTATAACATCCTTCTTCGCAACTCCGCATCTTTTATATTCAGCCAAAATTTCAAAAAGCGCATAGTTCACTGAAGATTTGTTAAGCTTGCCTTTTGTCTGTTTCTTAAGCCATTTTGCAAAAGCTAAATACTTCCCGATATCAGCCTTTTCCCTGAAATAGATACCGCTTATATAAAATTCTTTAAATTTCTCATCAAGTCCGCTTAAAAGTGAACTGTAATATTTTTCCTGAATTTTAAGAACTTCTGTATGCTGTCTTTCAAGAGTAGTGCTTGTAATCTGTTTGTCGTGAAGTCTGTAAATAAGCAGGCACTCAGGAAGAATTTCCATTTTCTGATTATTAGACGCCATTCTTGCCCACAGTTCAAGGTCCTCTGTGCAGGTGAGAGTAGTGTCATAATTAAACTCTTTCATAACCTCTGCTTTTGCAAAAGCCCCCGGGTGCAAAATAGGATTTGACACAAGGAGCATAGCTTTAAGCGCCTCTGAATCGCAGCGTCCCCCTGCTCCCCCCGGTGCATAAACGCCGTT
Organism: Clostridia bacterium; assembly: GCA_017626595.1. Classification (GTDB taxonomy): domain Bacteria; phylum Bacillota; class Clostridia; order Monoglobales; family Monoglobaceae; genus RGIG8709. The sequence goes on along the minus strand of JAGAIJ010000099.1, from coordinate 16,428 downwards.
TTTAACAGTCATAAATTTACAGGAGGAAAGCTTAACATCGCTGTTATTCTCCATAAATTTATACTGTTTTTCAAGTCTTTCAGGGAGGCAGATGTCGTCTGCGTCCATTCTTGCAATATATTTTCCCTGAGATAAGGATATAGCCTTATTTAGTGATGCAGGGAGCTTTAAATTAACCTCATTTGTATAAACCTTTATTCTTTCGTCTTTTAATGCAAAATGAGCAAGAATTTCTCCTGTAGAATCTGTGGAACAGTCATTTATAATTATAAGCTCCCAGTTTTTATAGGTCTGGTTTATAACGCTGTTTACAGCTTCTTTAAGGTATGTTTCACCGTTATAAACACTCATAATTACTGAAATTTCAGGTTTCATAAAGCTACCCCCTTCCGATTATATCCTTAAACTTTCTGCAAAGATTGAGGAAATAGAAAGCTGACCTGTAACAATTTTTCTTCATAAGAAAAATCGAAATTTTACTTTTTAGTGAAATGCTATCAAAATCAGCAGAAGAAATTTTTTCTCTGTGAACTGAATTTAAAATACATTCTTTAATGTCGTTTATATTTTTAAAATAATTTCCCTCTGCAGCCAAAGCTAAAATTGCAAAGCACATAAAACAGGAATAACGCGAAACCTGTTCCTCAAAATCAGCCACCTTTGACATATCATAAGAAGAAATTTCCTCTAAAACATCTTCAACAAGGCTAATCTGCTTTGTGTTAAAATCCTTTGAGATAGAATCCCCTCTTACTGTATATAAATAGGCGTCCTTTTTGCTTATATATACGCTCTTTGCGTTAACATAGCACTGGATTGTGCAACACAAATCCTCTCCCAAGGAAATTCGTTCGTTTACGTTAAGCTGATATGGAGTTACAAATTCTCTTTTAACAGCTTTTCCCGAAAGATAATAGGAAATATGATTCATATTTTTGTCCATCAAAATCTTTGGATATATATGCTTTTTAATATCATCTTCAAGGTACAGCCCTTCCTCAATGCAGTCGTCTGTTACCTTAAAGGTTTTCTCTCCCTTAACCCATCTGTATGCGAAAGATACAATTTCACAGCCTGTTTCAGTTATCTTGTTATAGGCATATTCCAAAGTATCTTCTTCAATAAGGTCATCGGAGTCAAGGTTAAAAACATATTCTCCCTGAGCCACCTTTATTCCTGCTCTTCTTGCGCTGGCAAGACCGCCGTTTTCTTTATGAATAACCTTGATTCGCCCATCCTTTTCCCCATAGCTGTCGCAAATCTGAGGACAGTTATCAGGAGAGCCATCGTCAACTAAAATCAGCTCAAAATCAGAAAAGGTCTGACCTAAAACACTTTCTATGCATTTTGGTAAATAGTCTTCTACCTTATAAACAGGTACAATTACTGAAAAAAACATTATATCACCTATCTGTTTCTTAATCCTACAAGTATTTTCATTATAAAATACAGTCTGTATTTTATCGCCATAGCAAACACCCTCTGCTTCAGAGGAAGCTTGTCTATTGGAAATTCTTTAAGGGCACTTACAGTTAAACTGTGGGTGCAAATCTCCTTAAGTCGCTTTTTTACTTTGCAAAATTTTATCTTTTCATCTTTTCCGTGGACAATTTCCTGGGAGCATAAAACTCTGCACATAGCCTGCCAGAATCTGTTTATGTAAATCTTATATTCTTCTGGCTCTGCATTTATCTTAAATCTTTTTTCAACCTCACTGACAAAAACAAGGCTCTTTTCAAACCTTTCTTTATTATAGGACTTTGAAACAGATTCTCCGTTTCTGCAGTAATTATAAAAAGCCTCTTTTATGCCTGTTGCTTTTTTAATATGGGATATAAAATCCACCATAAACAGCGCATCCTCGGAGTAAACCTCTCTTTCAGAACGAAAAAGAAGATTGTTTTCTGTAATCACTTCATGCCTGAACAGATTTTTCCAGATGCTCATACCGTATTTGCTATCATCTGCATCTTCAGGCATAGAACCTACAATCCCCATCTTAAGCTTTTTAAGTTCTTCCTCTGTTTCAAAGTGAGTATCCCTGTCAAAATATGTTTTAATCTCGGTTTTTCCTTTTTCGCTGAACATATTTCCGTCAACGAAACGAACTCCTGATAATACAAGGTCGGAGTCATATTCTTTAGCCTTTTCATAAAGCTTTTCAAACATATCCTCTTCCACATAATCGTCGGAGTCAACAAATCCGATATATTCTCCCTCTGCAACAATAAGTCCGGTATTTCTTGCCATACCAGCTCCTGCATTCTCCTGATTTATAAGGATTATGCGGTCATCCTCTTCATCGGCCTTTCTGCAAAGCTCAGGAGTAGAATCTGTGGAGGAATCATTTATCAAGATAATTTCAATATCCTTGAGAGTTTGATTTCTCAGGGAATTTATACATCTTTCAATATATTTTTCTGAATTATATACAGGCACAATAATGCTTACTTTGGGTTGCATAATAGTTTTACCTCGCAATTAAATTATCATATTCCTTAGTTAAAATTTCGCAATATGTTTCAACGCTTAAAATATTATCTCTTTCCTTTTTGCAGTTCTCCCTGAGGCTATTGTAAGAATCTTCGTTTTCAACTGTTTTTCTTATAGCCTCTGCAATTCCCGGAGGAGTACACTCTTTAGCCAGAGCACCTGTCACGCCGTCCTTCACAAGCTCAGCCATTCCGCCGTTGTTTATTGTAATAACGGGAACGCCCATAGCCTGTGCCTCGAGAATTGAGAGAGGACAGTTTTCATACCAGATTGACGGCACAAGGATTGCCTTTGCATTTCCCATAAACTCTGTAAGCTTTTCGCCTGACAAAAAGCCTATAAGCTCTAAATTTTCAATGTTTTTAAGGATGATTTTATCAGGTCCGTCTCCTGCAACTTTAAAATTATATTCAGGAAGAAGCTTTGCAACCTCCCCTAAATACTCTACGCCTTTCTCCTTGGAAAGTCTGCCTGCAAAAGCAATATAATCCTTTGTTTCTCTGCCCTCACAGGTAAATTTTTCCTTATCAATAAAATTATGTATAGTTTTAACTTTGCCTTTATAAAGGTCCTTTGCAGACACAAGCTTTTCCTCTAAAAAGTAGCTTGGGCTTATATACAAATCAACCTTTTTGTATGTTCCTAAAAATCCATATAACCACGCCTCAATAGCTCCTAAAATACTCTTAACCTTTGAGCCGTGAATACATTTGTTTTTAATACAGCTTCCCAAAGAGCCCTTTATACATTTTTCGCAAATTTCATTTTTTTCAAAGTTATAAAGAAGGTGATTAGGGCAAATCATCTGATAATCGTGAACAGTCTGGACAAGGGGAACTCCCTTCTTTTTTATGCCGTAAATTATGGATGGTGTAAGCTGGAAATTGATATTATTCATATGAACAATATTAGGTTTAAAAGCATCTATAACCTGCATAATTTTTTTCTTTGCCTCAAAGGAATAGATTATCTTAAAAGGATATAAAAATCTTCCCAATCCCTTTGAGTGAAAATCCATATTGAATGTGTATTTTTCAGCAGAGTTTCCTACTGTATTTTTTTCGTCATACATTCCGAAATACTCTACCTCGTGGCCAAGTTTTTTAAGATGTTCACCAAGATAGAGCATATAATTCTCACAACCGCCACGGGAATATAAGAATTTATTTACCATAAGAATTCTCATAGCAACGAATCCCCTTTTTCTCTGTTTTCCTTTGAAACATATCCAAACATTTTCTGTTCTTTTTCTCTCACATTTTCATCAAAGCTGTGTCCCATCATAAGTATTGCAAGGACTCCCGTTAAAAGTGGGTAGTTCATGGTATTATCAGTTGTAGAAACGATAATCAGATACAGGATAAGCATAAAAGTGACAATTGCATCGTCTGTTTTACCTTTTCTGCCAAAATACCATACCCTGACCAAAGTCATAGAGATAAGCCAGATAATATAACCCCAGAATCCCAAATCAATGAAATGCTGAAGAAAATCGTTATGAACGGAGGCTACATCAACGTTCATAAAGGTATTGAGCTGATATGTCAAAAAGCCAATACCATTTCCTAAAAAGCCCGGGTTGAATTCATAAAACTCGTCCACAGCATTATAAATTTCAACTCGTCCGCTGGTGTTAATTCCTGCTTTTTCAAGAAGTTCAAAAGCATCAGCGTTATTAAGTGCAATATAAAAAACAAGCAATGCAATTATCACAATCAAAAGTATTGTAACAATCCATGATGAAGTTTTTTTATTGTATTTCGCTATAAACTTAAGTAAATAACCAAAAATCAAAGCAATTGCAATGGCAATAATTGCAATTCGCTTGAAAGCAGACAAAAAGCAGAACAAACTTAAGAAAAGTAAAATAAAATATACAATACTTTTCTTCGGTTTATAAAGCATATAAATAAGGTATGCCCCGATACAGAAAGCAAGTTCGTGAATTTCAGCCTGAATGATAATATCTCCTGTTACACCTGCAAAGGAGGTTATAAGGGTAACAAATTCAGACATATATGCCCCAAGTCCGTTCTGGGCTATAACAGTTAAAATCATCAAAATATTTGCAATTAAAATTGCAACAAGGTTATACCAGATTCCCTTTGAACCAAAAATGTAAAGCATAGCCCCTGCCCCCAGAGCAAAGGACAGCATATTCATATAAATAAATGAACTTGAAAGACCTCTTGAGATAACCCCTGTATCCACAGTCCCCATAAACCATATAAAAAGCGATACAACTGTTGTAACAAGGAGAGGAAAGCTGTAAACACAGGCATCCTTAAAGGCTGTAAAGCCTCTTGCAATGTTCGGCTTATACATAAACATAAGTACAGCCGAAAAGGCAAGAACAAGGGTGAATGCGTGTCGGTATGTAACGTAGATTCCCATCTGGATTTCTTCAGTAAGGAAATAATACATCAATACGGCAACAGCCATAAAATATATGTATTTAGCTTTTTCGAGAAGCTTATTCTCCACGCTACACACCTCCTTTAATTAAAGTACTGCTTTTTCTTTCAAGTCAGATATATAATCTTTTTTGTTCTTGATTGTTTCAGAAAGTAATTTTCTTGCTGTTTTATTTTCCTTAAAGGTTTCAGCAATACCAATCTTATATTCGATAACAATATCTCTGTGTTCTTCTCTTTCGTCAAGACGGAGCTTGAAAAGTCCCATTATATCTTCAACTGTAATGAAATCAGATTCCTCTGTAAGCATAACAAAGCTTCCGTTTCCGTTGTAGATATACTCTGTATTCGACTTGCCGAACACTTCCTTAATAAGCTCTGTAAATAGCTTAATAATTTCGTCACCCACAGACCTTGAATACATTCCGTTGATATGCACAAGGTTGGATATATCAAGCATACAGTAAACAACACCATCATCTAAAAGTTTCTTATCCATGCCCTTTAAGTATTTATCAAGGTAAGCTCTGTTATTAAAGCCTGTAAGATGGTCTGTGTAGAAAATATAGTTAATTATATCTCCTGCTCTGCCTAAGACAATTGCTCCGCCACAGCAGAGAATTATAAGGAAGAAGAATGCAATAGCTGTATAAAGAGGGACATTTACGCTCTCTCTTATTGAGGCAGAAGATAAAACTGAAATATAACTTGCACCTAAATACTTGTTATATTCATCATTTGTTTTCATTGTTGTGTCATAAAGAACAGTAAGTTCGGAAATAAGCTCGTTTATTTCCTTTTCAACTTCATCCTTAATTGATGTATATTCAGGGTCTCCTATGGCACAGCAAGTAATAGGTGAGCCTTCACAATTTCCTCCGCATTTACCGGTACACTTTGTAAAGGTATCAATTACATAAGTGCAATATGCCGAATCAATAACTGCGTGCTCCTTGCTTTCGTTATGCTCTCTCCAACTGTAAATAAGCTCATCGTAGGTTACAGTCTGGTCGCCGTAATAGTCCTGAACATTTCTTTCGTGGAGGTTGTCAAGAATATACTCATAAGTTATGTTTGTATTCCCTGAATCTCTCATTTTTGTTACATAGGAATCAATTATAGTAACAATATCCTCGACCATACTTTCTTCTTTTGTGTTGGAAATATTGTTGTTATCAATTCTCGTTGTATAGTCTGAAATAAGCACAGGCTTATCCTTTGTAATCTGATATTTATAAATCTTTGAGAAGAGCTCTGAAACCTTAACCTGTCTTAAATAATTAAACTCGTTAGCAAGGTCGCCGAAAGATACTCCTGTTTCTGTTGAACGGTAATAGTTATTCTGATCCATTCTCTGATAGAGAGTTGTCAATGTACTGTCGATGCTTGTGTCGATAAGCTCCATCATTTCAATATAATCATAATCATTTTCGTTAAGATTTTCGATTGTATTATTTGCGTGAGCCACATTAACATACTTCTGACTGAAACGCTCGAAATAAACATCAAGAGTTTCATCAAGGATTGTTCTTGCAAATTCAGGACCCTCTCCGCTTGATGCAGCAAAGGATACTATGAATGTGCTTGGCTCATAAATATATTCTTCGCCCTCTTCAAGCATAGCCTCTTTCTGAGCAACCTTATCCTTATCCTCAATAGGAGTTATATTTATTCTTGAAATAAGGCTGTCAACGGAGTAAACTCCTGTAAGTCCCATCTTGTCAACAACCTTTGACATTACAGCCGAAGACTTGATTTCGTTTACATCAAGCTTGTCCCCTGTAGGAGCAAGACCTTTCTCGGCCTGTTCATCATTATAATGAATAACCTCTGACGCAATATATGTATTTGATTTTGACAATTTAAAGTAAATACCGTAAGTTGCCAAAAGGCAGAAAGCAATTATCAACGGCAGAAGCTTTTTAAGATATCTTAATACTTGAAATTTTTTCATCTTTATCCTCCCCTGACAATTTACGCTTTCTTCGGAAATTTCTTTGAAATTGCTTTTAACATAAGTGCCACATAAATAAACCCTGCAAAAAGAACAAGAGTTTTAAGCTCATCCATAAGTGATGCTCCGTAGATACTTACAGCAATACACTGATTCATTCTGTGTGCCGAATATTCACGGCCTGCCTTTATAGCTTCTTTTTCAAACCCCTTGATATCATCGTATATTGAAGTTATCAAAGCGTCAGCAGACTGTGAAGCCTGAGGGTTCTGACTACCAGAAGAAATTTTATTGATAATCAGATTATTATCCATAATTTCTCTTTCGTTTGAAGCAACATAGTTGCTGTAGTTTGTAGCCAGAACAGATAACTCGTCAATTCCGACCTTTGTTCGTCCCATGTAATATTTACCGCCCTGGTCCCAGGTAGGAACGAGAACAATTCTTGTCATTTCTTCGCTGTACATATCAATTGCCTCGTTACAGAGCTTATATGATGCATCGTTTTTTTGGCGGTCAAAATCTACATTCTTATTCTGATAGGACAGTCTGTCAACATAATCATCTCTGTCTTTGACAATGCCGTGCTGAAGAACAAGCGACCTTAGATTCTGGTTTATCTGTGTTTCTTTAAACTGATAAACCCTGCCTGCAATGGAATTGAATGTACTTCCGTCTGAGGTTACAAAGCTGGAATTTTTTTCAGCCATTCCGTAAAGGTAGTTAAGCACAGCTGAAGCTTCCTTATCAAGATATGCAACTATATCCATATATTCCATACTGTTAAAATCAGGAGCATCTGCATCAAGCTTAAAATTATCAGTATATTTTTCGATGTAATATTCCTTATAGGCAGTAGTTATAAGTTTTATAACATTTTCCGAGTCAAGATGGTCAGTGTGCTTTGATGCGTGATATTCTACTGCAAACTCTGTTGAGATATGGTAGTTTTTCTCATCATCAACATTACCCTGAACACAAGGATAAACTGAAAGACAATTTTTAAGCTGTTTTACAGTAACATCCTTGAGAGCACCCTTTTCAATAGCCTTTGACACAACCTCGTCACAGATAATTTCCGCAGGGTTATATCTTGTACCGTTGGAATTCTGTGCCTGTGATGCTTCGGAATAATTCAGGGAAATAACTGCATAAACAGACTTCTTAAGTTCATAGTGATTTACAATTCCGTAAATCATAGTCGTAACAAAACACAGGAGGATTATACCTGCATTAAAATATTCAGCTGTTTTGAAAATCTGCTTTCGTTCTGTGCTGTTAATATTTCTGGCACGAAGAATAATTATTGCCGATGACCATAGAAAAATAACCGCAACTGCCAGAACAAATAATTTCTGTAATATATCAGTAAACATCTGCATTTCCTCCTTAGTTAGAATTTGTTTATATCCACAACAACCAATTCAGGCTGGTTATTGACACGAAGAATAATCTTATTTTCCATTCCACCGCTTACGATAAGAGGCTTGCCTGCCACATCATGTCTTCCGTATGCAAAGTACCCTCTTTTTTCAGGGAAGAGAATTCCCTCATGAGTATATAACGGACCGAGTACAGGAACCCTCACAACTCCGCCGTGAGTATGTCCGCAAAGCATCAGGTCACCCCAGAATTCAGACTGGAACTCCTCAAAGATAAACGGCTCGTGAACAGCGGTAATCTTGATATTATCAGGATTTTCTTCTATGTAACTGTTAAAACTCTGTCCCGAATAAGACCAGAAAGATGATGGGTTTGAGGTCAGGACTCCGTATATGTCAACAGTCATATTTTTAACCTTAATGGTGTCTTTTTCGTTCTTGAGTATCTTAAGGCCTGTTTCTTCAACCCTATCTTCAAAAACATCCTCCATCTCGCGCAGTGTATTTTCGTCACGGGTCCCTTCCTTGAAACCAAGCTTACTGTCAAGAATATCTTCGTTCAGAGGGAATTGATATATAGCTTCCACTTCATTGTTTCCGTACACATAGTAAGAAGGCGCAATCTTCGCCAATCCTTCTCCAAAGTTTACAGCGTACTCTATATCTTCACTTGTATAACCCGTAGTATCACCGGATTTGTAATCTACAAGGTCGCCTGTGCAGATGATGATATCAGGCTTAAGCTCCTCAACACGCTTAAGAAGTTTGCTGTTGTTCTTTCCGTATGATGTACTGTGCAGGTCAGACAACTGAATGATTCTTATGCGGCTGTCAACCTTAAGACTGCTTGTGCTGTAAAAGGTTTCCCTGAAATTTCTGTTACCAATGTAATTGAAGAGAATTATGATAACAGCGGCTGCAATGCACACAAAAATCATACCCAGAGCAAAAAATTTCACAGTCCTTATATTCTTTTTTGTTTTAGGGCTTAAAGCATTATAGCCTTTCTTTTTGGAGAATTTAACCTTCTTGCCTCCGCCCATAACAGATATAACACAGGACACAAGAGTCTTTTTACATTCCTTTTTGAATTTCTTGATTTTTTCTTCTCCGTGATACATAATAACCACGTTTTTCCCGTCAAGACATTCAATATCAAAGGTGTCTCCCCAGTTTTCGTAAACTTCAGGTGTTGTAAGTTCCTTAAAAAGTTCCTTAATCTGTTCCTGATATTTATCATTTTCAATAAAAATCTTTCTAATTGCCATATCAAACAAACCTTTACTTTTATTTTTTATAAAGCTTTATGGTTGACTCTGCAACCTCCTGCCAACTATACTTGCCTAATATAAATTCTGACGCTCCCTCACGGTAGCTTTCAACAATTGAGGAGTCATCGCATAAGGACTGAAGCTTATCAGCCAAATCCTCAATATTGCTCTTTTCAAAATAAATTGCCTTATCCTCTGCCACAGTTATATTTTCAGGAATATCTGAGCACAAAAGTGCATTCCCGTAGGCCAGAGCCTCTAAAAGACAGAGGGACATTCCCTCAAGGTCAGAGGGCAGTACGTTTATATAAGAATTTGAATAAATTTCTTTTAATGTATCCCCTGATACAAAGCCTGTAAAAATAATGTTTGGATTATCCTTTGCCTTTTCTTTAAGCATTTCAACGTAATCGTCAGTATCACTTGTATCTCCAGCAATTACAAGCTTTTTATCCGTTTCAATACTGTTATATGCGTCAATAAGATAGTGAATTCCCTTTTCAGCGGTAAGCCTTGACACAACTGAAATATATCCGTCTTTTGTAAGTCCGTACTTTTCAGTTATAAGCTCAGCTTCTTTCTTTTCGGGTTTACCGTTTCCATTATGAATAATTGTAGTTTCCCTGCCGTATGTTTCCTTGAAATAGTCGTAAGCCGACTGACTTAAAACAATAACCTCGTCTGCATATTTCGCAAGGATTTTTTCTCCGAACTTTATGTATTTTGAAGCAAAGCCTTTCCCCCACTTTTCTCTCTGCCAGTCAAGTCCGTGGACTGTGGCTATGCATTTTTTTCCAAAAAGCTTGGGAATCCACAACGCTGCACAAGGGCCTTCTGCGTGAAAATGAATGACGTCATAATTTCTGAATGAGGCTGAAATTGCAGCTGTAAAGGAAGCAATCATAGCGGCAAAGCCACGTACATCAAGAGTCCAGGCATTTTTGATTTTAACACCCTTATACATTCCATTTTCCACTGTGCCCACATATTCATTTTCAACCTTATCTGAGGAACGGTTATAACATGTAACGTCAATTCCCATTTCCACCAGTATAGGACACAAAGTGGTAAGTACATTTTCAATTCCACCACGGCGTGATGGAACAACCTTATGCCCAATCATTGCGACTTTCATCATTTTCACTCCAAATCAGTTTATCTGCCGGTAGCTGTAAGCATAACTATCGGTGTTTTAAGCATAATCTTCAAGTCATTAAGATATGTTCTTGTCTGTATGTATTCAATATCCATTTCAACCCACTGTTCAAAAGGAATATCGTTTCTGTTTTTGGAAATCTGCCATGTGCAGGTAATTCCCGGTGTTACAAGAAGACGAAGCTTCTGGTAATCTGTATAATACTGCACTTCTCTTGGGAGAGGCGGTCTTGGACCTACCAATGTCATATCACCCTTGAATACATTGAAAAACTGCATAAGTTCATCGAGAGAAACTTTTCTTAAGAATTTACCAACTCTTGTAATACGCGGGTCCTCTTTCATTTTAAATACAGGTCCGTCCATTTCGTTCTGCTTTACAAGCTCGTCAATCATTTTATCAGCGTTAGCCTTCATAGTTCTGAATTTATACATATAAAATTCTTTTCCGTGGCGACCAACTCTCATCTGCTTGTAAAATGGGCCTGCACTTGGGTCGTCAATTACAATAACAATTGCAATTATAATCATAAGAGGCAAAAATCCCAACAAAATCAATGTGGCAAAAAATATGTCAAAAAGTCTCTTCTGCTTCCAGAATGTTGCGTAAGATTTTTCAATAATAGCTTCAAGCTTAGCTCTGGTTTTTTCATCAACCTTGTCCTGTTCAATATAAGGCATTATCCTACACTTCTTTCTTTTATCTTCATTACAGAATCAAATTCTGTTTTTCTGTTTTCTGATATATAAAACTTACTGAAAACAATATTTTTGTTTTCAAAATCAATTTCCTTATCTAAAAATCCCGGATGGAACAAAACTTCAATATCCATTCCCTTTTTGTCAGCCAATTTTACATACTTTGGCAAAACTTTTCTTACTCTTTTTTCGTCCATCTTTCCCGAAAAGAGAATTCCCATAAATAAAGCTGTCGGAATTTCAAACCCCTTTGCAAGAGGTTTATCAATAATCCATAAAAACTTCAGTAACCACTGTTTAATTATATTCACAGGGCTGTATGTAAAATACAGCGACGGCGTTTTAATATACGGCATAACAGGTTCCGCGGGAATTCTCATATATTTTAGCGAGATATTTTCCGCCCTTAAAACCTTTATAAGCGTCTTAAAAACAGCAGGAATCATATGTGTATGCTGGTGACTGTCAATACAAAAGTCTGTGCCCTCAGGCAAAATATTTTTCCAATAAAGCACCTGTGCCCTGATTTCTTTTAAGAGCTGTTCTTCAAGCTTCTTATTCTTAAACAGCCAGAGCTTAAAAAGACCTCCAAATGTATGCCTGAAATTACCTTTCTCATCTGCCAGTAAATCTACCTCATAAGGCTCAGCCATACACCTGCCCTCAACAAGATTAAGGTGCAGAGACAAACGAATATTTTTATTTAAAAATTCATCCAAATTAACCGAATCAAGATTAGGATAAACACTGACCTTATTCAGTCCGCCACAGTCCACGCACTCCTTGATACGCATTGACGCATTGGAGCAAAGACCGTAGTCATCAGCACAAAAATATATCACTTTATTCACCCTTTGAATTAAGCTTAATTACAATAACATCGTCTATAAGAGAAATACACTCTACAGAAGGCCATTCCTTCATAGCCTTAACTTCTTCCTTCTGGAGAAATTCCTTCTTTTCATCACCGCTTAAAAACTCATAGTTCTTGTCGCAGTAATCGTTAAGGGCACTGCAGAGCACACTCTGTCCCACAGTTTCATCGTCAGCACGGATAATGTATCCGTCGGTTATCCCTGTAATGTCAGGTGTAAGATTCACGCTGTAATCACCGCTGTTGTCAAGAGCACCAATAACTAAAATTCTGTTTGAATCCTCTGACCCCTCTGTAAACTCAATACGGTCAGCAATTCGCATAAGAGCGCCATAGGATTTTTCGTAGGCAAGCTGTGCCTTATGATAACTTACATTTGCAATTACAACCTGATTTAAGATTATTGCAAGAGCCACTAAAAGCACGGTCCATCGTTTTCCGCAGGTATGAACTTCGTCTTTATCAGTTCCTCTCTCGTAAAGCACAATGAAGAACAGATAAAAAACTGAATAACCCATAAGCATAAGATTGTGGTAATCAATATCAGCATTCATAAATGCAAGAGCTCCTGCCCCGAGAATAAGCAAAACTCCTAAAACTGCAAGGAATAAGATATTAACAGTATTCTTATAAATCTTATTTACAATTATGTATTTAATATAGTGCATAAGTGTAAGACACAGTGCTATAACGTTAAGCACCACATAAACATTTACACCCTCTGAAATGTCAAAGAAACAGTCTAAAAATGTTTCCTTTATGGAATAAAGAGAACCCCATATATTCAGAGCTGACATTGATGACGCTCCGTTTATACCCTGATAGTCAAGAAGCTCCATTGAAAATACGCCAAGTAAAATCTTAAGAATTCCGTAATAGAGAGCTACACCCGCAATGCCTGTCAAAAGCATAAACACACTTTTTTTAAGTACAGCCTTAAATGTTGCATTATTATAAATAATCTCATCAATAAGCTTAAGTAAAATAAGCATTATTGTAACTGTAATATATGCCTGATAAATTCCGCTGGACAATGCAATAAGCACTGCCGAGAGAATATATCGTGGTTTTTCCCTTGTTAAATACAATGCAGCAAGACAGGAAAGGAAAAACGCAATACTGTAACCATCAGCCACGTAGTTATACATCATAACCGAAGTAACTGTAGGAAAAGAAACGATTACTGCACCAATTAAGAATGCTGTGATATTTTTTTCAATATTTAATATTTTACAAATACAAACTCCGCCTAAAGCATGGAACAAAATTGCCATAAGTCCGTTTAAAAACGGCAGGTCATAGAATGAACTGAATGAACAGACCACAGGCAAAAACCATCTTCCAAGACCAAGCATATTCTGGGAATCATACCTGAAAACAAGGGAGTCCCAGTTAGGAAGCCAGTTTGTTATTTTATAAAGATGTGCAATAAGTCCTACAACGAGGGCTGAAAAGAAACAGACCCACCACTGAGGAAGAATTTTTTCTTTAAGTTTTCCAAGTACCTTTTCAGGCATTTTTACCACTCCAGCCATTTAAATCTATATAAAAATTTTCCGTACAGCTTGTTATACAGCTTTACACCCAGAACTCTTTTTGCAAAGGTTGTGCGTTTAGCTGTTGCCGATGTCCATGATGCGCAAAAATGATGTATAGAATATGTATTCTTTGTTATCTCTTTCTTACCTGTGTAATACTTCACAGGACAAAGATAATCTTCAGGGAGCATCTTGATTCCCATAAAAATCTGGTTCTTGTTTTCCAAATCCATACCAAGTTCAATAAGCGTTTTTGTGTTTCTGTCAGGACATGGAGTTATATCATAACTGCCGTCAGGAAGTATAAAAGAAGTGTCCTCGTAATCCTTAAGAAGCCTGCCCACAAGGTCGTTGCCCTTTTCACAGGCAAAGCCAAGTCCCGTTGAAACAATTCCGTTGTCATCAAAGCCCATAAATCCGCCGTCTTCAATAAGCTTATCAAGAGGCTTTATAAGCTCAACATCAGTATCAAGATAAATTCCGCCATTTTCATAAAGGACTTTAAGTCTTACATAATCGCTTACAAATGCCCACTTTTTCGCATCGTACGCTTCTCGGGCATATCTGTTTTCATTTATGTCAAAGTTATCTTCATTCCAGCAAACTATTTCATAGTCAGGACAAAACTTTTTCCAGCTCTTTATACATTTTTCTGCAAGCTTAGGCATATCTCCACGCCCGAACCAGCAATAATGAATTACTTTTGGAATACTCATACTTTTTTCCTCCAAAGCTGATAAAGTGTTATGAATGCAGATTTGTTAAACAGGAAGTTCACAATAAGGAATAATGCAACAATCCATATTGAATGAACAGCGCCATACATTACAAGCTTTAAAAATGACATATTGCTGAATGTATCAACAAAGAATATTGCCATAATAACTGCAAAAACAAGACCGTTTCCAATCCATAATTTATATGTTGAGAACTGACTTCTTCCAAGAACCTCTTTATTGGAATAACGGATTGTTACAACTCCACGGTAGAGAAGGGCTGCAATCGTTCCGAAAATTGCACCGCAGATTCCAAAATAAATAATGGAAATTACAGAAATAACTATGTTTATAATCATTTCCCATACTGCATGGTGACGGGTTTTTTCAAAGCCTCCTGCATATTCGATTACGCTTGTAACAGGAATCTTTCCGTTAGACATAAAGTTCATTATTACAAAAAGCAATACAAGATACACATTTGTATAGTTAGCGTCATTGATTCCGCTTGTGTAAATCTGTATAAGCGGCAACAGAAATACTGCCATAAGAGTGAAAATAATACAGGTTGCCATTATATAGCAGGTTTCATAAACATCAAAGAGCTTATCAAACTTTTTTCTGTCAGTATGAAACATCTGCCCCAAAGCAAAGTTAAATGAAGTGGTAATACTTGTGATGAAATTCTGCACCTGAGAGAAGAATATATTATAAATTGCGTAAATACTAACAGCCTTAAAATCACAGAGAATGGAAATAAGAAGCACATCAGTATTATTAAAAACCATTCCTGAAATCTGATGAAGAAGCACAGAATCTTTCTGTGCAATAGCCTGAAAATCAGGTTCAGCGCTCCAGTCCAGCCATTTATATCTGCCCTTTGCATAAAAATACAGGTATAAAAGCTGAATTAAAGCGATTATACAGTAAACAAGCTGAATAAGAATAAGGCTGTCGGTTAAAAGGAGAACAAGAATTTTACCTGCGTTTGATGCAAGCTGTAAAATTGTCTCCGAGTTGTTAATTACATATTTTCTTCCGTCAACCTCCATAAGGATTCTGTATTTAGCCTGAACAAAATAACTGAACAACGATGGAACAGCGTTTAATAAAATTAACACAAAAAGCACATTGCTTTCGATTGCCGTCGGAATTAGATAGGCATAAACTACAGCAATAACAAGAACTATCGCAAGGTATATAAACCCTGTCTTTATGTAATAGGATTGGGTAGCTGTAAGCACCGAACTTGCGCTTTTATAGTCCTTTTCCCCAATTCTTTTATAAAGAGCCTGAGTTGTAGCAAGACCTACCCCTGCCTCCAAAAGAATCATATATGTAAAAATCTGTTTAATTGTAGATAAAACGCCGTTAACCTCCGAGCCAAAGTTTTCAAGATACAGCCTTGGCAAAAGGAAGCTTAAGGTAATGAGAACAACCTGATAAACAAAAGATGATAAAAGGTTGTTTTTAATTCTTGTATCTTTACCCTTCAATTTACTACCTCCGTGCATTAAAAACACATTTATACTCTGTTGCAGACATACCCCTCTGTTGCATTCTCTTTAGGGATAATCCTACCGGGGTTGCCGATTACAACGCTGTGGTCAGGAACATCAAAATTTACAAAAGTCAGCGGTGCAATAAGCACGTCGTTGCCGATTTTAACATTTCCCACGATAACTGAGTTAACTCCAACCCAGACGTTGTCTCCGATAACAGGAGTCCCCTTTCTCTTTCCGCGGTTTTCAACGCCGATGGTTACACCTGTGCTGACATTAAAGTTTTTTCCGATTTTTGTTTCAGGGTTAATTAAAACCCTGCCTAAATGACCGATATAAAAACCCTCGCCTATATGTGTTCTGGCAGGAATCTGTATCTGTGTCTTTCTGGAAAAGAACAAAAGCCTTAATTCATAAAAAATTCTTAAAG
>JAGAIJ010000098.1 GCA_017626595.1 Clostridia bacterium | reverse complement strand
TGGCCTCTTACTACACCTGCGATTACATTACTCATACGGTAGTTATAACCAACCTCTTCGTGCTGGTACCAGCTCGCGTTTTCTCTTGACTGTGTTGACCATTTTCTTACCTTCTCAGCACTCTCTTTGCAGTCTGTAAGAAGCATTCCGCCTGCAGAGCCTGTTATAATCTTATTTCCGTTAAAGGAAATTGCATTGAAATTCCCAAAACCGCCGGTCTGCTTTCCCTTATAGCTTGCGCCAAGAGATTCTGCAGCGTCCTCGATTATCATTGCGCCGTGCTTTTCGCAAATTGCTGTAATCTCATCAATCTTTGCAGGAGTCCCGTAAAGGTGAGCATAAACTACAAGCTTTACATCAGGGTAAATTTCAAAAGCTTTCTCAAGCGCCACAGGGTCCATATTCCATGTATCATACTCTGTATCAATAAATACAGGCACTCCTCCCTCATAAACAACAGGGTTTACTGTTGCCGCAAAGGTCATATCTGAACAGAAAACCTTGTCCCCCGGTTTCACACCGGCAAGCTTAACTGCCATATGGAGTGCCGCTGTGCCTGCTGAGAGGGCTACTGCGTACTTACAGCCTACCTTTTCACAGGCAAGTCTTTCAACTTCATTTATATTTTTTCCTACTGTGGACATCCAGTTTGTATCGTATGCCTCTTTTATGTACTCCAGTTCTTCGCCGTGCATTGTAGGACTGCTCAGCCAAACTTTATTCTCAAATCTCTCCATAATTTTACACTATCCTTTTATCAGATTTTTTGTTTTCGAAAAGACATAATAATCCACCCTTATTCTACCACGAATTTGCCCTGTTTTCAAGGGTTTTCACTAAATTTGGGACGAATTATTTTTTTCTTTTGTGCAACATTACCCCTTTTTATGACAAATTATGGCAATAATGTACAAGAGAACCTTAAAAACACAAAAAAACCACCGACTTTTCAGTGGTTTTTGAGAGACAATAAAAATAAAAATCCCCGTTCTTACGAACGAGGATTTTTGGCAAGGCAGAACAATAATGATGTATATATTAAAATAAGCTTTGCGTAAGCAAAGCCCCCTCAACTTCTTCCTTCTTCACTATTACTTATTACTTTCCAAAAATCGATAAGTGCTTTTTAGGGAATAGTGAAGAGTGAATAAGTAATAAGTAAAATCGACATTCCTCTGTCGAAGAATGTCGATTTTTGGTACACCATCACGGACTCGAACCGTGGACACCCTGATTAAGAGTCAGGTGCTCTACCAGCTGAGCTAATGGTGCATATCGTGTCAACAGATGATATTATATCGCACCATTCCCCATTTGTCAAGACTTTTTTCAAGATTTTTCAAAAAAATTTCAGGGTAAATTTTTTACCCTGAAATTATACTTATTTTATGTCCTTTTTACATAATATTATAAAGGATTTTTGCTGCCTCTGCTTTAGTTAAATTCTTCTTCGGTTTTATACTTCCGTCCTCGTAGCCGTTGACTGCTCCGATTCCAACTAAAATCTCAAAGCCCTCTTTCGCCCAGTCGGCAATATCTCCTTTATCCCTATTCTTTATCTCCGCCTTTTTAAGTCCCGACGGGATTGTTCTTGAAATGATTGTTACCGCTTCAGCACGGTTTATACTTGTCTTTGGGTCAGCCAGAAGTCCGCCGTCGGTATCCTTTCTTCCCTTTACTGTGCCCCACTTATAAAGGGCCTTAAAGCTATTAAGCGCCCAGGCAGGAATTTCCTCCACATCCTTATAAGGAAGTTCAACATCGGCATAGGAATCAACATCTATTCGGAGATAATTTGTTATCATTACCGCAAATTCTGACCTTGTCATCTCTTTCTGTGGATTGAATTTAAGACCTGAATTTGTCTTTTCGCCACTTACTATTCCTGTTTTATACATATAGTTTATAAGGCTTTCAGCCCAGTTTCCCTTTGTGTCAACAAAAGGATTTTCTGCATTTCCGTCAAGGCCTTTATTTTCTTCAATCTTCGTTGTGTAACCAACTGTGTTTGTTATATAAAGAGTTATTTTATCATATTTTTCATAATTCTCAATATGCAGAACTTCTGTTTCTTCGTTATAGTTATAGGCTATGCCTCTGCCGTCTGCACGGAGCTTTATTCCGTCAGCTTTAACCTCAAGTCCGTAGTATGACTTTATCTTAAAATAAAGGTCTGTGCCGTCCTTTTCCACTTCCGCATAAGAATAAAGTTTTTCTTCTTCCTCTGTGCCGTTTGGCATAATTCTTACAGTTTTTGTGCCTGTTTTATCCCCTGCTGTTGCCATCACAAGACCTGTTTTGCCCATTACATCTCCGGCTTTAAACACGCCCTCGTCATTAATTTCACCAATTTCTTCGTCACAGTTCCATTCATAGCAACTGTCATCAGACACAAGAAGATTAAATCCGCCGTAGCTTTCCGCTGTTAAATCAATTTTTTCTCCTCTTTTAACAACAATTTCGTCCTTTGAATAGGCTGTATTTTCTTTCTTTATGTAGATGTCTGTCGGGGTATCGAGGCAAACTATATCTGCTGTTGTTTCTACGCCCTGAGATTCAGCACATACTGTTACTACACCTGTTTCGTCCGCTGTGAACAGGCCGTTTCTTGTTATATCGCTGTTTTTGGATTTTTCAAGAGAAAACATTACATTTCTTACATCAACAGGGTGATAGCCTCCGTCCATACCCTTGGCTGTAAGCTGTACGCTTGCGCCCTTAAGCACATAATTCATAAGGGGGTAGATTGTAAGATATTCAAGGTCCCCCGTTTTTTCCATTTCATTCTTCAGAAAGAAGAAGTTTGCAACCTTTCTCTCTCTGCCGTCTGAAGGTTTATTTATAACTGTTGCCTCTTTCTCGCCAGGAAGTCTTACAACGCAGGTTGTAGAGCCACCACCATCAAGGTTTATGGCGTCAACACAACCTAATTCTTTCATTCGATTTGCAAGGGTTTTGAGCTGGGCACCGTAGCTATAATCAGACTGTCTGCCGTCAAGAGTATAGAAAACTATTGAGCCGTCATTCTTTCTGCCGATGGCTGTTCTTGGGTCTGCACCTGCCTTAAGATTTGGATTCACATTTCCGTCCGACAGCAACATTCCCCCTGTTGCACCGATTAAAAGGTCAGCGCTTTTCCACCTTTCATCTCCCATAATTCCAAAGGAAATTGTGATTTCTTCACCGATTTCCAAAGATTTAATCGGTTCTAAAAATTCTCCAGGGGCATTTTTATCAACTGTAAGAACCACCTTGCCCTCAGGGATTTTGATTGAGCCATTATACTCGTCAACTGAGTCAACCACCAATCGCATATCTGTGCCGAGGCGCATTTCGCCCTCTGAAACTGTCAGAATTACATCAATTCCGTTAGTATTATTATGAGTTTCAGTTGAAAATTCCTCTGTCATCATATAAATCGCGTAAGGCTGACGATACTTATTTATATTATAAATATTTACCTCTGTGCCGTCTGCCTTTTTCATTACTGAAAAAATTGTGCCCTCTGATACGAAGGAGTTGCCGTTTTTATCAATGCCGAAAGCGTACTGCTTTGAGGCATCCTTGGTTATAATCTTTCCGTCAACAATCAAATTACTCATCGGCACACCTGTTTCAAGGGAGAAAAAGTCTGCATTTATTCCACCGATAATGTCCAAGCCCTCGTTTGTGAGTCTCTGTGCTTCGGCTGTTGCAGTTGACTTTCCGTACATCCTTTCGCCAAAGGTTATAATAGGTTTTACATCCTCGTTTGGCTTATATACAATATAATTTTCAGTCTGTCTTCCTACTCCGCTCTGGTCGCTGTACCACTGTTTATGATAGAGGGTTGTACCCTGTCCGATTTCAAGTTCATATCCATTTATTTTTGAAGAGCCCAAAACAGAGCCGAAAACTGTTTCGCACAGCATAAGGCCCGTGAGAGCTACTGATAAAAATCTCTTATTCATAAGACTGCCTCCAAATAAAAAAGTCCGAATTTATCTTCAGACTTAATTATATCACTTTTTACTTTTTTTGTAAACAATAAACCTTTGTAAGTTTTTGGATTAAATTACAGAAATTGTTTTCTGTGGGCATTTTTCAACGCAAAGTCCACAGTTCTTACATTTTTCTGTATCAATCACTGCAAGGTTATTTTCCATTGTAATTACCTCTTCAGGACAGTTCTTTGCGCAAATTCCGCAACCGATACAGCCCTTGCTACAATTCTCTTTAACCTTTTTACCCTTATCAAGAGAGTGGCATTTTACCAAAGTTTCCGCAGAGTAATCCACCAACTTTATTACGTTTTTAGGACATTCCTTAACGCACACTCCACAGCCGATACACTTCTCTTTATCTACAACTGCGAGACCGTCTTTAACGGAGATTGCACCTGTTGGGCACGCCTTTACGCAGGTTCCAAGTCCAAGACAAGCATATTTACAGGACTTTGGACCGCCACCTAATCTGTTTGCATAGTTACAGTCATTCAACCCCTGATAAATATATCTTGTTTCTGCTACGTCCTTTGCGCCGCTACAAGCTACGAAAGCCACTTTCTTATCAACCTTTTCTGCAGAAACACCCATAATTTCAGCAATTTTTTCGGCAGATTTACTACCGCCAGGGGCACAAAGGCTACACTTTGCCTCGCCCTTAACGATTGCATCAGCATAACCCGAGCATCCTGCATAGCCACAGCCACCACAGTTTGCACCCGGGAGAGCCTCGACTATCATTGGAATACGTTCGTCCTCTTTAACTGCAAAAATCTTTGAGGCAAGGGCAAGAATTATTCCGAAAAACAATCCCATTCCGCCTACTATGGCACAAGGAAAAATTATATCCATAACTCTACCCCCTTAAAACGACATTCCTGAAAAGCCCATAAAGGCAATTGACAGGAGACTTGCTGTTATTAAAACGATTGGCATTCCCTTTAAAAATTCAGGGATATCTGCATTTTCAAGACGTTCTCTTACTCCTGCAAATAAAATAATTGCAAGGGTAAAGCCAAGGCCTGCAGCACCGCCGTAAACTACTGAATCCAAAAAGCTTGTTGTGGAATCAGCAAACTTTGTTATATTAAGAATTGCAACACCTAAAACTGCACAGTTTGTTGTAATAAGGGGAAGATATATACCCAGCGAATTATAAAGCGGCGGGATATTCTTTCTTAAAAACATTTCAACGAACTGTACTAAAACTGCAATTACCAATATAAATGCAATTGTCTGAAGATATTCAATATTACAAAGCACTAAAAGCTGGTTCACGAGCCATGTGAGTGCTGACGCACACACCATAACGAAAACTACTGCAAAGCCCATACCGAAGGCTGTTTCAGTTTTCTTTGATACTCCAAGGAAAGGACAGATACCTAAAAACTTTACCAAAACAAAGTTTTCAGCGAAAATTGCACCAAGGGAAATCATTAAAAGTCTAGTCAACAGCATTTTCTTCCCCTCCCTTTTTCTTCATTTCAATTATGTTCTTTACCATAGCAAGAAGTCCTAAAGTAAGGAATGCACCAGGGGCAAGAACGAAAATTGTAATTGGCTGGAAATGGGTTGTTAAGATATGGAAACCAAAGAGAGTTCCTGCACCTAAAAGTTCACGGACTGCTCCGATGATTGTAAGGGCAGCTGTAAAACCAAGTCCCATTCCTACGCCGTCAAGCATTGAATCGATTGCGTTGTTTTTAGACGCAAAAGCCTCTGCTCTTCCTAAAATTATACAGTTTACAACTATCAGGGCAATATAAATACCCAGCGCCGAATAAAGTGATGGCAGAAAGGCTTTAAGAAGCATTTCAACCAATGTTACAAAGCTTGCGATTACTACTATGTAGGCTGCAATTCTTACCTTTTCAGGTATAAACTTACGAAGAAGTGAAATGAAAAGGTTTGAAAAAACAAGAACCACCATAGTTGAAAGTCCCATGCCGATTGCATTTACAACTGAGGTTGTTACAGCAAGGGTCGGGCACATACCTAAAAACAAAACAAAGGTAGGATTTTCCTTAAGGAGACCATTTAATAAGACATCTTTTTTATTCATCAGCCTTTTCCTCCTCTACCTGTTCTATCTGTTTATGGGATTCCTCATCAAGCTTTTCAAATTCTTCGTTTACAGCCTGTGAAATATCTATACTTGTTGTTACAGTTCTCTTTCCAACAGCCTCAAGACCTGCATTTACAGCTCTTGTAACTGCTTCAGATGTAATCGTAGCACCTGAAATAGCCTCGATTTCATTAAAATCTGCATCCTCATTCTTTACAACCGAAAGAAGCATACTTTTTCCCTTATACTGGTCAATAAACTCAGGTTCAGAGGCTTTAGCACCGAGACCTGCAGTTTCAGAGGAATTAAGGATTTTTGTTGCACAGATTTTTCCGTCTGTGCCTACACCCATAATTATTTCAAGTTCTCCGCCGTAGCCGTTTGTTACAACATCTACAACGTAGCCTACAAGTCTTTCTTCCGCTGTTCCTGTATAGAATTCCTTAATCCTTACATCCTTTTCAGAAAGCTCAAGTCCGCCTGTATCCACCTTCTTAAAGTCCTTTGCATCAGGAAGAACTTCCTGCATAGCCATTTCCTGTCTTTTAGCATCATTTTCAGCTATAACAGGGGCTGTTACCTTATTGGCAACTGCAAGGACTAAGGCTGAAACCATAGTTATTACGAAAAGCTTAAGGGCGTCCTTAATAAGATGATTTTTAAGCATTCTCCTTCGCCTCCTTTACCTTGCCGAAGCGACGGGGATGTGTATATTTCTCAATAAGAGGTGATGCCACATTCATCAAAAGTATTCCGTATGTAACACCCTCAGGGTAGCCTCCGAAGAATCTTATGAGGACTGTTATAAGTCCACAGCCGATACCGAAGATTACTTTTCCCCATGGGGTATATGGTGTTGTTGTATAGTCTGTTACCATAAATACTGCACTGAAGAGAAGTCCCCCTGCAAAAACGTGGTAAACACCTGAATAAAGTGTTCCTCCAAGGCATGCACTTAAAACAAAGGTTGTAAGCACATAAGCAAGCGGACATTTATAGTCTATAACTTTTCTCCAGATGAGATATGCAAAGCCTATAATAATTGCAATCGCCGATGTTTCACCGATACAACCGCCTCTGTTTCCTATAAACAGATTCCAGAAGCTTGTAAGCTCCTCTCCCGTTTTATAAAGGCTCAGAGGTGATGCAGATGTGATTGCGTCTGCATTATTTATAAGGTGAAGCTTTTCAAAAGGCTCAACCCATCTTGTCATAGGCATTGCAAAGGATGTGAGAAGAAATGCTCTTGCTGCGGCTGCAGGGTTCATAAAGTTATGACCAAGACCGCCAAAGAATGCCTTTACAATAATAATCGCGAAAAGTGAGCCTAAAACTGCCTGATAAAACGGCAGGGTTGCAGGAAGATTCATTGCAAGAATTATGCCTGTTACCGCTGCACTCAAATCGCCGATAGTTGACGGTTTCTTAAGGAGCTTACACCAGCCCCATTCAAAAAATATACAGGCTGCCATACATACCGCTGTAAGAAGGGCTGCTCTGTAACCAAAGAAGATTACAGCTGCGATTACTGACGGAAAGAGGGCAATAATTACATCAAGCATTACTGTCTGTACTCTTTCTTCCCCTGAAATATGAGGGGCGTGTGAAACTATAAACTTTTTAGTCTTTTCCATTTTGCTCCCCTCCCTATTTCTTTTCTCTTATCTTAGCCTTGGCAATTCTTATGTTCTGTACCACCCTCTGTGAGGACTGGCAGATATAAGAACAGCTTCCGCATTCTATACAATCCATTACGTTAAGCTTCATAAGTGCATCATAGTCATTTCTCTTATAAGCATTGTTTATCTCAAGTGGAACAAGTCTCATAGGACAAATTTCAACGCACTTTCCGCATCTTAAGCATGTTGTTTCTTCCTGTGCCTTTGCAAACTTTCTACCGAAAGCTAAAAGGCCTGACGTTCCTTTAACAACAGGTGTATCAAGGCTTATCTGGGCAATTCCCATCATAGGTCCGCCCATAATTACCTTTCTTGGCTCTTTCTTAAAGCCACCTGCTTTTTCAACAATATAATTAAACGGAGTACCGATGCGAACTCTGAAGTTCACAGGGTTTCCGATGCAGTCCCCTGCCACCGTTACAATTCTTGAAATGAGAGGTCTGCCCTTTGTTACTGCACGGCAGATTGAGGCAACTGTGTCAACATTGTCAACGATTGCACCCACATCTGCAGGTAGTTTCCCAGGCGGAATTTTTCTTCCTGTTATAGCGTCAATAAGCTGTTTCTCACTACCCTGTGGGTACTTTGTTTTAAGAGTTACAATCCTTATATCTGCCTCTCCGTCAAGGGATGCTGCGTTCTGTAGCACCTCGATTGCGTCAGGCTTATTTTCCTCTATTCCTATATAACCTGTTGTAAGCCCGAAAATCTTCATTAAGATTTTAAGACCTGTAATTACATCCTTTGGATTTTCAAGCATCTGTCTATGGTCAGATGTAAGATATGGCTCACACTCTGCACCGTTTACGATTACATAGTCAATCTTTTTATCGTCGGAAACGTTAAGCTTTACATGGGTAGGGAAACATGCTCCGCCCATTCCAACTATACCTGCTTCACGGACAATATCAACTATCTCCTTTGGAGAAAGTTCCCTGTAATCATAGCCCTTAAGACCTTCTACAACTTCATATCTTCCGTCGTTTTCTATGAAAATACATTCCACCTCTGTTCCGTTGGGATGGAGACTTGGTTTTATTTCTTTTACTGTTCCCGATACAGAAGAATGGATGTTGGCAGAAACATAACCGCTTGCTTCCGCAATTTTCTGTCCCACCTTAACTTCATCTCCAACCTTAACAATTGGAGTGGCAGGTGCACCTAAATGCTGTACCATTGGGAAAATCATAAGCTGTGGCGCATCAATATCAACAATTGGCTTATCCTTTGTTTCTTCCTTCATAGCATCAGGATGTATTCCACCCCTGAAGGTATAAACTCCTTTTTTGTCAGAGATAAAGCCTTTTATCTTTTCTGTTGCACCCTCAAAAAATTTATTTTCCAAGATTTTTACACCTCGCTTCAATCATAATTACAATATACTAGTTTAATTATAACAAATACTGTCGCAAATTGCAACAAAAAATATTGTCGAAGAATTTTTGTCCCATTTATCCAAAAAATGACAATTTATATTTGCCTTTTTTCCTATAATATTCTCTGTATCAAGGAGGTATTACCATGGAAAAATTATATATGCCTGTTAAAAAAAGTTCTGAGAGGAAATTTGTCCCTTCCCTGTCTTTTACTGAAATTTTTCTCTGTCTTGCGGGGTTATTATTTCCGAGGGCTATGCCATTTGGCGGAGTTGCGCCCTTTGGTCTGTCATTTCTCTCAACAAGGCACAAAATGAGCCGTCTTACAATCTTCACATACATAGGAACTGTTATCGGCTCTCTCTGGCTTGGGGACAAGCTTCTCTCAATCAGATACATCTGTGCAGGTTTTCTTTATATGGCATCTCTATTTGTCCTTGAAAAAGGAGAGAAAACCACGCCTTTTGCTTCGGCTGTGATTGTGGGGATTGCCCTTGCCATAACAGAAAGTCTTATGATTTACTGGGCAGGATTCAAGGCTGAATATTTTTTGGTTATGGTTTTTGATGTTGCTTTGGCTGTGGCAGGTTCATTCTTTTTGAATAACGCTGTTTCACTAATAAAATCAGGAAAAATTTCCTCCTACCGTCTTTCAGAAAAGGAAAAAATCCACCTTGGTTTATTCTTTTCAATTATGCTTATGGGAATTTCGGGACTTGAAATTACTCCTTACTTTTCTTTGTCCCATTTTGTCTGCATTCTTCTCCTTTTAATTATTGCAGAGTCCTCAGGAGCAGGTGTCGGAGGCAGTTCAGGCGTTATTCTGGGGCTGATTTCAGGAATTGGAACAGACTATCTTCTCCCTACAATCGGAATTTTCGGTTTCAGCGGTTTTCTTTCGGGAATGTTCTCCCGTTTCGGTAAGGGGGGTGCAGTTTCGGGACTTGCTGTCGCTAACGCTGTTATTGCATTTTACATAAACGGAATTGAGGATTCTGTTCTTACTATTTACGAAATCATCGGTTCAAGTATAGTTTTTGCACTTTTGCCTGTGAAATTCTCCGTTTTTATCCGCACGCTACTCACACCTGAATCAAATGACAGTCTCGAAAAGCTTAAAAACGGACTAAATTCAAGGCTTTCAGCTTTAATTCACGCCCTTTCGAACCTTGCCTCATCTCTTTCGCGTTTTACATCAGGCAGATGTACCGCTGACTTTTCTGCTGTGGGCAACAAGACAATAGAGAATGTCTGCAGAAACTGTCAGCGTTATTCTCTTTGTTGGGAGAAAAACTGTGAGGAAACAAAAAAGGCTTTTGACGAAACAATGGCTCTTCTCCAGAAAAACAGCAACATAAACAAGGGTATGCTTCCCGATATTCTCCGAAAGGGCTGTGTTTTAGGAAACACTCTTTCCACTGAATTTAACAGACAGCAGGAAATTTACACCCTTAAAAAAATTATTGACAACAACATAAGACAAAGTCAGCTTTTAGCAAGAGACCAGCTTGACGGCATTTCCTCCCTTATAGAAAATCTTTCAGAGGAAGTGGAGCACGACATTAACTTTGACACTGTATGTGCTGACAACATCCGTTTTGCCCTTGAAAACAAAGGCATTCAGGTTTACGACATAAATGTAAACACCAACCGTTTCGGCAAGTGCAGAATTGAATTATCAATAAAGAAATTATACTGGGGAAGCAAAAATAAAACCCTTATAAATCGAGTTCTGTCAAACATTACGGGCTGTGATATGTCTATTGTGCAGATTTCAGAGCAAGGCGACCTGATTATTCTTTCCGCAAGGGAAAGGGAGCAATTTTATGTTGAGCACGGAGCCTTTGCCGTCAGCTCCTCAAAGGAAAGCGGAGACAATTTCAACATTATCAATCTCTCTTCGGGGAAATTTGTTGCTATACTCTGCGACGGAATGGGCACGGGGCCTCTTGCATCACGGCAGAGCAAGTTTGTTATCAGCCTTTTTGACGACTTTATCAAGGCGGGGTTCAGCGTTTCTCTGTCTATCCGTCTTATCAACTCCTTTATGGCCCTTAAAACTGATTCCGAAGTTTTTGTTACTCTTGACATCTGCATCATTGACCTTTATTCAGGGAAAACTGAATTTATTAAAACAGGGGGCGAGCCTACTTTTATCCGAAAGGGCAACCTTGTCGAAACTATTTCTCTCTCGTCCTTGCCTGTTGGACTTGTTCCGCAGATTGTTTCAGAGAAAAAATCAGGACAACTTAAGGACGGGGATACTATTGTTATGGTGACAGACGGGCTTTCCTCACGGACTGAAAATAATTTATGGATAAAAAGATATATTGAACAAACCGAAGTTTCTTCCCCTGAAAACTTTTCAAAGGAGCTTATCAATAAGGCAATTTCAAAAAATAACGGGGAAATTAAAGACGATATGACCGTGGTTACATTAAAAATAAAGAGGAAATCTGCATAATTTAAAAAATTCACTTGAAATAACTTCTAAAAAATGGTAAAATATTTCCATAATTATTTTAGTTTTTCGGAGGTGCTTTTATGAATATATTAGTTACAGGCGGTGCAGGTTACATTGGTTCTCATACCTGTATTCAGCTTTTAAACGCAGGCTATGAGGTTGTTGTTGTTGACAATCTTTCAAACAGCTCTGAAATTTCCTTAAAACGTGTTATGGAAATTACAGGCAAATCACTTAAATTCTACAAGGTTGATTTATGCGATATTGACGAGCTTCACAAGGTTTTTGAGGAAAATACTTTTGATGCTGCTATTCACTTCGCAGGTCTTAAGGCTGTTGGCGAATCAGTTTCCATGCCTGTTAAATACTACGAAAACAACATTTTAAGCACTCTTAATCTTTGCAAGGAAATGGCTGCACATGGCTGTAAAAAGCTTGTTTTCAGCTCATCTGCTACAGTTTACGGTAATCCACACACTGTTCCAATCACTGAGGATTTTCCTACTTCCTGTACCAACCCTTACGGCTGGACAAAATATATGATTGAGCAGATTTTAAGAGATATTCAGGTTTCTGACAAGGAATGGGATATTGCACTTTTAAGATATTTTAATCCTGTTGGCGCTCACGAAAGCGGACTTATCGGGGAAGACCCTAAGGGTATTCCAAACAACTTAATGCCTTACATTTCTCAGGTTGCTGTTGGCAAGCTTGAAAAGTTACACGTATTCGGCAACGACTATGATACTCCTGACGGTACAGGCGTACGTGACTATATTCACGTAATCGATTTAGCCGACGGTCATCTTTGCGCTCTTAACAAAATCAAGGACTCTGTTGGAGTTGTAACCTACAACTTAGGCACAGGCACAGGATACAGCGTTTTAGATATGGTTAAGGCTTTCTCCAAAGCATCAGGCAAAGAAATCGCTTACCAGATTGACCCTCGCAGACCGGGAGATGTTCCCGCATGCTACGCTGACCCTAAAAAAGCAAAAGAGGAAATCGGCTTTGAGGCAAAGAAAACTCTCGAAGATATGTGCCGTGACACTTGGAACTGGCAGCAGAAAAACCCTATGGGCTATAACGAATAAAAACGAATTGCGATTTGCATTATATTGTTGCAAATCGCATTTTTTTATGGTAAAATATTTAAAGACAATTTATAGGAAGAAAGGCTGTGAAGATTATGAAAAAAATCGATGTTTTAGGCGTTAAAATTGCACATATTACAAATGCTGAAGCCCTTGAAATTTCCAAAGGACTTCTTAATTCAGAGGGAGTTTCCAAAATTTTTACTCCTAACCCTGAAATAATTATGGCGGCACAGGAAGATACTGAACTTAAGGAAATCTTAAACTCTGCTGACCTTTGCACAGCCGACGGGATTGGTGTTGTTTATGCATCAAAAATTTTAGGCGAACCTCTTCCCGAAAGAGTTGCAGGCTTTGACCTTGCCTGCAGTCTTTTAGAGCACATAAGCCACACAGGTGACGGTGTTTTCCTTTTCGGTGCTAAACCGGGAGTGGCTGAAATTGCAAAGGCAAAGCTCGAAAGCAAGTACCCCGGAATTAAAGTTTCAGGCACAAGAAACGGATATTTTAAGGACGAGGATTGCCATGAAATCGTTGAAGAAATCAATAATTCAGGGGCAAAGCTCCTCCTTGTCTGTCTTGGCGTTCCAAAACAGGAAAAGTGGATTGACAAATACAAGGACAGCTTAAAGGTAAGTCTTTGTATGGGGGTTGGCGGAACTTTAGACGTTCTTGCGGGGACTGCTAAAAGAGCTCCTGAGGTTTTCATAAAGCTCAATCTTGAATGGGCATACAGATTTATGAAACAGCCAAACAGAATTATAAGCCGTGGAAAAGCACTTCCGCAGTTTTTAATCAAAGTTATTAACTCAAAAGGAGAAAAGAAATGATTTATATGTTTTTAGCTGACGGCTTTGAGGAAACTGAAGCTATCGGCACTTTAGATATGATTAGACGAGGGGACATCCTCGTACAGACTGTGAGCTGTGAAAAGGATTTGTTTGTAACAGGAAATCACGGCATTACAGTTAAAGCAGACATTAGCCTTAGCGCTGTTTCCCTTGAGGAAATTGAGGGCATTGTTCTTCCCGGGGGAATGCCTGGCACACTTAACCTTAAAAACAACAAGGCTGTGGAGGAGATTATACTCTACTGCTTTGAAAATAAAAAGCTCCTCTCCGCAATCTGTGCGGCACCTATGATTTTAGGCAATCTCGGGCTTTTAGAGGGACAGGAGGCAACCTGTTTCCCAGGATTTGAACAGGAGCTTCACGGAGCAAAAGTCAGCGACGCTATCGCTGTTACATCAGACAATTTTATTACAGGCAAGGGTATGGGGGCTGCCATAGTTTTTGGTGCTCACATCATCAACTATTTTAAGCCTGACTTTGGAGAAAAGGTGTTGAAACAGATACATTATGCTTAAAGAGACATTGAGAAAAAAATATACCGAAATAAGAGGGGAAATCCCTCACGATATCCGTGTTATGAAAAGTACAATGATATGGAAGTATTTTTGCAGCCTGTCATTCTACAAGGACGCGGAGATGATTATGACCTATGTAAATACCAAGTCAGAGGTTACAACCTACCAGCTTATCCCTCTTCTTATTGCACAGGGAAAGCGTGTCTGCGTTCCTAAATGCGTAGGGGACAGTCTTGTACCTTATGAAATAACTGACCTTACACAGCTTTGTGCAGGGTCTTTCGGAGTTTTAGAGCCATCACAGGACCTTATTGACAAGGGTGTTCTTAAAGAAGTTCCTAAAGATGAGATTGATATTTCAGTCTGCCCTGGACTTGCCTTTGACTTTCTTGGCTACCGTTTAGGCTACGGCAAGGGATACTATGACAGATTCTTAAAGGATTTTCAGGGAATCAAAATCGGTTTTTCCTTTGACTCATGTCTTTGCCCTGAAATCGAAACAGACGAATTTGACATTCCTATGAATATAATTATTACAGAATCCGGAGTTGAGTACTGTTGAAACAAGGTTATGAGGAGATAAAAAGAATAAAGCAGGTCCGTTGGCTTGTCTTCGGCATTGTTTTAGCTCAGTTTGCATCTGAGCTTATTATGGATGCCCTGGCCAGCTTTATGGCTAAGCCTTTTAATCC
Source organism: Clostridia bacterium (assembly GCA_017626595.1). GTDB lineage: Bacteria > Bacillota > Clostridia > Monoglobales > Monoglobaceae > RGIG8709. The sequence continues at coordinate 457 of JAGAIJ010000098.1, read as the reverse complement.
TTATCTGGAAATTGCAATTGTTGAAATTTTTACCTTTATTATTCCTTTTTCAATCTATGGTAAGAATTTCAAAAACAGCAAAAATACAGTTGAAGAGCTTAATATGTCTCCTATGAAGCTTTCTCACATCCTTCTGATTATTCCTCTTGCAATCTCGGGACAGTTTATTATGCAGCTTTTAGACGTTCCCGGCTGGCTTATCTTAAACAGCCTTGGCAGAACTGCTGTTACAACTGTTTTGCCAAAAACTTTTGGTAACATTTTTCTCGCTTTGATTGCAATCGGGATTATTCCTGCATTCCTTGAGGAAATATGGATGAGAGGAATTGTATTCGGGGTTTTCAGCCGTGTAAGCACTTATGTGGCTGTTATGTTCACAACCATAATTTTTGCAATACTTCACGTTAATCCTGCTGAAATTCTCGGCATCATTTTCCTTGGATTTATGGCCTGTCTT
>JAGAIJ010000097.1 GCA_017626595.1 Clostridia bacterium | reverse complement strand
AGGGAACAGGAAATATGGAGGTTCACTTAGACCGCAAGCTTCAGGAAAAGAGAATTTTTCCTGCTGTGGACATATCTAAATCGGGAACAAGAAAAGAAGAACTTCTTATGGATAAAGACGAGCTTGAGGCTGTGTGGAAGATAAGAAGAAAGAATATGACAAATGCAGAGCTTACTGAAAAGCTTATAGGAATTTTAGTTAAAACTGACTCAAACAAGGAACTTATAAATCTTATTGACAGGTGGTAAAAAATGAAACCATACCGTAAACTACTGTGCCTTTTGATAGTGGCACTCCTTTACTTAAACAGCGGAATATTTGTGGCGATGGCAAAGACTGAGGCAGAGGAAAAGATTGTGCCGATTTTAATGTATCACAATATTGTTGACGATATAGCAGGCCACGACCCAAGCGCTAATATTGAAAAAGAAAATTTTAAATCTCATATCAGGGCAATTCTCCGTGCAGGATATACCCCTGTTAAGCTGTCGGATTACTGCGATGCAGTTAAAAACGATAGGCCTCTCCCTGAGAAACCTATTGTTGTAACTTTCGATGACGGCTACGCTTCAAACTACTGGATAGCATATCCGTTTTTGAGGGAGTTTGATTTTCCTGCTACAATTTTTGTGGTTACAGAGTCTGTGGGAATGAAAGCAAACGGACAGTATTATGAGCATTTTACCTGGAAACAGGCAAAGGAAATGGATGCAAGCGGAATTATTGATATCCAGAGCCACACACACAGTCATAAGAATATGGGACTTTTAAGTCGTGGAATGAGAAATCTTGAATTCCGTCTTTCAAAATATCTGATTGAGAAAAATCTCGGAAAAGAATGTAAGATTTTTGCATACCCTTACGGAAGCTATGACCAGGAAACCTATAATTTAGGTTATCTTGCAGGCTATGAGGTACAGCTTAAGGTGTATGATACTGATTCCGACGAGGACTACCTTGCAAACTCCACAAAGGACGGTTTAGAGAACCTTACAAGACTTACAATAAGCAACGATTTAGACTCGGAAGAGCTTATAGAATTTATCCGTCAGGCAGAGGAAAATACAAAAAATAAAAAGATTGAGAAAAAAATAACAAAAACACTTGATAATTTATCGGAAATAGAGTAAAATATTGGTTGGTAAATAATTATAATTATATAAATGGAGGGATTTATTCATGAACAAGAAAACAGTTGATGATATCCAGGTAAAAGGTAAAAAGGTTTTAGTTCGTTGTGACTTTAACGTTCCAATTCAGGACGGCGTTATCACAGACGAAACAAGAATTGTGGGAGCTCTTCCTACAATCAAGAAGTTAGTTGACGAAGGCGCAAAGGTTATTCTTTGCTCACATATGGGTAAGCCAAAGGGTGAAGCTGTTCCTTCACTTTCACTTGCTCCTGTTGCTAAAAAGCTTTCTGAGCATTTAGGTAAGGAAGTTGTTTTTGCTGCTGATGCAAATGTTGTTGGCGAAAACGCTAAGGCTGCTGTTGCAGCTATGAACGAGGGAGATGTTGTTCTCCTTGAAAACACAAGATACAGAGCAGAAGAAACAAAGAACGTTGATACATTCAGCGAAGAACTTGCTTCACTTGCTGAAATTTTTGTAAACGACGCTTTCGGTACAGCACACCGTGCTCACTGTTCAAACGTAGGCGTTACAAAGTATATTAAGGATGCTGTTGGCGGTTACCTTATCAATAAGGAAATCGAATACCTCGGCAATGCTGTTAATAACCCTGTAAGACCTCTCGTGGCTATCCTCGGTGGTTCAAAGGTTTCATCTAAGATTTCTGTTATCAACAACCTTCTCGAAAAGGTTGACAAGCTTATCATCGGCGGTGGTATGGCTTACACATTTATGAAGGCTAACGGCTTAAGCGTTGGCAACTCACTTCTTGAAGAAGATTATATTGACTACGCAAAAGAAATGATGGCTAAGGCTGAAGAAAAGGGCGTTAAGCTCTATGTTCCTGTTGATACAGTTGCTGCACAGGAATTCAACAACGATGCTGAAACAAAGGTATTTGAAAACGGTATCGAAGACGGTTGGGAAGGCCTTGATATCGGTCCTAAGACAACTGAAATCTTCAAGGATGCTTTAAAGGATGCTAAGACTGTTGTTTGGAACGGACCTATGGGCGTATTTGAAATGCCTAACTTTGCAAAGGGTACAAACGCAATCGCTTATGCTTTAGCTGATCTTGATGCTACAACAATCATCGGCGGCGGCGACAGCGTTGCTGCTGTTAACCAGGCAGGCCTCGGCGACAAGATGAGCCACATCTCAACAGGTGGCGGTGCTTCTCTCGAATTCTTAGAGGGCAAGGACCTCCCAGGTATTGTTGCACTTAACGATAAATAATTTTTATAGGCGAACATTGTTCGCCTATACTGATGTATAGAAAGGATTTTTCGATATGAGAACAAAGATTATTGCAGGTAACTGGAAAATGAATAAAACTCCAAGCGAAGGTGTTGCTCTTGTAAATGAGCTTAAGGACCTTGTTAAGGATGCAAAGTGTGATGTTGTTGTTTGTCCTACAGCTGTTTGTCTTCCTGGCGTTGTAAATGCATTAGAGGGAACAAACGTATCTGTTGGTGCACAGAATGTACACTTTGAAGAAAAGGGCGCTTTCACGGGCGAACTTGCAGGAAATATGCTTAAGGAAGTTGGCGTTAAGTACGTTATTATCGGTCACTCCGAAAGAAGACAGTACTTCGGTGAAACTGATGAAACTGTAAATAAGAGAACAATTGCTGCAATCAATGCAGGCCTTACACCAATCGTTTGTGTAGGTGAAACTCTTACTCAGAGAGAACAGGGAATTATGGAAGAAACTGTTCGTCTTCAGACAAAGATTGCTTATATGGGAATCGAAGCAAATGATGCTGCAAACACAGTAATCGCTTACGAACCTGTTTGGGCTATCGGTACAGGTAAGACTGCTACTGCTGACCAGGCACAGGAAGTTTGTGCTATTATCCGTGATACAATCAAGGGCTTATACGGCGCTGATACAGCTGAAAAAATCAGAATTCAGTACGGCGGAAGTATGAACGAAGGAAACGCTAAGGAACTTCTTTCAAAGCCTGATATCGACGGCGGTCTTATCGGCGGTGCTTCTTTAGTAGCTGAAAAGTTTGCGCAGATAGTTGCTGCAGCTGAATAATTTTGAGTTTTTATACGCCATTTCTCTTTTGGGATATGGCGTATTATACAGAAAGGCGGAAATTTTATGGCTAAAAAACCATACGCTTTAATCATTATGGACGGTTTCGGTGTTAACGAAAGAACTGAGGGTAATGCAATTAAAGCGGCTAATACTCCAAATATAGACAAGTACTTTGCGACTTGCCCTAATACTATTGTTCATGCATCAGGTATGGACGTTGGTCTCCCTGACGGACAGATGGGTAACTCTGAAGTAGGACATACAAATATCGGTGCAGGAAGAATTGTTTATCAGGAGCTTACAAGAATTACAAAGTCTATCGAAGACGGCGATTTCTATGAAAATGAAGCTCTTATGGGCGCAGTTGAAAACTGTAAGAAGAACGGAACTGCACTTCACCTTATGGGACTTTTGTCAAGCGGTGGTGTTCACAGCCACAATAAGCACCTTTACGGACTTTTGAATCTTGCGAAGAAGAACGGCCTTGAAAAGGTTTATGTGCACTGTTTCTTAGACGGCCGTGACGTTCCTCCGTCATCAGGTGAAGAATTTGTCCGTGAGCTTGTTGAGGAAATAAGAAAAATCGGCGTAGGTGAAATTGCTTCTGTAATGGGAAGATACTACGCTATGGACAGAGATAACCGTTGGGAAAGAGTTGTGCTTGCTTATAACGCAATGGTTCTTGGCGAAGGCAATAAGGATACATCAGCCGTGTCTGCTGTGCAGAAGTCATATAACGAAAAGGTTACAGACGAATTTGTTGTGCCAACTGTTATTACAGACGAGGCTGGAAATCCAAAGGGTACAATTTCTGAAAATGACAGCGTAATCTTCTTTAACTTCAGACCTGACCGTGCAAGAGAAATTTCAAGAACAATTGTTGACGAAGAATTCGTTGGCTTTGAAAGAAAATTCTTTAATACATACTTTGTATGTATGACACAGTATGATGCAACAATGCCAAACGTAAATGTTGCATTTAAACCACAGACTTTAAAGAATACTTTCGGCGAATATATAAGCAATAAGGGCTTAAAACAGCTCCGAATTGCTGAAACAGAAAAGTATGCTCACGTTACATTTTTCTTCAACGGTGGCGTTGAAAAGGTTTACGAGGGCGAAGACAGAGCACTTATCGACTCGCCAAAGGTTGCAACCTACGATATGCAGCCTGAAATGAGCGCATATCTCGTAACAGATGAGGTTGTAAAGAGAATTGAGTCAGGAGAATATGACGTAATTATCTTAAACTTCGCAAACTGTGATATGGTAGGCCACACAGGTATTTTTGATGCGGCTGTAAAGGCTGTTGAAACAGTTGATGAGTGCCTTGGAAGAACAATTGATGCGATACTTAAGATGGGCGGTGTTGCCCTTGTAACAGCTGACCACGGTAACGCTGACCAGATGGTTGACTATGAAAACGGCGACGCTTTCACAGCTCATACAACAAACGTTGTTCCTCTTATTTTAATCGGCGACAACGATAAGACCCTTAAAGCGGGCAGACTTGCTGACCTTGCTCCTACAATGCTTGACCTTATGGGACTTGAAAAACCTGCTGAAATGTCAGGCGAAAGCCTTCTTTCATAGAGGCATCTCTCCATAGGGATAAGCCAACTTGAAACTTTGCATTTCGGCGTCGTACTGCGAAAAAAGCCTCGTCAATCCACAAAGGATTAACTGCGTTTTTTATCTTGTCCGTCATCCAAAATGCCGTGTTTCAAGCAAAGTTCGGATAAAAAATAAAGCCTTACAACACTTTGTGCTGTAAGGCTTTTATAATGTTGAAGTCCAGATTGACTTCTCCCTATGGAAAGAAGCCTTTTGTTTTTATTTCATATTATAAAAGGCGTTTTTGCCAAGGTAACGGGCGTTGACGCCAAGCTCCTGTTCGATGCGGAGGAGCTGGTTATACTTCGCAATTCTGTCGGTGCGGGCAGGGGCTCCCGTTTTAATCTGCCCTGAATTTACAGCTACGGAGAGGTCGGCTATGGTTGTGTCTTCCGTTTCTCCGCTTCGGTGGGAAATTACAGCTGTATATCCACCCCGATGTGCCATCTGTATTGTTTCAAGGGTCTCCGTAAGAGTTCCAATCTGGTTTGGCTTGATTAAAATTGAGTTTCCAATCTGGAGCTTCATTCCCTTTTCAAGCCTTTCCTCATTAGTTACAAAAAGGTCGTCGCCTACTAACTGAATTTTTTTGCCTAAGGCTGAAGTTAAAAGCTCCCAGCCGTCAAAATCTTCTTCAGCCATACCGTCCTCAATAGAAATTATTGGATATTTGTCAACCAGAACACTCCAGTACTGTGAAAGCTCTTCCTTGGTGTAGAGCTTTTTTGTTTTCCAGAAATAATATTTTCCCTCTTCGCCAATTTTTACTGCTTCATTATACATTTCGCTTGAGGCAGGGTCGAGGCCGATACAAAAGTCCTCTTCAGGTTTGTAGCCTGCCTTTTCGATTGCCTCTACAATAAGCTTTAAGGCGTCCTCGTCCTCCTCGAGATTTGGAGCGAAACCGCCCTCGTCCCCTATTGCTGTGGAGAGATTTTTTTCTTTCAAGATATTTTTTAAGGCGTAATAGACCTCACTACCCATTCGGAGAGCATCAGAAAATTTGGTTGCGCCCACAGGGATAATCATAAATTCCTGACAGTTAAGGCTGTTGTCTGCGTGCTTTCCGCCGTTTATAATATTCATCATAGGAACAGGGAGAGTGTGGGAGTCGATTCCGCCTATATAGTTGTAAAGGGGGATGCCAAGACTTCGGGCGCCTGCCTTGGCACAGGCAAGGGATACGCCTAAGGTTGCGTTAGCACCAAGCTTCTCCTTGTTCTTTGTGCCGTCGAGCTTAAGCATTGCGCGGTCTAAAGCAATCTGGTCCAAAACATTCATCCCAAGGAGCTTGTCTGCAATCAATTCATTTACGTTTTCAACTGCTTTTACAACACCCTTGCCGCCGTAACGGTCTTCCCCGTCGCGAAGTTCAAGGGCTTCGAAAGCTCCTGTTGAGGCTCCTGAGGGGACAGATGCACGGCTGACAATTCCCTCGCTTGTGCAGACCTCAACCTCAACTGTTGGGTTGCCTCTTGAGTCAAGAATTTCCCTTGCTGATATTTCTGCTATTTCAATATAATCCTTCATAAAATCTACCTCCTATGTAGATTTTTAACAGTTTATTCTCTTTCTATACTTTCATAATTGCTTAAAGTTAAGAATATACTTAAAAGACAAGCAAAGAAACGAGGGATAAAATGAGTTACAGAGCTGTTGTTATTGACGGACGAAAGATTATTAAAAGGGTTGTTTTGATTTTTGCCTTGGGAATTTCTTTTATGTTTTTGAGCCTGATGCTGAAAAACGGGCAGGGGCTTAAAATAAAAGCTCCTGAAAAAATTTTAAACAGTGAAATTCCTGTTATGAGCAGTGAAAATAAAATCGGAGAGGCTTTTAACAAGGTTTTTGGATTTTTCCTAAGCTTTGACAAGGCAGATATGAAAACTGCGCTTTTTAAGGAAATGCCTGTGGCTTATGCTGTTGCACAGGGCTACCTTATGAATAATACAGTTGAGGCGGGGGAAGAGACTGTGCCCAAAGGGGAGGAAAAGCCTATTAAGGCTATTTCTTCAGGTGCTACTCCTGTTATGATAAATAACCAGACGGGATTTTCTGTAAGCCCTGAGGCTATGCTGGGGGAAAGCCTCAGCCTTAACCTTAAGGGCGACGGGCCAAAGGTTTTGATAATTCATACCCATACAACTGAGAGCTACACCCCCGAGGGAGCGGATACATATAATGATTCTTCGACTGACAGGTCATTAAGTGACGCTGAAAATATGATAGCTGTGGGCAGGGTGATGAAAAATGAGCTTGAAAAGGCAGGAATTGAGGTTATCCACGACACAGAGCTCCACGATTATCCCTCATACAACGGCTCCTACGCCCACGCTTTAAAGGCTATAAATTCTTATCTTGAAAAATACCCTTCAATTCAGGTTGTGCTTGACGTCCACAGGGACGCCATTGTGTATGATGACGGCACAAAGGCAAAGCTTATTACGGAGATTGAGGGGAAGGATGCGGCGCAGGTTATGATTGTTTGTGGCACGAATGAGGGCGGACTTGAACACCCGAACTGGCGTGAAAATCTTAAATTTTCGGTAAAAATGCAGAATGCTGTAAACGGAGATTATCCGGGACTTATGCGAAATATAAACCTCCGTACAGAGCGTTTTAACGGGCACACTACAAAGGCAAGTATTATTCTTGAAATGGGCACTTCGGGGAATACTATTGAGGAAGCGAAGTACAGCGCAGAGCTTTTAGGAAAAAGTATAGGAAAATTTTTTAATTCTATTTGATTTTTTTTCTACTATGTGATAAAATATCCTCATACAGATTTGAAAGGATAAAACCTATGAACGAATATCAGTCATCAATCAGAAATTTTTCAATAATTGCTCATATTGATCACGGTAAGTCAACCCTTGCTGACAGACTTCTGGAGAACACAGGTGCCCTTACCCAGAGAGAAATGCAGGAGCAGATTCTTGATAATATGGAGCTTGAAAGGGAAAGAGGCATTACTATAAAATCCCGTGCTGTTCGTCTTTTATATAAGGCAAAGGACGGAAAGCAGTATGTCTATAACCTGATTGATACTCCGGGACACGTTGACTTTAACTACGAGGTATCCCGTAGCCTTGCAGCCTGTGAGGGTGCAATTCTTGTCGTTGATGCGGCTCAGGGAATTGAGGCACAGACTCTGGCGAACACATACCTTGCTTTAGAACATGACCTTGAAATTTTACCTGTTGTAAACAAAATAGATTTACCATCAGCTCAGCCTGATGTGGTTAAAAAGGAAATTGAAGATGTAATCGGTATTGACTGTGAGGGTGCACCTCTTATTTCTGCTAAAAACGGACTTAATATTGAGGACGTTTTAGAAAAGATTGCAGAGATTGTGCCTCCGCCACAGGGCGACGAAAGTGCTCCTCTTAAGGCTCTTATTTTTGACTCTTACTATGATTCCTATAAGGGCGTTATTGTTTATGTAAGAGTAAAAGACGGCGTTTTAAGAACAGGGGACAAAATCCGTATGATGGCTAAAAACAGCACCTTTGACGTTGTTGAAGTAGGCTATTTAAACCCACTTGGTATGCTTCCTGCAGATGAAATCAAGGCAGGCGAGGTTGGATATATTGCGGCAAGTATAAAGACTGTCCGTGATGTTATGGTGGGTGATACAGTTACGGCTGTTTCACGGCCTGCAAGTGAGCCTCTCCCTGGTTATAAAGAAGTTAAGCCTATGGTTTACTGCGGTATATATCCTGCAGACGGTGCAAGATACAATGACCTTCGAGATGCCCTTGAAAAGTTACAGCTTAACGATGCGTCACTTAGTTTTGATGCAGAAACTTCAGTAGCTTTGGGATTTGGTTTCCGTTGTGGATTTTTAGGACTTCTTCATATGGAAATTATTCAGGAACGACTTGAGAGAGAATATAATCTTGACCTTGTTACAACAGCTCCATCCGTTGAATATCACATTATAAAAACGGACAAGAGCCTGTTCCCGATTTCAAACCCTACAAATATGCCTGATATTTCTGAAATTGACTATATGGAAGAACCTATTGTTAAGGCTGATATTATGTCCCCGAAGGAATATGTGGGAAGTATTATGGAGCTTTGTCAGGAAAGGCGAGGCACATACATTGATATGCAGTATATTGATGCCAACAGAGTTTCACTCCATTATGAACTTCCTCTTAACGAAATAATCTATGACTTCTTTGATGCATTAAAGTCAAGAACAAGGGGCTATGCTTCCTTTGACTATGAGTTCAAGTGTTACAGACGCTCCGAACTTGTAAAGCTTGACATTCTCTTAAACGGAGATATGGTGGACGCCCTTTCCTTTATTGTGCATAAGGAAAGCGCATATTCACGAGGCAGAAAGATTGCAGAAAAGCTTAAGGAAGTTATCCCAAGACAGCTTTTTGAAATTCCTATTCAGGCGGCAATCGGCGGAAAGATTATTGCCAGAGAGACCGTTAAGGCTATGCGAAAGGACGTTCTCGCAAAATGCTACGGCGGTGACATTACAAGAAAGAAAAAGCTTCTTGAAAAACAGAAAGAGGGCAAAAAGCGTATGAGACAGGTTGGTTCTGTTGAACTGCCACAGGAAGCCTTTATGTCTGTGCTTAAGCTTGATGAATAAAATAACGGCAGGTGCGTACTCGCACTTGCCAATTTTTTGAGGTAAAACTTTATGAATACAGGACTATATGTTCACATTCCTTTTTGTATAAAGAAATGTAACTACTGCGATTTTAATTCCTATTCAGGAATTTTTAATCTGCAGGACGCCTATTTTGAAAAACTGAAAAATGAGATTTTAGCCCTTGATTATAACTTTGAAACAGTCTATATCGGCGGAGGTACGCCTACTGCAGTAAAAAACGAAAACCTTTGCAGTTTGCTTGAAACTATTATGCCGAAAACTGCGGAGGGGTGTGAGGTTACTGTGGAATGTAACCCTGGAACTGTAAGCAGGGCTGACCTTGAAAATATTAAAAGGGCAGGGGCGAACAGATTAAGTATAGGCCTGCAATCTACCCATGAAAAGCATCTTAAAGCCTTAGGAAGAATTCACAACCTTAAGGATTTTCAGGACTGTCTTAAAAATGCGAAAATGGCAGGCTTTGAAAACATTTCCCTTGATTTAATGTTCGGACTTCCTGACCAAAATATAGAGGAGTGGGAGGAAACCTTAAGGTTTGCGGTTAGCTCAGGGGTTACACATATTTCTGCATACTCCCTTAAAATAGAGGAGGGTACTCCTTTTTATAATATGGAGCTTAATCTCCCTGACGAAGATTTAAACAGGGAAATGTATGATATGGCAGTTAAAATTCTTGGAGAGAATGGCTTTAACCGTTATGAGATTTCAAACTTTGCAAGAAAAGGCTACGAGTCAAGGCACAATTTGAGATACTGGGAGACGAAAAGCTTTATCGGAGTTGGTGCAGGGGCGTATTCCTGCATTGACGAAAAAAGATATGCATATATAAAGGATATAAGGGGCTATATAGAAAAGGCTGAAATTGAATATTGCGACGAGCTTACAAAGTTTGACGAGATGAGCGAATTTGTATTTTTAGGACTGCGATGCGCAAAGGGAATTTCTATTTCTGAATTTGAAACGCGGTTTGGGTACAGCTTCTATGATGTGTTCGGAGAGGCTATGGAAAAACACATAAAAAGAGGCACTTTAATAAGGAATGGAGACAGAATTTTTGTGCCTGATGAGTTCCTTTATGTGTCAAATATGATATTGTCGGATTTTGTCTGAAAATAATGCACTCTTTTTAAGAAAAAGTCAGGAAAAATTTGCAAAAACTATTGACTTTATTTGGGGAGGGTGCTATATTTATATACAAGGATTAGCACTCAACACGAGTGAGTGCTAACAAATAAATCTGAGGTCGGTGAAAATATGGCGTTAGATGACAGAAAAAAGAAGATACTTCAGGCGGTTATTGAGGATTATATAAATACTGCAGAGCCTGTTGGTTCAAGGAGTATATCCAAAAGGTCTGAACTTAATTTAAGTGCTGCTACCATTCGAAATGAGATGGGAGACCTTGAGGAAATGGGACTTCTTGTCCAGCCTCATACCTCGGCAGGTCGTGTTCCGTCGGCACAGGGTTACAGACTTTATGTTAATGACATGATGATGAAATATGAGATTACTGCAAATGAAATGGAGTCCATGCGACTTGCCATGCAGAACAAAATCAACGAGCTTGATAAAATCATCTGTGATATTGCTTCTGCCTTTGCAAAGCTTACAAACTTGCCTGTTATCGGGGCGTTGCCTACTGCTGAATCGGGGGTTGTAAGCAACATAAAGCTTGTAAAGTGCGATGAAATGACCATTATGGTAATAATTTCCGACAGGTCGGGGATTATTAAAAACAAGGTTTTAAGACTTGATTACAGCATTTCCGATGAGGAGCTTTTAAGACTTAACAATATCTTAAACGAAAACCTTACAGGTCTTACCAAAAATGAGATTGGTTTTGGAAACATAATGGAGGTACAGAACGCTTTAGGCGGTAACGGAGATGTTTTCCATTCCGTGCTTGAGCTTGTTCACAGCGCTGTATCGGAGATTGACACAAAGCAGATTTTTGTTGAGGGACTTTCGAATATATTCAGGTTTCCGGAATACAGTGATGTTGATAAGATTAAAGTGATTTTCAATGCCCTTGAAAACAAGGAGAACCTTGGAAAAATTGTGGGGACAATGCAGAATTTAAATTCTGTTAAGGTTTTAATCGGGGATGAAATTCCCGTAGAGGAGCTTAAGGAAAACAGCGTTATTCTTGCGCCTTACAGAGTTTCAAGTACCTTAACCGGTATAATCGGAATTATCGGACCTGCAAGAATGGATTATTCAAAGGTAATATCTATCCTTGAATACTTCTCGGGACAGATGTCCACAGAGCTTGCACATAACTTTGGAAAAGAACTTCTGATTACAGAGGGGGAGGAAAATAATGGCTGAAGAAAAGATGAATCAGGAAGTAACAGAGGAAGTTGAAACAGAAACAGTTGAAGCTCCTGAAAAAACTGAAGTTGAAATACTTCAGGAGGAGATTGACCAGCTTAAAGATAAGCTTTTAAGACATACAGCTGAGTTTGACAACTTCAAAAAGCGTACAGCCAAGGAAAAGGAAGAGCTTTACAATATGGCTGTGGCTGACACAATGGAAAAACTTCTTCCTGTTAAGGACAATATGGAAAGAGCCCTTATGGCTGAGGGAGAGGACTCCCAGCTTAAAGAGGGAATAAAAATGATTGATAAACAGCTTGAGGATGTTTTTGCGGGAATAGGCGTTACGGCAATCGAGGCTGTTGGAAATGAATTCAATCCTGAACTTCACAATGCAGTTATGCACATTGAATTAGAAGATGCAGGGGAAAATGAAATTGTTGAAGAGCTCATGAAGGGCTACAAATATAAAGAAAAAGTAATCAGACCGTCAATGGTTAAGGTCGCAAACTAATTTAAATATTTTGAAAGGAAGTATATAAAATGGGAAAAATTATTGGTATTGACTTAGGAACTACAAACTCTTGCGTTGCTGTTATGGAAGGTGGCGAACCTGCTGTAATCGTTAACCCTGAGGGAGACAGAACTACACCATCAGTTGTAGCATTCACAAAGACAGGTGAAAGACTTGTAGGTAAGGTTGCTAAAAGACAGGCAATCACTAACCCTGACAAGACAATCATTTCAATCAAGAGAGATATGGGAACTGACAGAAAGGTTGCCATTGACGATAAGAACTACACACCACAGGAAATTTCAGCTATGATTCTCCAGAAGCTTAAGGCTGACGCTGAAAGCTATCTCGGCGAAAAGGTAACAGAAGCAGTTATCACTGTTCCTGCTTACTTCAGCGACTCACAGAGACAGGCTACAAAGGACGCAGGTAAAATTGCAGGTCTTGATGTTAAGAGAATTATCAACGAGCCTACTGCTGCTGCTTTAGCATACGGACTTGATAAGGACAATGACCAGAAGATTATGGTTTATGACCTTGGCGGTGGCACATTCGACGTATCTATCCTTGAAATCGGCGACGGCGTATTTGAAGTTCTTGCAACCTGCGGTAACAACAGACTTGGCGGCGACGACTTCGACGAAAGAATTATGAACTATCTTGCTGACGAATTCAAAAAGGAAAACGGCATTGACTTAAGAACAGACAGCATGGCTATGCAGAGACTTAAGGATGCTGCTGAAAAGGCAAAGATTGAATTATCAGGTGTTACATCATCAAACATCAATCTTCCGTTTATTACAGCTGACGCATCTGGCCCTAAGCATTTAGACGTTACTCTCACAAGACAGAAGTTTAACGAGCTTACAGCTGATTTAGTTGAAAACACAATGACTCCTACAAGAGAAGCTTTATCACAGGCAGGTCTTTCAGCAAGCGAAATTGACAAGGTATTATTAGTAGGCGGTTCTTCAAGAATTCCTGCAGTTCAGGATGCTGTTAAGGCTCTTATCGGCAAGGAGCCACACAAGGGCATTAACCCTGACGAATGTGTAGCTATCGGTGCTGCAATTCAGGGTGGTGTTTTAACAGGGGAAGTTGAAGACCTCGTATTACTTGACGTAACACCACTTTCACTTGGTATTGAAACAATGGGCGGAGTATTCACAAAGATTATCGACAGAAATACTACAATCCCTACAAATAAGAGTCAGGTATTCTCTACTGCGGCTGACAGTCAGACTTCTGTTGAAGTACACGTACTTCAGGGCGAAAGAGAAATGGCACAGTATAACAAAACTTTAGGAAGATTCAGCCTCACAAACATTCCGCCTGCTCCAAGAGGTGTACCACAGATTGAAGTATCCTTTGATATTGACGCAAACGGTATCGTTCACGTAACAGCTAAGGATTTAGGCACAGGCAACCAGCAGGATATCACTATCACAGCAAGCACAAATCTTTCTGACGAAGAAATCGACAGAGCTGTTAAGGAAGCTGAAAAGTTTGCTGCTGAAGATAAGGCAAAGAAGGAAAAGGTTGACGCAAGAAATAACGCTGACAGCCTTGTATATCAGACTGAAAAGACTTTGGGTGAGCTTGGCGACAAGATTTCTGAAGACGAAAAGAACGGAATTCAGGCTGAGGTTGATAAGCTTAAGGAATTACTCAAGAATGAGGATATTGATGCTGAAGCTGTTAACAAGCAGGCTGAAGAAGTTTCAAAGAAGTTCTATGAGGTTTCTGCTAAACTTTACCAGCAGGCTCAGGCACAGCAGCCTGACGGTGCACAGGGTGCTCCGCAGGACGACAATGTTGTTGACGCTGACTATAAGGTAGTAGATGAAGACAAGTAATTTTTAGGGTGAATTGTTTTGGCTGATAAAAGAGATTATTATGAAGTCCTGGGCGTAGATAAATCTGCGTCCCAGGATGAAATTAAAAAAGCATACAGAAAACTTGCGAAAAAGTATCATCCTGACTTAAACCCGGGAGATAAGGCGAAAGAGGCTGAAGAAAAGTTTAAGGAAGCCTCCGAGGCTTATGAGGTTTTAAGTGATGCTGATAAGAAATCCAAGTATGACCAGTTCGGCCATGCGGGAGTTGACCCGAATTTTGGTGCAGGCGGTTACGGCGGTGGCTTCGGTGGAGGCTTTGGCGGAGGCTTTGAGGACATTTTTGACTCATTCTTCGGCGGAGGCTTTGGCGGTTCTTCAAGAAGAAATTCCAACGCTCCAAGAAAGGGCTCTGATATCAAGGTTATTGTAAATCTTGATTTTAAAGAGGCATGCTTTGGCAAGGAGGTTGAGGTTTCTGTAAACAGAACTGAACGCTGTGACGAATGTTCAGGCTCGGGTGCTGCAAAAGGCACTTCGCCTGTAAGATGTGCTACCTGTGGCGGTACAGGTCAGGTTACATCTGTGCAGAACACACCATTCGGTGCTTTCCAGAGCTCAAGACCTTGTAACGCCTGTGGCGGAAAGGGTACAAGGATAACTACTCCTTGTTCAAAGTGTCACGGCTCAGGGGAAATGAGAAAGACAAAGAAGATTACAGTTAAGATTCCTGCGGGAATTGATGACGGACAGATGGTATCTGTAAGCGGACAGGGTAATGCAGGCAAGAATGGCGGACCAAACGGCGACCTTTTGGTTGCTGTGAGAATCAAGCCTCACGATTTCTTTACCCGTCAGGGCTTTGATGTGGTTTGCGACTTGCCGATTACCTTTGAGGAGGCAACTCTCGGTGCGGAAGTGGAAGTACCAACTGTGGACGGAACTGTGTCCTACGAAATTCCTGAGGGAACTCAGGCGGGAACTGTATTTCGCCTTCGCGGTCAGGGTATAACAAAGCTCCACGGCAACGGTGCAAGAGGGGACCAGTATGTAAAGGTAAACATTGAAATTCCAAAGAATTTGAATGACAAACAAAAGGCTCTTCTTAAACAGTTTGCAGACAGCGTTACCCCTGCCAACTATGCGAAAAAGAAGAAGTTTATTGATAAAATAAAAGAATGGATGAAATAAGGGACTATTTTTATAGTCCCTATTTTGGCGAAAGGATAAAATTATGGAGTGGTTACAGGTAAAAATTATAACAAATAATCAGGGGATTGAGCCTGTTTCGGCATCCCTTATGAATCTCGGGATAAGCGGAATTGAAATCTCCGACAAGGAGGATTTTAAGGAGTTTTTAGAGAATAACAGAAAATACTGGGACTATGTGGACGAAACTTTAGAGGAGCTTAAGACTGCAGACACAACAATTACAGTCTATCTTGAAAATTCAGCGGAGGGAAAGAAAACTTTGACTGAAATCGGAGATGCGATGGAAGTTTTAAGTTCTCAGGACGACTATGGAACTCTTGAGATTTTAGTTTCCGAAATGCGTGATGAGGACTGGTCGGAGAACTGGAAAAAGTACTTCAAGCCTATTGAAATCGGAGAAAAGGTAGTTATTGTTCCTGAGTGGGAGGAGTATGAAAACAGGGAAAATAGAACTGTTTTTAAAGTAAACCCTGGTATGAGCTTTGGGACAGGCTCCCACGAAAGCACACAGATGTGCATTGAGGAGCTTGAAAAACATCTTGAAAAGGGAGATAAAATCCTTGATTTAGGCTGTGGTAGCGGTATTTTATCAGTTATCGGTCTGCTTCTTGGAGCAGGGGAGGCTGTTGCTGTGGATATTGACCCTATGGCAGTTGAAACTGCATATAAAAACCTTGAATTAAACAATCTTCCAAAGGGAATTTATCACGGCTTTGCAGGGGACGTAACCTCGGATAAAAAGCTGTATTCACAGATTGAGGGCAAGTACGATATAGTTCTTGCAAATATTGTTGCAGATGTAATAATTGCACTTTCAAAAACTGTTCCGCTCTTTATGAAAGAAGACTCAACTTTTATCTGTTCAGGAATTATAAATGAACGCTGTGATGAGGTCCGTGAGGCACTTGAGAATGCAGGCCTTATCATAAAGGAAGTTCGTCAGCGCGGTGAATGGTCAGCCATAGTTTGCAGAGTGTAAAAAAATACTTGCAAATATTAAATATTGATGCTATAATGAATCTATATGAGGTAGATTATGCGAAGATTTTTTACGGAACCTGAAAATATTAAAAATGATATTGCGGAGCTCATAGAGGACGCGGGACATATTAAAAAGGTTTTGCGTATGGAAATCGGCGACAGAATTATTGTTTTCGACGGAAGCGGTTTTCAGTATGAATGTGAGCTTGTTGAGATTGAAAATAAGGTCTGCCGTGCAAAAATAATCGGCAAAGAGGAATCAACCTCCGAGCCTGAAACCAAGGTTTATCTCTTTCAGGGACTTCCCAAGTCGGGGAAAATGGAAACTATTATACAGAAAGCTGTGGAGCTTGGCGTGTATGAGGTTGTCCCTGTTATAATGGACAGATGTGTGTTAAAGCTTGACGAAAAGGCTAAAACTGACAAGACGAAGCGGTGGCAAAAAGTTGCCGTGGAGGCTGTGAAGCAGTGCGGAAGAGGACTTGTCCCAAAGGTGCATACACCTGTTAAATTCAGCGAGGCTGTTAAGATGCTTAAAGAACTTGACCTTGCCTTTATGCCCTATGAAGAAATGGGACATTCGGGACAAAGAGGTCTTAAGGAGCTTTTAAAAGACTTTAACGGCAAAGACGTCGGCTTTATTGTAGGCCCTGAGGGGGGCTTTTCGGACGCCGAGGTAACGCTGGCAAAGGAAAATAAAATTTCAACTATCGGACTTGGAAGCCGTATATTGAGAACTGAAACTGCGGGAAGCACCGTAATTTCAATAATTATGTATGAACTTGACGAAATTTAGGAGGCTGTGAATATGGCAAAGACAAAAGAAGAAAAGGCTATTTCCAGAAAGGAAAGAGAAGAAAAATCCCAGAAGCTTACATCCTGGTTTATGCTTGTCTTGACCTATGGATTTATTGCTATTATGCTTACTATATGGTTTAAGCGTCTTGAAATCGGCAGAGGTTTTGAAAACTTTGCCCTTGCCCAGAAAGTATTTTTAGGATTCGGAATTCTTTCTGCGGTTTTTGCTCTGGCAACAGTCATCCTTGGTATGATGAATAAAATCAGTACACCAATGGCAAAGGGTCATACAATTATGTTTACTGTTGTTGCTTTGGTTTGTATATGGCTTAACATTGACGTTTACGGTGCAGTAAGAATGGCTGTTATGAATATGTTTAAGGCTGTTCCGTCAGTTTACGGATTTATAAATGCTCTTAACACAAACTGGAGATTTGACATTGTAGTCTGGGGTATTGGAATTTATCTTATTGTGGCATTTGTTTACTACATTATCAAACTTGCACTCATTGATAAAAAATAAAAGCTGGTTTTAACCAGCTTTTTTCTTTTTCTCTAAATTTTCCCCTATTAGCCTTACAGGAATAATCATTAAAACAGGGGTAATGATTGCCCCAAGCACTCCGAAATATTTAAGACCGATATAAAGGCTTATAAGGGATAAAATCGGGTGAAGCCCAAGGTGAGTGGACATAAGCTTTGGCTCTGCAAGTTCACGGACGAGGAAAACTATAACCTGTAAAATTACAAGCCCGATTCCAAGGAATATATCTCTTTTCAGGAAAGAGAAAACAGCCCAGGGGATTAAAATTATGCCTGTGCCGAAAATTGGCAGGGCATCAACAAGCCCTGTTATAAAGCCGATTACCACAGGGTAGTCAACCTTTAAAATCCAAAGAGCGAGAGAAACCACAAGAAAGGTCATGGACATAATTATAAGCTGTACCCTGATATAACTGAAGAATGTGTCAAATACTGTATTTTTAATATACAGTATTTTTTTTATTACCTTTGGTGGCAGAGCTTCTTTTATAAAGGTTGTAACTTTTTTGTAGTCCTTTATAAAAAAGAACAGGGACAGGATAAACATAATTGAGAACATAAGTGCCGAGGGGAGAACTGACATAAAGGAAAATACTTTGGTTGATACGTTTGGAAAGAGGTTTTTTGTTATGTCGGTTAGAGAGTAGTTTTTGAGAATGGGAAGCTTTTCGCAAAGAAATGAAAAGGAGCTTTTTGCCTGTGCAATGATGTCAGGCAGAGAGGATAAAAAGCTCTTTACTCTGAGGGTGAGCTGGTAGCCTAAAAAGAAAAACACGAAAATTAAAACTGAAACAAGGGCGGTGACTAAAAGCGCAGAGCCTATTCCACGGCTCATACCTTTTCCCGACAGAAATTTAAGAGGTTTCTGGCACATAACTGCTACTACAAAGGCAAGAATAAAGGGCAAAAATAAATTCAGGGCATAAGGAAGCAGGAACAGCGTTAAAACCGTTCCTGCTATTATGATTGCGTACTTTATATATTTTTCAAGGCTCATAATTTTCTCCTTCTGCGGAGAGAATTATGCAAAAAGCTTTGTGATAAGTGTGTATCCGTCTTCCACGAATATTCCTGTCTTTTCAGCTTCCTTTTCTGTGTATCTTACGTCTTTCTTCTCACCGCAATTATTGTTCTTATATATAATATACGGAATTGGAGAAGAAGTATGCGTCATAAGTGAAAGTGGTGTAGGATGGTCAGGCATAACTAAAACTGCATAGTCTTCGCCGTCATCCTCCATAGCCTTAAGCACAGGCCCCACAATTTTTTCGTCAATAAGCTCGATTGCCTTAACCTTGTTGTCGATTTCGTGACGGTGGCCTGCTTCATCTGCGCCCTCTAAATGAATATAGACAAAGTCAGCACCATTTCTTAAAGCGTCAATTGCGGCATTTGCCTTGCCGTCAAAGTTTGTGTGAACTGTGCCTGTAGCACCCTCAATATCAAGAACGTCAAGGCCTGCACAGACGCCGATACCTTTGATAAGGTCAACTGCGGAGATAACTGCACCCTTTATGCCGAATTTCTTTTCATAAGTGTCAAGGTCAGGTCTTGTGCCGTTGCCCCAAATCCAGATTGAGTTGGCAGGGTGAAGTCCGCGGGCAATTCTGTTCTTGTTTATCGGGTGGTCCTTTAAAATTTCGTAGCTCTTTTCCATAAGAGTGCGAAGAATTGGGTTTTCAGGGAGATATTCTTCAACAACCTTGCCTGAAATATCGTGAGGCGGTGTAAGGAATGGGAAGTCATTTTCCCTGTTGTGCCATACAAGAAGATGTCTGTAACTGATTCCGCCGAAAAATTCGTATTCCTCAGTCCTTAAAGCGTCATTCACAGCCTTAATAAGCTCTCTTGCTTCCTCTGTGGAAATTTCGTCGGAGCTGTAGTCCACCATGGTTTTGTCAGCGTAGTTTTCCTCGTCGGAGAGGGTAACAACGTTTGCTCTGAAGGTTGTGTCTGTGAGAAGAAGCTCAACTCCCATACTCATAGCCTCAAGTGGTGAACGGCCTGTGTAATATTTCATAGGGTCATAACCGAATACTGCAAGGTTTGCAACGTCTGAACCCGGTGGGAGATTGCCCGGAACAGTTCTGACCATTCCCATTTCTCCTAAGGATGCGAGCTTATCAATATTTGGTTTGTTTGCATACTCAAGGGGAGTTTTTCCGCCTAATTCCTCAACAGGTACGTCTGCTGCACCGTCGCATAAAACAACAATATATTTCATAGTAATTCTCCTTTGCTGATACGATATTCTCTGCTACTTTTCCCTGTTAGTATATAAGAAATTGACAGATTTGTCAATTTATTAAGGCATATATAGGAAAATTTAATAGGGAATTTATGGTTTTTTGGTGAATTTGTATAAAAATTCTTGCTTTTACAGGAAAAAAAGGTTATAATATATGTAACTATGTAAGATAAATGTAGGGGGATGACCTTATGCAAAACAGAATGTTTCAGAATACATGTAACCAGTTCAAAAATGATATAAACCGTATTATCGGTATCATTGATGAGGCTGGATTTGTTATTGCCTGCTCTGATGAATCCAAGGTGGGTATATACAAGGAAAATATAATGCGGATTTTTGAATCTACTGCAGATGAGAAAATGATTGACGGCTACTGCGTGAGAAAAATCAAGTCCTATAACAAGACAGAGTATGTTGTATTCTGTGAGGGTACAGACGATACTGCAAAGGGCTACTGTGCAATTTTAGGAACTCATTTTGTTACCGTTAAGCAGTATTATGACGAAAAATTTGACAGAAACAGTTTTGTTAAAAATGTAATCTTAGACAACGTTCTCCCAAGCGATGTAATTTACAGAACAAAGGAGCTTCACCTCTCAATTGAATGCCCGAGAGTTGTGCTTTTAGTGAGAACTTATAAGCAGTCCGAGGTTTCTATTGTTGATATTCTTAAAGGCATTTTCCCTGATAAAGAACACGATTTTGTTGTTAGAATTGACGATAATGACGTAGCAATTATAAAGGAACTCCGTTCTGAAAATGATGATGTATACACTTATGCAAGAAATATTGATGACGCAATTTCTGCTGAAGCTATGGTTAAGTGTTCTGTGGGTATTTCCACAGTTGCAAATACAATTCAGGAGCTTGCCCGTGCTTACAGGGAATCAAGAATTGCCCTTGAAGTAGGCAAGGTATTTGATACTGAAAAGACAATTGTGAGCTACGACAACTTAGGTATCGGCAGACTTATTTACCAGCTCCCTACAACACTTTGCGAGCTCTTCTTAAACGAAGTTCTTAAAAAGGAATCAATTGACGTTTTAGACAGCGAAACAATTTATACTGTGCAGAAGTTCTTTGAAAATAACTTAAACGTTTCAGAAACTTCAAGAAAACTCTTTGTTCACCGTAACACTCTTGTTTACAGACTCGATAAAATCAAGAAGATTACGGGACTTGACTTAAGAGAATTTGACGATGCAATCATATTTAAGTTTGCCATGATGGTAAGCAAATATTTAACCAATTCACCTACAAAAATGTAATCTGAAAGGCTAATTCTTATGATTGAATTCAAGAATGTATCCAAAATTTATGCTGAAAACCACGTTAAGGCTACAAAGGATGTTTCCTTTTTTATTGACAAAGGGGAATTTGTGTTCCTTGTTGGCCCGTCGGGTGCAGGTAAATCTACTATAACTGAGCTTATTATCCGTGAGGAGATTGCAGACAGCGGTAAAATTATTGTAAACGGCTTTGATGTCTGCAATATGAAAAAGAAGGATATTCCGTATTTAAGACGCTCAATCGGTATGGTTTTCCAGGATTTCAGACTTCTTCCAAATAAAACTGTATATGAAAATGTTGCTTTTGCAATGCAGGTAATCGGCGCAAGCAAAAGAGCAATAAGAAAGAGAGTGCCTGTGGTTCTTGCTATGGTTGGACTTTCCAATAAGGCAAAGGACAGACCTGACCAGCTTTCAGGTGGCGAGAAGCAGAGAGTGGCTTTAGCCCGTGCTCTTGCCAATAACCCGCCTGTTATAATTGCAGACGAGCCTACAGGTAACCTTGACCCTGATACTGCAAAGGAAATCATGGCACTTCTGGAAGAAATTAACCAGCACGGAACAACTATGATTGTTGCAACTCACGCAAAGGATTTCGTTGATGGAATGAAAAAGAGAGTTCTTGCAATAGAAGACGGCGTTCTGGTCCGTGATGAAGAGAAGGGGGCGTACGGTTACGATGAGTAAAATCAAGTATTTTGTAACTCAGGGCTTTAAGGGCGTTATTTCCAACAGCCTTATGTCACTCCTTTCAATTTGTATTGTAACTGCAAGTATGATGCTCCTTGGAATTTTTATAATTATCGGTGCAAACTTAAACGGCGTAACTGAGCAGATTCAGGAGCAGTGTCAGATAAATGTTTATCTTCCTCATGGGGCTGATGTTGACGACTTCCGTTCTGTAAGAAGCGGACTTGAGGAGCTTGACAATGTAAAAGAAGTTATTCCTTATACAAAGGAAGAACGCTTTAAGACCTATAAAGAAAATTATTATCAGGATGAGGCTGATGTTGTTGACACACTGGCCTCCGATAACCCTTTAAGAGATTCCTGTATCCTTGTTTTAGAGGATATAAACAAGGCAGCCGAAACAATTGAGGCGGCGTCAAAGGTTAAAGGTGTTGAAGAGGTTAAAAACAGCCTTGACCTTATAAATAAAGTTGTTGCAATCACAAACACAGTCCGCCATGTTACACTGTGGTTTATACTTGGACTTATGCTTATTTCAATTTTCATAATCTCAAACACAATCAAGCTTGGAATGGTTTCAAGACAGAAGGAAATACAGATTATGAGATATGTGGGCGCTACAAACTGGTTCATACGCTGGCCATTTATCGTAGAGGGTATGATTTTAGGCTTTATGGGCTCCTTTGTTGCGGCTGTGATTGTGCTTTTGGGCTACGGAGCTTTTGTTCCGTCAATCCGTGAATTTATGGACCCTATTGTGATTTTAGGTGTTCCTGAAATGCTTAAAACAATAAGTATCGGTTTCCTTTTGGTTGGAACTGTTATCGGCGTAGTGGGAAGTATAACTTCCATAAGAAAATATCTTGAAGCATAGGAGGAAATAAAAATGGACAGAAAATGGGTAAAGATTACTGCATTATTTATTGCCATAGTTTTTATAGTTGTATTTTGTGTGTCCATTTCAACTTCTCTTATTTATGGTGCCACAGCTGACCAGGAATATATTGAGGCACAGCAGAAAAAAGAAGAGGCACAGAAAAATTTAAATAAGACTGCGAAGAAAAAGGTTGAAACTTTAAGCGATATGGAGTCTATCGAAAAAGAGGCAGGAGCTTTGCAGGCTGAAATTGACGGCGTAAACGCCAAAATTGAAGAAACTGATAAGAAACTTAAAGAGGAAGAGGTTAAGCTTGAAGAAGCAAAGAAAGAGGCACAAAGGAAATATGATGTGTTTAAGGAGCGTTTTCGCATTATGTGCGAGGAGGGGCCCACATCATATTTAGAGCTTTTGTTCTCTGCAGAAAGCTTTTCGGATTTTGTAGATAAACTGAATATTGCACAGGAAGTTTCAAGCTACGATAAAAAAATTTTTGACGAAATGGAAGCTGTTAAGGAGCAGATTCAGAAGTCCTACGACGAGATTGAGGAAATGAAAGAACAACAGCTTGCTGATAAAAAAGAACTTGATGTGAAGAAATCGGGACTTGATGAAAAGCTTAAGGAACAGCAAAGACTTGTTGCTGAGCTTGAAAAGGATGCAAAAGCATACCAGAGAGTAATTGACGAAGAACAGGCAAATATGGACAGACTCAAGGCTATGATTTCGGGGTCTTTAAGTAAGTCTGATTCAAGTAGTTATGTAGGCGGTGAATTTTTGTGGCCTGCTACAACTACATACATAACCTCCCACTTCTCGCCTAACAGAAAGAACCCTGTTACAGGTGTATGGAAGAAGCATACAGGGGTTGATATCGGTGCATCTTTCGGCACAAATATTTATGCTGCAAATTCGGGAACTGTTACCCTTGCAGGCTGGTATTCAGGTTACGGAAACTGTGTAATTATTGACCACGGCGGCGGTAAGTCCACCCTTTATGCTCATATGAGTACAATCGGCTGTTCCAACGGACAAAGTGTTACCAAGGGACAGATTATCGGTAAGGTTGGCTCAACAGGTAACTCCACAGGACCTCATCTCCATTTTGAGATTATGATAAACGGTGTGGCAGTTGACCCAATGACCTATTTCTAAGAATAAAAGTACATAAGAATAATAGAATAATATTGCGGGCGGGTTTCCGTCCGCAAAACTTATAAGGAGAGTTTTATGGAAGATTTTAATGTTATTCCTGAAAACAATATGCCTGAAAATGAAAAGCCTGAAAAGAAAGAGGGCAGGTTTTACAGAATCTTAAAATATATTTCTGTTTTTTTAGTGGGCGTAATTTTCGGGATTGTTATAATAAATCCATTCGGTATTAAGAACTTTGGGGATTTCCTTAAATTCAGAACTGCTATAAATATCCTGAAGAATAACTATTATCAGGAAATTGACGAGGATTCTTTTGCAGATTTTGCAATCACAGGTGTTGCTATGACTCCTCTTGACCCATTTACAGAGTATATACCTGCAGAATATGCAGAGGACTTTATGCTTGGGATAAATGCAGGGGACTATGAGGGAGTAGGCCTTACAATTACAAATAATATGACTGATAACACAATAGAAATTGTGGCGGCAACTGTGGATTCGCCTGCTTACGAGGCAGGTCTTCGAACAGGGGATAAAATCCTTAAGGTTGACGGAGTAGCCTATACGGGAGACAAGTATTCTGAAGCTGCGGACAATATGCGTGGCGTGGCAGGTACAAAGGTAACTCTAACTGTGAGAAAGGCAGATTCCGGAAAAGAAGAGGATGTTACAATCGAAAGAAGAAGTATAACTATTGAAACTGTGAAAGGCGAAATGCTGGAGGATAATATAGGGTATATCCAGATTACACAGTTTGGCGAAAATACAGCCAGAGAGTTTGTGACATTCTTTAATGATTTAGCTCATAAGGGTATGGAAAGTCTTATTCTTGACCTTCGCGACAATGCAGGTGGGTATATGAGCGAGGCTATTGCTATTGCTGATATGTTTATAGATAACGGAACAATAGTTTATACACAGGGCAGAGGCGGAAGAGAAAGGTATTATGACGCCACAGAGGGCAAAACAAAGGTGCCTATGGTGATTTTGCAGAATAAGGGAACTGCAAGTGCCAGCGAAATTTTAATCGGCGCACTTAAGGATTATGATTTAGCAGAAACAGTGGGAATTACAACCTACGGAAAAGGCGTAACACAGACTCCGATTACCTTCCGTGACGGAAGTATATTGAAGTTTACAGATTCCATGTATCTTACACCAAAGGGTACAAAAATTCACGGCATAGGAATTGACGCAGATTTTGTTGTGGAGGAAGAGGAATTGCAGCTTAAAAAAGCAATTGAACTTATAAAAAAAGGGGAGGTTCTCTCTGAATAAAGCCGTAATTATATGGCGCAAAAGAAAAAGCTTTTTAAGAAAAATTTTTGTAAAGTTTGATGATGTAAATAACCATTTTGTAATTGAAGTTGCAAAGGGTTACAGTGACAGACACCTTATATCTTTGCTGAAAAGACGAAATATAGGAGTTGTGGCAACCCAGGAGGGAATTGAGGTTCTTGCCGAAGTAAAGGTTGCAGACGGCAGGGAACTGTTTTATAAATATGTGCCAAAGGCTGTAAAAAGGTTTCTTGAGATTTCAGGAAAAGAACTTGTAAGGACTGCATTTTCAGGAAAGCCAACGGCTACTCTTATGATAGAAATGGCAGATGTTTCAAAAACAATGACGGTTTACACCCGTGAGGATACAGAGGAGCTGTTTGATGAGGTTTACGAAGAAACAGGGCTGTATCCCAAAAGAGATGAGGGAAAACCAAAAGGCGATGTGATTTTTTATATGGGAGAAAGACTTGTCCGCACAGGCAGGGATTTTAAGATAACTGATGCTGTGGTAAAGGAAAACCCTTACGGAATTTCACCCTCAGCCTACGGAGAACTTGTAGGGGAAGAAAAACCGCCGAAAGAGTATCTTTGTGGCAAAAATACATTGACAATATGAGGAAATTGTTTTATAATAAACTGATTATGGAAAGTTGGAGGTAACACTTATGGAAAAGAAAGTTAAAGTTACTAAAGAAGGATTAAAACAGCTTGAGGACAGACTTGAATACTTAAAAACAACAGGCCGTGAAGAAATGGCAAAGGAAATCGCTGAGGCTCGTGCACAGGGCGACCTTTCCGAAAATGCTGAATATGATGAAGCAAAGAACGCACAGGCCCGTATGGAAGCTGAGATTCAGGAACTTGAAAAGAAGCTTAAAAATATTGAAATTATTGAATCAGGTACAGATAGTAAAACTGTAGGACTTGGAGCAACTGTAAAGGTTGTTATTGAGGACGAATACGGCGAAGAAGAGGCTGAATATACAATCGTAGGTTCAACTGAAGCTGACCCATCAAAGAATAAGATTTCTGATGAATCTCCAATCGGTAAGGCTCTTGTTGGTAAGGCTGTTGGAAAGACAGTAGAAGTTGAAACTCCGGGCGGTCTCAGCAAGATTAAGATTAAGAAAATTGTAAAGAAGTAGGAGCATTAAAGATGAGCGAAAATAATACACAGGAAAAGGTTGTTGACTTAAATCAGATTTTAAAGGTCAGACGTGAAAAGCTTCAGGATCTTCAGGATGCAGGTGAAAACCCATTTGAAGAAACTGTTTATAATCAGGAAGTTCATACAACTGATATAAAGGAAAACTTTGAAGAAATGGACGGAAAGACTGTGTCTGTTGCAGGCCGTCTTATGTCAAAAAGAGTTATGGGTAAGGCATCTTTCTTTGACCTTAAGGACAGAGAAGGCAGAATCCAGCTCTACGTTACCCGCGACGACCTTGGGGAAGATGAATACAAGAAGTTCAAAAGACTTGATATAGGCGATATTATCGGACTTACAGGTGAAGTGTTTAAGACTCATATGGGAGAAGTTTCAATTAAGGTTAAAACTTATAAGCTTCTTACTAAGTCACTTCAGCCACTGCCTGAAAAGTTCCACGGAATGACAAATACTGACTTAAGATACAGACAGCGTTATATTGACCTTATTATGAATGAGGACGTTAAGGATACATTCATTAAGCGTTCAAAGATTATTGCTGCTATCCGTAAGTATCTTGATGCACAGGGCTTTATTGAGGTTGAAACACCTATGCTTGTATCTAACGCAGGCGGTGCTGCTGCAAGACCGTTTGAAACACATTTTAACGCTTTAGACGAAGATTTTAAGCTCCGTATTTCACTTGAACTTTACTTAAAGAGACTTATTGTAGGCGGACTTGAAAAGGTTTATGAAATCGGACGAGTATTCAGAAACGAAGGTCTTGACACAAGACATAACCCTGAATTTACTCTTATGGAGCTTTACCAGGCATATACAGACTACCACGGTATGATGGAGCTTACAGAAAACTTATACCGTCATCTCGCAATGGAAGTTCTTGGAACTACAAAGATTTCATATAACGGAATTGAAATGGATTTAGGAAAGCCATTTGAAAAGATTACAATGGTTGATGCTGTTAAGAAGTATGCAGGCGTTGACTTTAACGAAATCAAGGATACTGAAGAAGCAAAGAAGGTTGCCAAGGAGCATCATGTTGAATATGAAGACCATTATAAGAAGGGCGATATTTTAAATAAGTTCTTTGAAGATTATGTTGAAGAACACCTTATTCAGCCTACATTTATTATGGACCACCCAATTGAAATTTCTCCTCTTACAAAGAAGAAGCCAGGCAACCCTGACTATGTTGAGAGATTTGAATTCTTTATGAACGGCTGGGAAATGGCTAATGCTTATTCAGAACTTAATGACCCGATTGACCAGAGAGAACGCTTCAAGGCACAGGAAGAACTTTTAGCTTTAGGTGATGCCGAGGCTAATACAACTGATGAAGACTTTATGAAGGCTCTGGAAATTGGTATGCCACCAACAGGCGGTATCGGCTTTGGTATCGACAGAATGACAATGTTACTCACAGATTCGGCTGCAATCCGTGACGTACTCTTGTTCCCAACAATGAAGCCGTTGGATAAATAAATGGCGTAAAATCAAGGTTTTCGAAGATTGAAAGACAAAACTTACGACCAATTTACGACCAAATAAGGAGAGCATATTCAAAAACAATTAAAACTGCAATGTTAGTTTGAAACTAATGTTGCAGTTTTTTATTTTCAAAAACCTATTGACAATTTCATTCTACTGTGGTAGAATGAAATAAACTACAAGTGTAGAATATATATTTTCGGGAGGTACTGATATGAACAATATATCCATTGGGGATGCAGAATTAGAGATTATGAAAGTTATCTGGAAAGCAAAGGAGCCTGTAACTTCTCTTGATATCGGAAAAGAAGTTGAGGATAAGGGGTGGAAAAAGACAACTATTGCAACCTTTCTTACAAGGCTTGTAGAAAAGGGTGCTTTGTCAGCAGACAAACAAGGTAAATTATATTATTACACACCTTTAATTACAGAAAAGGAATACAGAAAATCACAGACCAAAAATCTTATTAAGACCTTATATAATGGTTCTGTCAGAGATTTTGCAGTATCATTCTTTGAAGAACAGAAATTATCAGACAAGGATATTCAGGAACTCAAGGCAATCTTTGAAGATAAGGGGGAATAATCTATGGCTCAAATATTTACAACACTTCTCCTTACTTCTGGGATAGGCACAGCTCTTGCCTTAATACTTACTTTGTTAAAGCCTATAACAAGGAAGATCTTTTCTGGTGGTTGGCATTATTATATGTGGTTGGTTGTACTTCTGGTAATGGTGTTGCCTATAAGATTAAATCTACCTGAAAAACCTGCAACTACACCACCCATTTCTGAAACAGTAACAATTACAGATAATCAGTTTGAAAATACTGAAACACCTATAATTGAAACACAGCCGGAGCAGATTATACAAGCACAGCCTACACAGCCTGAAAAGGTATCAACAGTTCAGGGCATAAAGGACTTTTTGAGTGGTAAAGTTATTCTGTTCTCTTTTATTTGGTTAATGGGTGCAGCTTTGCTATTCCTGATAAAGATAGTAAGTTATCTGATGTTCCTGATTAAAATACATAAACATTCAGAAATTATTTCTTGTCCAGAAGCAAAAGCATATACAAACAGGAAAATCAGAACAAGGGTAAGTGATACAATTTGCTCACCCCTTATGATTGGTATAATCAGACCTACACTATTACTGCCTAAAACAAATATTACACCAGAACAATTACATAATGTGTTGGCTCATGAAATGACACACCTGAAAAGAAATGATATTTTGTATAAATGGTTTGTCAGCATAGTCAAATGTGTTCATTGGTTTAATCCTGCAATTTATCTTATCAGTAAGCAGATAAACATAGATTGTGAAATATCTTGTGATTTGGCAGTAGTAAAGGAAATGGATGAACAAGCAAAAAAGGGATATGTGGAAACTATATTATCACTTTTAACACATAATAATTCAAAGGCTATACCCCTAACAACAGGAATGACAGGAAATAAGAAAACTCTTAAAAGGAGGTTTGCTATGATTAAGAAAAAATTAAAACCTAACAAAAAAGTTGCAATTATATCTGGTATTATAGCAGTTCTGATTTTGACTATAACACTTTTGGCAAGTGGTATATTAAATGGTGCTTTTCTTAAAGCAGATAATAATTCAATAATGGAACTGAATACAGACCAAGTAACAGGAAATGATTTTAATTTGTTGTTTGTTGGTCTTGATAATAATGACAGAGCAGACACAATAATGTTATTAACAGTTAAGGAAAATGGAATTAAAGGTCTTTCAATTCCCAGAAACACCCTTGTAGAAGATAAAAGGATTTCTGATATTTTGACAACAGAAAATGGTGATCAAGAACTAATTGATACTATAAAGACCACCCTATCTGTTCCTATACATTACTATGCAAAAATGGATTTAACAGCAGTAAAAGAAATAGTTGATAATGTAGGTGGAATAGATTTTGAAGTGCCTATGGATATGGTTTATGATGACCCTTATCAAGACTTGCATATTAACTTGAAAAAAGGTGTTCATACCTTGAATGGTGATGGTGTTTGTCAGTTGTTACAGTTCAGAAGGGGTTATCCAGAGGGAGATTTGTCCAGAATACAACTGCACCAACAATTTATCAAAGATTTTATAAAGCAGAAACTAAACAAAGATAATATTGATAAAGCACCTGAAATATTTAAGGTTATTTCTGGTAACATAAAGACAAATTATCCTATAAGCAACCTGAAACAAGATATGAAAATAATAAGTGCTATCAACAGCAATAATATTATTTTTGAAACTATTTCAGGTAGAGTAACATTACTTAATGAAATGCCCGTGTATGAACTATATGCCGAAGCAACAAAAGATTTGAAGCGTTCCGAAATGATAAACTTTGACGAATACTTTAACAATCAAAAAGTCATTCAATCTGGTATAAACTAACTTACGACCCCACAATGAAGCCGTTGGACAAATAAGAAATTAAAAGTATTACTGCGAAAGCAGTAATACTTTTTTTATGGTTGATATTATTTTTAAAATGATGTATAATAATTATATCTAAAATTGACAATCGGAGGAAGATATGAAAACACTTGCTTTGTTTGATGCTAAAAATTATGATATTGACTCTTTTGAAAAACTGAATAACGGAAGGTATAAGATTACCTATTACGATACAAAGCTTACAATGGACTCTGTGTCCCTTGCTAAAGACAAGGACGCTGTGTGCTGTTTTGTAAATGATAATATAAATAAGGAAGTTATAGACAAGCTGGTAGAATACGGCATCGGCGTTCTTCTTTTAAGATGTGCAGGCTACAACAACGTAGATATTGAATACGCAAAGGACAAACTTAAAATTTTAAGAGTTCCTGCATACTCGCCTTTTGCTGTTGCAGAGCACGCCTTTGCGTTGCTTCTCACATTGGAGAGAAAAATTCACAAGGCATATCTCCGTACAAGAGAATTCAATTTTGAACTGTCAGGTCTTACAGGCCATTGTCTGCATAACCAGACCGTAGGTATTATCGGTACAGGTAAAATCGGTCAGTGCTTTGCTGAAATCTGTAAGGGTTTTGGTATGAAGATTTTAGCCTATGACCCATTTCCAAACTTTGATTTGGGCTATGAATATGTATCCCTTGACCGTCTTATAAGTGAAAGTAAAATTATTTCTCTTCACTGCCCGCTTACAGAGGGAACATACCACATTATAAATAAAGAAAACATTGAGAAGATGCAGGACAGAGTTGTGATTATAAACACATCCCGTGGCGGACTTATTGATTCCAAGGCGCTTTTAGAGGGACTTGAAAACGGAAAAATCCGTGGGGCAGGTCTTGACGTTTACGAAGAAGAATCAGATTTATTCTTCGAGGATAACTCCCATAGAGTTGATATTGACGACAATATAAGACTTCTTATATCTTTACCGAATGTTGTTTTAACAGCCCATCAGGGCTACCTCACCTACGAGGCCCTTTACAATATAGCTGAAACAACACTTGGAAACCTTGACGCATATCTTAAGGGTGAGGAGCTTGTTAACGAGGTAAAGGCGTAAATTTCGGAGGGGATTATGGATAAGGATACTTTGGCTGGAAAAGAATATTATAAACAGATGCCTTTTATGAAAAAGGTTGAGCATTTTTTCATATATAACTGGGAGAAATGTCTTGCAGGCCTTTTAATTGTTTTTGTTATGGCTGTGGGAATTTATTATTGGACTCATCAGGTCAGCGACGATATGACAATCTATATGTTTGCCTCAAATGTCCTTGAGGACAATACAGAGGCAAGCCTCGAAGAATACCTGTCAGGAATGATTGAGGACGCTGACGGGGACGAAAGTCTGGTGGTTTCAGTAAACGATTACTCGGCCACAATGATTATGGACAGCAACGAGCCTGTGGATGATGTAACAGCTGTGTCAATTCAGAAGCTTGAAATGGTTATGGTTTCAGGGGAGGCAAAGGGACTTATTGCTGACGAGGGAATGAAAAATGTAATTATAGACAGATTCGGAGAGGAATGTATTGAAAAATATGCTGTGATTACCGATGAAGAGGTTAAGACTTCATTAGGCGTTCCTGAGGACGAGGATTATTACTACTTTGTAAAGAAGATATACAGGGAAGAAGAGAAAAAGCCTCAGAAAGCAAAGATGTATGAAAATGCAAATCTTATTTTTGAAAAAATAACAAAATAAAAAATGGGCATCCTTTGATGCCCTATTTTTTATTTTAATCTCTGTGCTCTACAATCGGGTCTTCTCTGAAGAAGAAGTATATTGACCAGAGTCCTGCAAGGCCTACGATAGTGAAAATAACCCTGCTCCATACTGATAACTGACCGCCGAAGATTGCTCCTACAAGGTCATAACCGAATATACCGATACTTCCCCAGTTCAAAGCGCCGACTATAACTAAAATAAGCGCAATAATGTTCATACCGATTTCTCCTTTTTGAACTATTGTTCACACTTATTTTACACATTTTTTATAAAATAAATCATATAAATTTTTCCATAGTAATTTAAGGGCTTATTCTCATAATAAATATATATGTAATTGATTTTTAAAAATTTTTATGGTAAAATTTATTTGGAGCGTGATGTAAAATGGCTTTGATTAAAGATAAAATCTGTGAGGGAGTAAACCTTTATTATATCCCTGCAGACCACTTCAAAACAAACAGAATAAGTATCCGTTTTCACCTGCCTGCAGAAAGGGAAAATATTACAAAAATTTCTCTTCTTACACAGGTTCTGAAAAGAGGAACTGAAAAATATAAGGACATGAAAGAAATATCCGAAAAATGCGACGACCTGTACGGTGCAAGTGTAGGCGCAGGCACCTCAAGAATGGGCGACAGAATAATGGTGGGGATTTCTGAAAGCATGGTTGCTGACAGATTTTTAAGCGAGAGAATTCTGCCTGAGGCTATTGATATGCTTAAACAGGTTGTATTTTTCCCATACCTTGAAAATGGCGTGTTTAAAAAGGAATACGTAAAGCAGGAAAAAGAAAATTTAAGAACATATATAAACGGCATAATCAACGATAAAAAGTCCTATGCCAATTTAAGATGCAATCAGATTATGTTTGAGGGTGACCCATTCGGGATTTCTGCTTACGGATATATCGAGGATATTGACGGAATTACTCCTGAAAATCTTTATGAAGAATACCAGAGAATAATCAGCGAATGTCCGGCTGACATTTTTATTTCGGGTTCATACTCAAAGGAAGATATTGAGCTTGTAAAAAAAGAATTCGGTTTTATGAAACCGAGAAAGGCTGAGGATATTCAGACAGCTTTAGCCAGACCTGAAGATATAAAGACAGAAAAACGAGTAACAGAAGAAATGCAGGTAACTCAGAGCAAGCTTGCAATGGGCTTCAGAATCGGTGTTGACCCAATCGGAGAGGAGATTTATGATCTTACAGTGTTTAACTGTCTTTTCGGTGGCAGTCCTTTCTCCAAGCTTTTTATGAATGTCCGTGAAAAGATGAGCCTTGCATATTATGTTTACAGCTCTCTTGACAGAATGAAAAGCATTATGCAGATTAGTTCAGGCATTGAGGCGGAAAATTACGAAAAGGCACTTGAGGGGATTTTCGGTCAGCTTGAAGAGGTGAAAAAAGGCAACTTCACAGAAGAAGACCTTGAGGCATCCAAGAGATATATTGCTACATCTTTTAATGCCTCAAAGGACAGCCTTGTGGCTCTTGAGAGAAATTATCTCCGTCAGCTTGTCTGCGGAAAGGAAGAAGAAATTGAAGAATTTCTTGATAATATAAATAAGGTTAGAAAGGAAGATGTGTGCGCTGTTGCTCATAAGGTGAAGCTTGACACAATCTACTTTCTTAAAGGGGAGGGGAAATAATGAAATTCAGATGCGTTGAAAATACGAGAGTTGATGAAAGAATATTTTTCGGCACTCACGAAAGCGGTCTTAAAATTTATGTAATCCCCAAAAAAGAATTCAGTAAGAGCTATGCAATTTACGGAACAGAATATGGCTCACTCCACAGAGAGTTCATTCCCCTTGGAGATACTGAAAAGGTAGTTTTACCTGACGGTGTTGCCCACTTTTTAGAGCATAAGCTTTTTGAAGAGGAGGACGGCACAGACGCCTTTAACAGATTTGCGGAAACAGGTGCCTCTGCCAATGCTTTCACAAGCTTTAATATAACAGCCTATCTTTTTACCTGTACCGACAGATTTTATGATAATTTAGATATTCTTTTGGACTTTGTAAATAAGCCATACTTTACAGAGAAAAATATTGCAAAGGAACAGGGCATAATCGGACAGGAAATTAAAATGTACGAGGATGACCCGAACTGGAGAGTTTATTTTAATGCTCTCACAGCTATGTACCACAACAATCCTGTTAAAATTGATATTGCAGGGTCGGTAGAATCTATTGCAAAGATTACTCCTGAGCTTTTATATAAATGCACAGACACATTCTATAATCCTTCAAATATGCGACTTGTGTGCGTGGGCGATGTTGAACCTGAAAAGGTTGCAGAGTTCGTGGATAAGCACATTCCAAAGGACAGAGTGTCTGGCGAGGTTGTGAAATTTGAGGTTGCTGAACCAAAGGAAAGGGTTCAGGAATATATTGAGCAGAAACTTTCTGTTTCAAGCCCGATTTTTAATATTGCCTTTAAGGAAACTGAAACGGGAGTTTGCGGAGAGGAACTTTTAAAGAGAGAAATTGAAACTGATATTCTCTTAGAGGTGCTTTTCGGCAACAGCAGCAGTGCCTACTCTGAAATGTACGAAAAGGGAATTATCGACGGCAGCTTTGAGGTGGATTGCGAATTTGAAAAGGAATACGGCTTTACTCTCATAGGCGGAGAGTCAAAAGTTCCAAAGGAAGTTTACGAAAAGGTGCTTTCTGTAATAAAAGATGCAAAAGAAAAGGGTATTGACGAAAAGGCTGTAAAGAGAGCAAAGAAGCTTTTAATCGGCGACAACTTGAGAAAGTTTAATAATGTTGAGGCTGTGGGTGTAGAATTTATCAAGGACTTTATGAAAAATATAAACTACCTTGATTATACAGAAACAGTTGAAAAAATCACTATGGAAGATATAATGAACAGACTTAATACTCATTTTGATACAGAAAACGCTGTGCTTTCAGTTGTAAAGCCTTTAGAGGAAGAATAATTATGGATGCTGTAATTTCATTCGGAAAGGGAGGCCCTGTGTTTCATATAAACAGGGTTGCCTTTTCTATCGGGAATATTGAGGTTTACTGGTACGGACTCATAATCGGACTTGCAATCCTTGTGGGCGTGTGCCTTGCTCTTGCGGAAATTAAAAAAACAGAGCTGAGTATGGACGATTTCCTCAATATGTTTTTAATCGGTGTGCCTGTGGCGATTGTATGTGCAAGACTTTACTATGTTATCTTCAGCTGGGATATGTATAAGGATAATCTCTGGGAGATTTTTAATCTTCGTGGCGGTGGGATTGCAATTTACGGTGCACTTATAGGCATATTCCTTATGATTATTATCTATTCAAGGGTTAAGAAAATCCGCCTTGGAGTGCCTTTTGATATTCTTGGGGGAATAGTTCCATTCTGTCAGGCAATCGGCAGATGGGGGAACTTTGTAAACGGAGAGGCTTTTGGCGGACAAACAAATCTCCCATGGGCTATGACTATTGAGAGGGAAATTTATCCTCTTGCAGAGGTTGCCTTTGTTGTGGCAGAAAACGTGCACCCTACATTCCTTTATGAAAGCCTTTGGAATTTACTTATAGGAATATTTTTGTGGATTTACAAGAAACATAAAAAGTTTGAGGGCGAGGTCTTTTGCCTTTACCTGATAAGCTACGGAATCGGCAGATTTTTAATCGAGGGACTTCGTACCGACTCTCTGTACCTAGGCCCGTTCAGAGTTTCACAGCTTGTAGCTCTGGTTACAGCTCTCGTTGGAATAATAATCATCTATAAAAACCGTAAAAAGATATAAATTTAATAAAAAATAGGATAAGAAACACTACATTTTGTGGTGTTTCTTTTTTTGTAACACAATTGTAAAGATTTTTTAAAAAATTTTTAAAAAATTACTAAAAAAGTATTGCAATTGAATATTTTTAATGTTACAATGTAGAAAAGTGGTATGAAGTGGCAAAAAGTGTTACGATGTGGCAAAATTCGAGCAAAAAGGAGGCGATTTTCATGCTGTTGGGAACATATGAACATAATATGGATGCAAAAGGCAGAGTTTCTATCCCTGCAAAGTTCAGAGATGATTTGGGTTCTACCTTTGTAATTTCCTACGGTCTTGACCATTGCCTTTACGTTTATTCTATGGAAGAATGGACAAAGTTTGCTGACGAAATTAACGCAGGAAAAGGCACAAACGCCCTTAAAATAAAGAGATTTTTTATGAGTAACGCCTGTGAATGTGAGATTGACTCACAGGGCAGAGCTTTAATTCCACAGAGCTTTAAGGCTTATGCAAACCTTACAAAAGAGGTTACAATTATCGGCGTATCCACGAGAGCTGAAATCTGGAACAGAGAAGATTGGAACAACTTTAAGGCTGACAACGATTTAAGCACAGAAAATATCGGCGAATATATGAATGAACTTGGTATGATGTTATGATGTTTAACCATTTTTCAGTTTTGCTTGATGAAAGTATTGAAATGCTTGATATTAACCCTGAGGGAGTTTATGTTGACGGAACTCTTGGCGGAGGAGGACACTCTTCTCTTATCTGCCAGAGGCTTTCGGAAAAGGGAACTCTTATCGGCATAGACAGGGACACAACAGCCATTGAGGCTGCAACAGAAAGACTTTCTTCCTATAATAATAAAAAGATAATTGTCCACGACAATTTTATGAATATCAAAAACATTCTTAAGGAATTGGGAATTGATAAAATAGACGGAGCGATTTTAGACCTTGGAGTTTCTTCTCCACAGCT
Organism: Clostridia bacterium; assembly: GCA_017626595.1. Classification (GTDB taxonomy): domain Bacteria; phylum Bacillota; class Clostridia; order Monoglobales; family Monoglobaceae; genus RGIG8709. The sequence continues at coordinate 12,841 of JAGAIJ010000097.1, read as the reverse complement.
TGACACAGCCGAAAGAGGATTCAGCTATAATATGGATGCTCCTCTTGATATGAGAATGGACCGAAGTAGCGATTTTTCCGCCTATGATGTTGTAAACGGCTACTCCGAGGATGAACTTAAGAGAATAATTTTTGCTTACGGCGAAGAAAAATTTGCCCCGCAGATTGCAAGGGAAATCGTAAAGCACAGAGCTGAAAAGCCAATTGAAACTACCTTTGAGCTTTCGGAGATTATCAAAAATTCAATGCCTGTTAAAGCGAGATTTGCGGATAAACACCCTGCAAAACGAACATTCCAGGCGATAAGAATTGAAGTAAACCGCGAGCTTGAACCTCTTGAGGATGCAATCCGTGATTTCGTAGAGGTTTTAAAGCCTCAGGGAGTCATAGGAATAATTACATTCCATTCATTAGAAGACAGAATTGTTAAAAATACATTTGCGGATTTAACCAAAGGGTGTATCTGCCCGAAGGAATTTCCTGTTTGTGTCTGCGGACATAAGCCTACGGGCGAGCTTGTAAACAGAAAGCCTGTGGTGGCAACTGATACAGAACTTAAGGAGAATAACAGGTCCCACAGCGCAAAGCTACGAGGATTTAGAAAATTATAGAAAAGGAGGCTGAAAAATGAACAGACTTGACTATCTTTCGAGTAATGCACATAAGTTTAATTATGAAGTAAATACTGAAAAGACAGCCCAGCTTAAGACTGTAAGAAAACAGAAGAAAAAAGCTCTTACAGGATTTAAAAAATTCATTTTAACAGCATCCCTTTTCGCAGTTGTATTTTCCATTATAAGCGGATATGTTAAGCTTGACGAGGCGAAAAATAACGCCCTGATGCTACAGAAAGAGCTTAAAAGCATCACCGCCGACAACCAGCTTCTCCAGCAGAAAATTGACAGCGCAGTTGACTTAAGTCTTTTACAGAAAAAGGCTGTGGAAGAGTACGGAATGGTTAAGCCTGAACGCTCACAGACAATCTATGTTGACATCACAAGAGAGGATTATTCCGAAAGAAAGGGTAAGGACGAGCCCACAGGTAAGATAAAGCTCCACGGCGTAACAGGTACCCTTATAAATTCTATACATATACTCCACTAACGGGCATAAATGGAGTGTGAGCAAATATAATTAAATAACGAACCGGTGGCTTATGCTATGTGGGTAACGGGCGCCGGTATCAAGTTCAGAGAGGTATAAAACGGTGCGTAATTTCAAGTGTTCCACAGCCCAGAAAAAAAGAATATTGACTTTATTATGCATAGTTTTACTATGCTTTTTTGCGTTATTTATAAGACTTTTCTATTGGCAGGTTATAAGAGGAGAGGACTTATCTCTCGCAGCCCATGAACAGCAAACCACAGACAGTGTTATAACTCCCGACCGAGGACTAATATACGACAGAAACTACACTGTTCTTGCAAATAATATGACAGTTGAAACCATAAGCATTACCCCGTCAATCACAAGGGATAATGAGGATATGTACTATGTGGCAAAGGGTATTGCGGATATTCTTGAACTTGAGGCAGAGGATATTCTTGCCAAAATGGAAAGAGAGTCCTATTTTGAGTACATCAAGAAAAAGGTGCCAAAGGATAAGGCTGATGAAGTCCGCAATTTTATAGCTAAAAATAAGGTCAAGGGCTTTAACTTTACAGAAGATACAAAGAGATATTACCCATACGGTGCCTTTGCCTCACAGGTTATAGGCTTCACAGGCGGCGACAATCAGGGCCTTGAGGGCATTGAAATGGTTTATAACGATGTTTTAAGCGGAACATCAGGACGCCTTGTATCAAACGGCGGAGTTATGGGACTTGAGCTTCCTGACAGCTACGAAAACTATGTTGCTCCTGAAGAGGGAAGAAGTATTGTTCTCACAATCGACGAAACAATCCAGCATTATGTTGAAAAGCATCTTGAAAACGCAAGAATTGAAAATGAGCTTGAAGAGGGCGCAGCCTGTATAGTAATGGATATAAAAACAGGTGAAATTCTTGCTATGGCAACTGCTCCTGACTATGACTTAAACCAGCCTTTTGCTATAAATCAGGCTGTAATTGATAAATATCCTGAAATAGAAGAGGAACTTGAAGACCTTGAGGGTGACGAATATAACGCCAAGATTACTCAGGCAACACAGTTCCTAAAGAGAAATAAGGCTGTTGTTGACTCCTATGAACCGGGTTCAACCTTTAAGGTTGCAGTAGCCTCAATGGCACTGGAGGAAAACCTTGTGGATAAGGGAGAATCCTATTACTGCGGAGGCTCAATTAAGGTTGCCGACAGGTCAATCCGCTGTGCCAACACAAAGGGCCACGGCTCCCAGACCTTCTCACAGGCAGTACAGAATTCCTGTAACCCTGCCTTTATTACCATTGGACAAAAGATAGGAACTACAAAGTTCTTAAAGTATCTTAAGGGCTTTGGATTTTTAGCTCCGACAGGAATTGAACTTCCCGGGGAAACCTCAGGTATTTTCCATTCCGCTGACAATTTCAAGGAAATTGACCTTGCAACATCTTCTTTCGGACAGAGCTTTAACGTAACTCCGCTCCAGATGGTGCAGATGGCTGCGGGAATTGCCAACGGCGGAAGAATGATGAAGCCTCACCTTGTAAAACAGGTTGTGGATAAGGACTTAAACGTAATTCAGGACATAGAACCTACCTTTGTAAGACAGATTGTTTCAAAGGAAACAAGTGAGAAAATGATGACTACTCTTGAGTCGGTTGTATCTGTGGGCGGTGGTAAAAACGCCTACCTTGCAGGCTACAGAATTGCAGGCAAAACAGGTACCTCCGAAAAACAGCCTCGAGGAAACGGGCATTATGTTGCATCGTTTTTGGGAATTGCTCCTGCTGACGAGCCGAGAGTTGTGTGCCTTGTGATTCTCGACCAGCCAAAGGTTGGGAATACATACTACGGCGGTTTGATTGCAGCTCCTGTGGTTAAAAATATTATGGACGAAACTCTCCAGTATTTAGGAGTTGAGCCAAAATATACACAGGAAGAAATGGCAATGATAGATATAACTGTTCCGAATGTAATGGGTAAGACTCCTGAAGAGGCAAAGAAAGCTCTTGTTACAGCGGGACTTACAATCAAAACTGTAGGAAACGGAGAGAAGATTACTGACCAGATGCCAAAGGCATACTCCAAGGTTGCAAAGAACTCTGTGATTTACACATACACAGGGGAAAGTAAGGCTGAGCAGAGCGTTACAGTTCCGAATGTGCTTAATATGACTGCGTCACAGGCTAATAAAGCTTTAACTGATGCGGGACTTAACGTTAAGATAAGAGGACTTTCCACATCGGGCGGTATTGCAATTTGTACGGGAATGTCCCCGAAAGAGGGAACAGCTTTAGAGCCTGGCTCTATTGTGACTCTTGACTTCTCCTACGCTGAACTCCGAGATTAAACAATTTGCATCGGCATTTTATGCCGGTGCAGATTTCCGTATATAAAGTTAAAAGGAAGGGAATAAAAATGAAGTTATCCGAATTACTTGAAAATATAGATGTCCTTGACATAAAAGGCGTGACTGATATGAACATTTCGGGAATAACCTTTAACTCAAAGGAGGTTAAACCCGGCTACCTTTTTGTTTGTATAAAGGGATTTACAACTGACGGGCATAGCTTTGCCCGTAACGCAATTGATGCAGGGGCTGTGGCAATTTTAGCTGAGCACTTTATTGAGGGGATTGACGCCTCAACAGTTGTGGTTAAGGATACAAGAGCGGCAGCAGGTATGATGACTGCAAAGTTTTATGACTATCCTTTCAGGAAGTTCCGTCTTATCGGCGTAACAGGTACAAACGGAAAAACTACAACTACTTATCTTGTAAAGTCAATTCTTGAAGATAAGGGTTATAAGGTAGGTTTAATCGGCACAAACCAGAACTTAATCGGAAATAAGGTTATCCCTGCGGAGAGAACCACCCCTGATTTTATTGAGCTTATGCAGCTTTTTAACCAATTTGCAGAAGAAGGGGCAGACTTTGTTGTAATGGAGGTTTCCTCCCATTCCCTTGCTCTTGACAGAGTTACAGCCTGTGAATATGAGGTTGGAGCCTTCACAAATATTACACAGGACCACCTTGATTTCCATAAGACAATGGAAAATTATCTTGAGGCAAAGTCAAAGCTCTTTAAGATTTGCGAAAAGGGTGTAATAAATAACGATATTGAGTCTGCAGATTATCTTAAGAAAAATGCAGACTGCGGATATATAACCTATGGTAAAGAAAATGAGGCTGACCTTAAGGCTGAAAATATAGTTTATACATCAAAGGGTATTGAATTTGACGCAAACTTCAAGGGAGAAACAGAGAAAATTACTCTCCCTATCCCTGGTGAATTTTCAGTTTATAACGCCCTGACAGCCATCGGAATCTGTTTATCTTTAGGTTTAAGCCTTTCTGATATTGCAAAGGGTTTATCCGAGGCAAAGGGCGTAAAGGGCAGAATTGAGGTTGTGCCAACAGACACAGACTATACTGTAATTATCGACTATGCACATACTCCTGACGGAATTTTAAATATTATAAATGCAATCCGTGGCTTTGCAAAGGGAAGAATTATTACCCTTTTCGGCTGTGGCGGAGACAGAGACAGGACAAAGAGACCTCTTATGGGTAAGGTTGCAGGGGAACTTTCAGATTTCTGTATTGTAACCTCTGATAATCCGAGAACTGAAGAACCGGGGGAAATTATAAAGGATATTCTCCCCGGAATAGACGAAACAGGCTGTGAATATGTTGTAATTGAAAACAGGTTCGAGGCTATCAGCTATGCGCTTGATATGGCAGAAAAGGACGATATTGTTCTTCTCGCAGGTAAGGGCCATGAAACCTACCAGATTTTAAAAGACAGAACTATAACCTTTGACGAAAGGGAAATAGTTTCAAAGCTTATTGATTTTTCTGAAAAGTGAGGACATAAGTTATGGAAAAAATTCTTACTCTAAAAGAGATTGCAGATTTCATTTCAGGAGAAATAATTGACGCTGACCCTGAAATAAAAGTGGTTGACATAGTCCGCGATAACCGTGAGGTTAAGGAGGGCTTTGTTTTCGTTGCATTAAAGGGTGAGAAGAATGACGGTCATAACTATGTTTATTCAGCCATGGAAAACGGCGCAGTTTGCTGTATTGTAAATAAAGGGGAAAAGGGTATAAATGTTCCCCGCATTGAAGTTGAAGATACCTTTAAAGCGCTTCGTGATGTGGCAGAATTATACCGCGGAAAATTTGATATTCCTGTGGTTGCGATAACAGGAAGTGTTGGAAAAACAAGCACAAAGGATATGATTTATTCTGTTCTGGCACAGGAGTTTAATGCTCTTAAAACACAGCAGAATTTCAATAACGAAATCGGTCTCCCTCTTACAGTTTTCGGTCTTTCAAAGGAGCATGATATTGCAGTTTTGGAAATGGGAATGAACCATAAAGGTGAAATTTCCCGACTTTCTAAAATTGCAAAGCCTGAAACAGCTATAATTACAAATATAAGCTGTTGTCATATTGAAAATCTTGGCTCAATGGAAAACATTATGAGAGCAAAGCTTGAAATTCTTGAGAGTATGGTTGAGGGCGGAGCAGTTATCTTAAACGGCGACGACGAAATGCTTTGGGGATTAAAGGGCGAATTGCCTTTTGAAACTCTTTATTTTGGAATTGAAAACGAAAAGTGCGATATTATAGCAAAAAATATAAAGAAATATTCCGACGGCACAGACTTTACAGCTGAAATTGACGGCACAGAATATAAATTCTCAATATCTGTTGCAGGTATCCACCATGTTTATAATGCCCTTGCAGGAATTTTAACAGGCTACCGCTACGGTATGAGCATAGAGAAAATCCGTAAAGGTGTTGAGCAGTTTATACCTCTCGGGTTAAGACAGAAAATTATTGATAAAAACGGCTATACAGTTATTAAGGATTGCTATAACGCAAGTCCTACATCAATGAAATCGGGACTTGACGTGCTTTCGGCTACACGCTCTGACGATAAAATTCAGCACAGAAGAGTTGCAATCCTCGGTGATATGCTTGAGCTTGGAGAATTTTCTCCTGAAGCCCATCGCTCCGTAGGAAGGCTGGTGTGTGAATACGGCGTTGACTGTCTTATCACAATTGGAGAAAATGCTCTTTTAATTGCAGAAGAAGCAAGACAGGGCGGAGTTAAAACTATAAGCTTTAAGAATAATGAAGAAGCTAAAAAGGAAATTTTGTTACTTCTTAAAACAGACGATATAATTCTTTTAAAGGCATCTCATGGAATGCATTTAGAGGAAATTGCAGATTTTATTACAGGAGAAAATGGGGAGGAAGAATAATGATAGTGCTTTCACTTGGAATGATGTCTTTGACGTTTGTAATTGCAACTGTGGCGGGAATTTTTGTAATTCCGTTCCTGCATCAGTTAAAGTTCGGTCAGGAAATCCGCGAGGAAGGACCTGCATGGCATAAAAGTAAATCAGGCACACCTACAATGGGTGGATTTATCTTTATAATTGCAATGGTTTTAGGTGTACTTTTTGCATATTTTGTTCTGCCTCTTATGGGAATTGTAATTAAAGCTGACATATTTATTTTGCTTGTTGGAGCTTTAGGCTTTGGTGCAGTCGGCTTTTTAGATGATTATATTAAGGTAATTCTTAAAAGAAATTTAGGTCTTAAAGCGGCACAAAAATTTTCACTGCAGATTATAGTTTCACTTTTAATTTCTGTGTGGCTTGTAGCAGGCGGATTTGTTGATACAAGCATAATTGTTCCTTTTGCAAAGGGACTTTCTGTAAATATTGGATGGTTTTATATTCCATTTATAATTATTGTAATGCTTGCCACAGTAAACAGCGTGAATTTAACTGACGGCCTTGACGGACTTGCAACAAGTATAACTGTTATTGTTTCAATCTGTTACATGTTAATTGCAAGACGTGTTGATTCAGGGGTTGTAGCTGTTTTTGCATCCCTTTTAGCAGGCGGACTTTTAGGATTTCTCCTTTATAATGCCCACCCTGCGAAAGTATTTATGGGGGACACAGGCTCCTTGTTTTTAGGGGGAGCTGTGTCAGTTATGGCAATCTATATGAGAATGCCCATTACACTTTTAATAATCGGATTTGTTTATGTATGCGAATCCTTATCAGTTATAATTCAGGTAGGCTCCTTTAAGCTTACAGGAAAAAGAGTATTTAAAATGAGCCCTATTCATCATCATTTTGAAATGTGCGGATGGGGAGAGAGAAGAATTGTTGCAGTATTTTCACTTGCAACAGCCATAGTTTGCTTACTTGGATATCTTTCATAAAATATTCTTTAGGGGGGAGTATTTATGTCAAAGAGAAAACTGAATACAAAGAGAATAGTGGGGAAAATTAAAGAGACAGATTTGCAGTTTCTGGCCCTTGTATATACACTTTTAACTTTCGGACTTATTATGGTTTTAAGCGCAAGCAGTCCATCTGCATTTACATATCATAACAACAGCTTCTACTTCTTTAACCGTCAGCTTTTGTGGGCTATAATTGGTTCAGCCCTTATGTTTGCCGTGTCCATGATTGACTACAGGTTATACAAAAAGCACATTATGAAAATTGTAATTGGTGCTATGGCGCTTATAATTATTGTACTTATCCCGGGGATTGGGCAGGTATTTAACGGTGCAAGAAGATGGATAAAAATCGGGCCTATTTCCTTTCAGGCAGATGAATTTGCAAAGATTATGATTATAATTTTCCTTGCGAATGCAATCTCTGCACACCCTGACAGGATTAAGAAGATGAAGTATGTTGCAACTTATTTTATCTGTGCCTGTGTTGTGGCGGGAATTGTAATACTTGAGCCGCATAAAAGTTGTGCGATTGTAATTGTAATGGTTGCTGCAATTATGCTTTTTGTGGGCGGTGCAGATATAAAGAAGATTTTGCCTGCGGGACTTGTGATTGCTGGAGTTCTGTTTATTGTTGTAATGTCGTCTGAATACAGCCGTGAAAGAGTTTTCTCATTCCTTGACCCATTTAAGGATATACAGGGCGACGGCTGGCAGGTTGTACAGTCCCTTTATGCAATAGGTTCAGGGGGAATTTTAGGAGTTGGCCCGGGAAAAAGCCGACAGAAATATCTTAATATTCCTGAACCTCAGAACGATTTTATTTTTTCAATCATAGCCGAAGAGCTTGGACTTTTCGGGGGACTTCTTGTAATGGTTTTATTTTCACTTTTAATTATAAGAGGAATTAAAATTGCATTTAATGCCCCTGATATGTTCGGCAGTCTTCTTGTTGTAGGAATTATGGCACTTATTGCCGTTCAGGTAATAATAAATATAGCAGTTGTAACAGCCTCAATGCCTTGTACGGGAATGCCACTTCCGTTCTTTAGCTACGGCGGAACATCTTTAGCTATTACAATGGGAACGATGGGCATAGTGCTTAATGTGGCACGGCAATCACGGAATAAATCCGGGGAGTGATTTTATGAAAATTCTGTTTGCAGCAGGGGGTACGGCGGGACATATTAACCCTGCTTTAGCAATCGCAAATCACATAAGGGAAAAAGAAAAGGGCACACAGGTTCTTTTTGTAGGAACAAAAAACGGTATGGAAACTACCCTTGTGACTAAAAGCGGATACAATATTGAGTTTGTAAATGTCCGTGGCTTTAAGAGAAAGCTTTCTCTTAAGAATGTAAAGAATGTTTTTGACCTTGGCGGTGCAATTTTAAAATCAATTAAAATAATAAAGAAATTCAGACCTGATGTGGTTGTTGGAACAGGGGGCTATGTGACAGGCCCTGTGCTTTTGGCTGCATATCTTCTTAAAATTCCTACAATGGTACACGAATCCAACGCCTTCCCGGGAGTTACTGTCCGTATGCTTTCTGATAAGGTGGATATTGTTGCCCTTGGAATGAAAGAGGCTGAAAAATTTCTTAAAAATCCAAAGCGTGTAGAGGTAGTGGGAAACCCTATAAGACCTGAAATCTTTAAGGAAAGCTATGAATCTGCAAGAGAAAAGCTTGGCGTTGGAGACAAACCGGTTATTTTAGTATTTGGCGGAAGTCTTGGTGCAACCTATTTTAATCAGTGTATTGTGCATTGGATTTCAGAGGTTGCAAAGGAAAAGAAATATACTATTTTAATGTCCACAGGCAGAAATAATCAGTACCATACAGTTATGGAGCATTTCCATGAACACGGTATTGAAACTGAGGATTACAAAGAACTTTCAGTTTCAGAATATATCTACGATATGGATAAGGCGCTTAACGCCTGTGATTTGATTATTGCAAGGTCGGGCAGCTCTGTAAGTGAAATGACAGCTCTGGGTAAGCCTGCAATTTTAATTCCGTCACCAAACGTTGCGGGAAATCATCAGGAGCATAACGCAAGAGCTGTGGAAAAGTCAGGCGGTGCAGTGGTTATAACTGAAGATGTTCTCACAGGAGAATTGCTTACAAAAACAGTTGATGAAATTTTATCTGATAAGGAAAAACTTGAAACAATGAAAAAGGGAGCATTATCCCTTGGAATAACGGACGCCACAGAGAAAATGCGTAAGTTGATTATGGAGATTATAAAATAATCACACAGTCGGAAACTTTTGCATAATATAAAATGCAATTGATTTTCGGAGGTGTGATAAGGTGGACAGATTTGAGATAATCGGCGGTCATAAGCTTGAGGGGAGATTTTCTGTTCAGGGTGCAAAAAATTCCTGTTTGCCTATTATAGCCGCAACAATGCTTGTTCAGGGCGAAACAGTTTTACATAACTGCCCCGATTTAAAGGATACAGAGGTTGCAGTTTCAATCCTTAATAGCCTTGGCTGTTACACCGAAAGACAGGGGAATGATATTTATATAAATTCGGACGTGAATCTGGAAAATACAATTCCTGAAGAACTGATGTCAAAAATGAGGTCCTCAATTATGTTTTTGGGACCTTTGCTTTCAAGAAATAAATGTGTAAGAATTTACTATCCGGGAGGATGTAAATTAGGCCCAAGACCTATAAATTATCATATTGATGCATTCCGTGCTCTGGGAGCTGAAACCTACGAGGAGGAAAATTCAATTTTCTTTAAGAATTTTTCTGCTCCGCCGAGGGAGATTACCCTTGAATACCCAAGTGTTGGAGTGACAGAAAACATTATGACATTTTTAGCGGTTGGTCAGGGAGATGAAATAAGAATTAAAAATCCTGCAAGGGAACCGGAGATTTTGGATTTGCAGAATTTTTTAAATTCAGCAGGTGCAAAAATAAAAGGTGCAGGAAATGAAGAAATTATTATAAAACCTGTTGAAAAACTTCACAATACGGAGTATAATATAATGCCGGACAGAATAGCCACACTTACATATCTTACATCAGTGGCAATGTGCGGCGGAGATGTAATTATAGATAATGCTGTGCCTGAGCACATAAGAAAGCCCATTAAATTGCTTGAAAAAGCAGGGGCGGAAATCAGGGACAGCTACGGAATAAGACTTATTTCTCATAGAGGAATAAAAGCTCTGGGGAAAATTGAAACAGGGCCCTACCCTGATTTTCCCACAGATGCTCAGGCTTGTTTTTCAGCTCTTATGAGCACGTCAGAGGGGGAAACTGAAATCTGTGAAAACGTGTTTTCAAGCAGATTTTCCCATTGTGATGAACTTAAGAAAATGGGTGCAGACATCGACTTCCGAGATGGAAATGCTGTTGTGAAAGGCGTTAAACGCCTTAAAGGCGCAGAGGTTTACGCTTCGGATTTAAGGTGCGGAGCAGCGCTGATTGCTGCGGGACTTTCTGCTGAGGGAAGAACAAAGGTTTACGGAACAGAATTTATTGACCGAGGATACGAAAATATTGAAAAGGTTTTACGAAAAATCGGTGCAGATATAAAAAGGCTGAGTTAATCAGCCTGAATAGGACAAGGTGGTGAGAATATGGAGCATACAGAGAATGTGATTTCCAAGGCTGAACTTAAAAAGCGAAGAAGAAAAAACAGAGTAAAAAGACGCCTGAGCGTACTTTTGTTTTTGGTTTTCTGTATAGGAAGTATTCTTGTTATATTAAAAGCGCCGATGTTTAATATTGTTTCAATCTCCTGCGTGGGAGAGAATATTGTTAAAGAGGCTGATATTCTTAAAAAAGCAGAGCTTAATATCGGCAAAAATATTTTCAGTACAAATATGTCCAACGCTGTGGACAGAATAAAGACGATTCCATATATTTCTGAAGCAAAGATAAAGAGAATATTCCCTAATAAGCTTGAGATAAGTATCATTGAATCAGTGCCTGTTTTCGCAATTGAGGAAAACAGTAAGCTCTATGTTCTGGATATTGAGGGGAAGCTCCTTGAAATCAAAAGACCTGAGGACAAACAGAATCTGATACAGGTTGTGGGAGTGCCTGTGGACAAGCTTAAGCTTGGCGATAATATTGTTGCAAAGTCAGAGGGGAAGGCTGATGACCTTCTGGAACTGGTAAGCATTTTAGAGAAAAAGGAAATGCTGAGCGGTGTTACAAAGCTTGATTTGGAAGATGTTACAAACATTAAAATTGATATCGAAAACAGGATTTTTATTGACTTTGGCGTAAATGAGGATATTGAACATAAGGTTGTTTTTTTGCATAAGATAATTTCGGAAAATATTGGAACAACTGAAAAAGTCAGAATAGATATGCGTGGGGAGAAAACCTACGTATCTGCCATAAATCAGTGACGGGGGATGTATGATGAGTAAAAAAGTAAAATTTCAGATTGCGATAGCTACACTTGTTTTTGTCATGGTGTTCGGAACAACATGGCAGATTAAAGGGGTAAGAAAGAATAATGCATATAAGGTACAGCTCTCTTCAAGAGTTGCAGAGCTCCAGAGCGATTATATAGCCCTGTCTCAGAAGAATGAGGAACTCCAGACCCAGCTTAATAAGTACAGGGAGCAGGCTGCCTCCAACGACGGTTATGCAGAGCTTTTGAAGGATGACCTTATGAGAACAGAAATGATTGCGGGAATTGCAGCTGTTGAGGGCCCTGGGATTATAATTACATTAAAGGACGGAATCCTTGATGCGACTGCAAATGCACAGTATTATGATGCAAACTACGGTATTGTCCACGACAGCAATATCTTAACATTTATAAATGAATTAAGAGGCGCAGGTGCAGAGGCTATCTCTGTAAATGACCAGAGAATAATTGCCACATCTGAAGTAAGATGCGTGGGAAATACTGTTTCTATAAACGGGATAAAGCTTTCGTCACCTTTTGTTATAAAGGCAATCGGTAACAGCGAAACTCTGGATTCTGCAATGAAGATGCACGGCGGAGCTGTTGACCAGAGTGCTTTTTACGGAATAAATATTTCCATAAAGAAAGCAAGTACAATTGAAATAAAGGCATTTGACGGAACACAGACCTTTAAGTATGCGAAAATGATTGAACCGGAGGGAGAAACAGAATGATAATTATTATAGCTATAATAATCGGTATTGTTATGGGGCTTTTAGTTCCCTATAACTTAGATGCACAGACTCTCCAGTATATCGCAGTTGCAATTATTGCGGTTTTAGACTCTGTTTTCGGGGCGGTTCTTGCAAATTACGAAAAGAGATTTAACCTTGTAATTTTCTTAACAGGTCTTAGTACTAACGCGATTTTGGCTGTTGCTCTCACTTTTGTAGGAAATATTTTAGGTATAGATATGAGCTTTGCATCTGTAATTGTATTCGGTACAAGAATTTTCAATAACCTTGCAAAAATAAGATATCATATTCTGGATAAGTACTTTGAAAAGAAGTATTATCATAATCCTAAGATTGAGGTAAAGCTTCT
>JAGAIJ010000096.1 GCA_017626595.1 Clostridia bacterium | reverse complement strand
CTTACAACAGCTTCGTCATAATATTCAAAAAAGCCATTATTACCAACATAGCAAGTCATATAGTGATTACCGTCTTTATTCTTCATATCTTCACCCATAACAAGCTCTTTATTTGCAATTTTGAAGCTGTTTGTAACCTCATATTCTTCGATTTTTCTTATATCCTTTTTGCTCATAGTTTTATACCTCACATATTACAATCTCTTTTTTGTCCTGTTGCGGTGTAATGCTTATAGTCATAGGGTGGATATTTCTTCAAATCCTCGCTAGGATATGATAGGATAGTCTTATTAAAATCAGTACCATTCTCTTTATTATCACTTATATTATTATCACTACATTTCGATTGTCGAAAGTCAGCATTTTCGATTTCCGAAACTCTTGAATTTTGATTATCAAAAGTCTTGTTTTTCGATTTCCCGAAGTCTTGACTTTCGATTTCCGAAAGTCTTGAATTTCGATGCTCTGTATCGTGAATAATAAAGTTTTTGAGATAGATAATAGTTGGTTTGCCTTGTCCTTGTTTTTTTCGTTCAATAAGACCAATACCTTTTTCGCTGTCAAGCTCTGCTATTAGTTTTGTAGCCTTTTCTGTACCGCAACACATCTGTTCCATAACATCATTTGTAGTGAAATAAATATATGCTCTTTGCTGTTCATCAAGCCAACCGTTTTTTATGGATAGACTCATTCGGTCAAGCATTAGACCATACAACAATTTAGCACTATCTGACACACGCTTAAATTCCGGTGAAGTCATAAGCAATTTTGGTATTCTGTAAAATGTAAATTGCTCTGCCTCATTACCATAGTAGTAATCAAATACGATTGACATTGTTTTCACCTCCGTTTTTTCTATTTATATATATAAAAAGAACATTACCATACAAAAAGTTATAGTAATGTTCCACAAATTTCCATTTTTCTATTTACTTCAAAATTTTTTTATGCTAAAATAGGTACATCGTTGAAAAATGATTGTGTGAGTTTGCTAATAGCTTGCTAATTGAAGCACTTAAAACCACACATAATTAGACGATATTGTATAATACGAAATAACAATAGGTACGCCTGTAAATCCCGTAGTTATGCGGATTTCACGGATTTATCGAACACGGTACAACCTTACGGAAAATATGGTACAATTTGCTCCTAAGCGGTAGGTCGGGTGTTCGAATCACCTCAGGAACGCCAAAAATGCCCTTATAACTTAAGGGCATTTTTATTTACAGGGTGGTGAAAAAATGTTTCCAAAAGAATTTGAAGAGAGAATGAAAGAACTCTTAAAAAATGAATATGAAGCCTTTGAAAGCGCGCTAAACGAAGCTCCCGTAAAGGCATTTCACATAAATACAAAGAAAATATCTGTGGAGGATTTTCTTAAAATCAATCCCTTTGATACAGAGAAAATTCCTTATGCCAAAAACGGTTTTTATTTCAGTGACGGAAAAATAGGAAACCACCCATACCACCACGCAGGAATGATTTATGTTCAGGAACCATCAGCTCAGGCACCTGTAAACTGTATAACAACCGAGCCTGACTGGAAAGTCCTTGATATGTGCGCAGCCCCGGGCGGAAAGAGTTCACAGATTGCCTGTCAGATACCTAACGGCTTTCTTTTCTCCAACGAATATGTATCCTCAAGATGCAAAATTTTAAGCGGAAATATTGAGCGAATGGGCTACGAAAACACAGCAGTAATAAGCTGCGACGCCCTGACAATCGGCAAAAACTTCACGGAATATTTTGACCTTATAATCTGCGACGCACCATGCTCAGGTGAGGGAATGTTCAGGAAAGAGGAAAACGCAGTCTCCGAATGGAGCCTTGAAAATGTAGAAAAGTGCGCCATAAGACAGCTTGAAATCATAGAAAATATAAAAAACGCACTTAAAAAAGGCGGAACTTTGGTTTACTCAACCTGCACTTACTCATTGGAAGAAAACGAAGAGCTTATCAAAACTTTCCTTGAAAATAACCCTGATTTTTATCTTACAGAAACCCCCGATGAGATTAAAAATAACTCCTCACAGGGCATAGGAAATATGGAATACACAAGACGTTTTTATCCGCATATAAATAAAGGCGAGGGACAGTTTGTCGCAGTTCTTAAAAAGAAAAAGGGAGAAAACACCCCTAAAGAAATAAAGGACATACTTCTTCCTCTTACTAAACAGGAAGAAAAAATTGTCTGTGAGTTTTTAGACGAAACTCTGACGAGCTACGATAAAAAGAAAATAAAAAAACATAACGACAGCATAATCTACATAGACGAAAACATAAAAATACCCAAAGTGCCTGTTTTCCTCTGCGGAGTAAAGCTGGGCACAGTACAGAAAAACTACTTCCAGCCACATCATCAGCTCTTCACAGCCTTAGGACATCTTTTCCGCAAAAAAATAAACCTCTCTCTAAATGAGGCTGAAAAATATCTCCACGGCGAAACAATTCCCTGTGAATTTGACAAGGGCTGGTACGCAGTCTGCATTGAAAATGTAGCTATGGGCGGAGGCAAAGCTGTTAACAAAACACTTAAAAATCACTACCCGAAGGGCTTGAGAACATTATAAAATAAACCCGTAATATAACATTCCACAAACTATATGTACTTCTTTCAAAGGCTGTCTCTCACAAGAAATATTTGCCCTGAAATATATTTCAGGGTGCAAGGCAGTTTTGAATTACATATTTTTAGAATTATACAAGAAAAAGAAAGCCCGTAATACTTTGTGTATTACGGGTCTTTTTTTGACGTAGTAGAAACTAAAAATATGCCTTCAAAACCAATTCTTTCTTGCGAGTGACTGCCTAATTCTTTAAGGCTTCCATAATGTTTTCAGGATAAAGACCTGCATCAACAAGCTTTCTGATTGATGTAGCAACAATCTCCTTGTCTTCTTTGTAGGTCATACCATACCACTTTTCGTTGGTTTCAAGAACCTTAACTTTTGTTTCGCCCTTTTCGAGCATATCTCCAACAATAATTGGGAGTAAGAATTCAGACTTAAGAGGATTTTCCATATTTTCAAGGAATTCAGGGAATAATTCATCAAGTCTGTCAAAGTATGAAGGTCTGAATCCCCACATATTCATTGAAGCGTTACAGCCAGGGTCAAGTTCAGTCTTGCTTCCGTCTTCTTCAGCAATATAAACCTTGTCTCCGTCTTTACCGATGTTGCTTGTTTCCTTGATTCCAACAAGAAAGCCTTCTTCATCAACACTGCAAAGACCTCTTGTAACGAAACCGTTGTCGGAGAGTACATTCTTAAGAATGTAGCCTGCCATTGAAATATCTTCAAGACCGTCAGTATCATGTTCTTCAACAAGATAGCTGTGGAGAAGTTCAAATGGTTCTCTGCCGTAGAAATCGTCAGCGTTAATTACAGCAAAAGGCTCTGAAACTGCCTGCCTGCAGGCAAGAATAGCCTGACCTGTACCCCAAGGCTTCTTTCTTCCCTCAGGAACAGTAAATCCCTTTGGAAGGTCGTCAATTTCCTGAAAAGCAATTTCAGTTTCAACAACTTCCTTGATTCTGTTGCCGATAACTTCCATAAATTCTTCTTCGATGTCCTTGCGGATAACAAATACAACCTTGTCAAAACCTGCACGGATAGCATCGTAAATGGAGTAATCAAGAATAATTTCTCCGTTTTTGCCGATTTTTGTAAGCTGCTTGATACCTTCGCCAAATCTTGAGCCGATTCCCGCAGCCATAATTACTAAAGTAGTTTTACACATAATGTCCTCCAAAATATATTAAAAATTTTTTATACTAAGTTTGTAACAGCTCCACTCTTTGCAACCTTACTCTCGCCGTTTACGTTAAGCCACACATCAATCCCCGACGGGTTGTAAACCGTAAGGCCGTCAACGGTATAAACAAGGCTGTCATAAGCCTTTTTATAGTCGAAAATTTCAATGTTTGTAGCATACCAGACATCATCTCTGTTTCCTGCCACAGCACAGAACTTTTCCAAAACGTCCCAGTTGTTGTTTACTTCAAACTCACTGGAATGACCCCAGAGATAGAACATCTTGCAGTCCCCAAAATCCTCGTTTAAAAAGCTGTCCAGAAGTTCCATAAGCTTCGGGTTATCGTGATGACAGGTAGGGTGCAGATAAATCCAGTTTTCAGGAAAATCAAACTTCCCTGTTCTATCTACAGTTCTGGAATAACAGATATCGCATTTCGGCAGATACTCAGCACACCTTGCATCGTAGGAGCCATTTGCATAAGCCATACCTCTTATAACAGTTCCAAAAAGCTTTTCAAGGCATTCCCTGTCGTGAAGAATGTCATGCATTGCCTCAGGCACAGTACATCCCCCTAAGGACTTGTGCACAAATCCATGAGCCGCAACCTCGTGTCCTGAATTTTTGAAAAGCTCAACTGCGTGGCTTTTTCTGAGTCTGGTCCACATGTTTTCACGCTTAATTTCAGGATAAACAAAGTCATCTTTATTAAGAAAGCCGTAATTTACGTTAAAAGTACATTTTATCCCGTACCTGTTAATAATTTCAAGCATTTTTACATCAGTAACAAGTCCGTCGTCATAGCTTAAAGTTATAGCCTTTTTAAGCCCATTCGGGTATCTCATTGAAAACATAAAATACACACTCCATAGCCTGTAAAATCAATTAAGAAAAGTATAACACAGCGCATTTTCATTGTCAATAACTCCCATAAGAGTTGTAAAGAATTTTTAATAATAATTATGCCAAATTTCATTGACTTTGTATCACCAATATGATACATTAAAACTATAATTTCACAGGCAGTAAAGGAGATTTAATTATGCTGGGAAAAATCAAGAATTATGAAGTAAATGATAACTTAATCAAGGTCATTTTAGATGACGGAATTTATAATGTTGAAATTATAAAAGATGACATTGTAAGATTCAAGGTTAAGTTTGACAAAAAGGAATATATTTCAAAGGCAATTGAGGGAAATCCTGCTGTTGACACAGACTTTTCAGTTGAAAAGGATGGCGACGCAATTTTAATTTCCACAGAGGAGATTACAGTAAAGGTATATGACGAATGTATAACTGATATATACGATAAGAACGGAAACCTCATCTGTGCAGATTACAGAGGTGAACGTAAAAGAGAAGCAGGTTTAACACCTGAACAGCTTACACAGCTTCGCGCAGAGGGACACTCTGTTTCTGAAAAGGTTAACGATTTTAAGATTACAGTTATAAAATCAATGTCAAAAGACGAATGTTTCTATGGGCTCGGCGATAAGACAGGTTTCTTAAACAAGAGAGACTATGACTACCAGATGTGGAACTCCGACCTTCCACAGACACACTGTGAAATTCATGATTTTAAGGCACTTTATAAGTCAATTCCATTCTTTATTACAAAGAATAGTTTTGGCTGTTTTGGTATGTTCTTTGATAACAACCACGGCTCAACATTCAATATGGGTTCAGAAAGTTCAGAATACTATTTCTACGGAAATAATGATGGCGACCTTGATTACTACTTCATCTACGGACCTGATATGAAGAAAGTTTTAGGAGGCTACGCGCACCTTACAGGCTACACTCCAAGACCACAGCTCTGGACACTTGGCTTCCACCAGTGCCGTTGGGGTTATACAACTGAAGAAGACTTCAGGGATATAACAACAAAAATGCGTGAAAACAATCTCCCATGTGACGCAATTTACTTTGATATTGACTATATGGATAATTATAAGGTATTCACATGGAATAAGGATAACTTCAAAAGCACAGCAAAAGGCCTTAATGACGACCTTAAAAAGCAGGGCTTTAAGACAGTATGTATCATAGACCCAGGTGTAAAACAGGAAGAAGGCTATGATGTATATGACGAAGGCGTTGAAAAGGATTACTTTATCAAGGACCTTGACGGAAATGTTTATATCAACACAGTATGGCCTGGAGAAACAGCATTCCCTGACTTCTCTGACCCAAGAGTAAGAGAATGGTGGTCAGGCTTACAGAAGAGAATGGTTGACTTTGGTGTTGACGGCATCTGGTGCGATATGGACGAACCAGCAAGCTTTAACGGACCTCTCCCAATGGATCTTCCAATGTGTGACGAAGGACTTGGCGCAACCCACGGTGAAATGCACAACGTTTACGGCCAGCACATGGCAACAGCAACCCACAAAGGACTTAAGAAGTACACAGGTAAAAGACCTTTTGTAATTACAAGAGCTTGCTATGCAGGTATGCAGAAATATTCAACAGTATGGACAGGCGATAACCAGAGTATCTGGGCACATCTCCAGCTTGCAATTCCACAGCTCTGTAACTTAGGCCTCAGCGGTCTTTCAATCGCAGGTACAGACGTAGGCGGTTTCGGTGCAGACTGTACACCTGAACTTTTCGCCCGTTGGATTCAGGTTGGTGCATTCTCAACACTCTTTAGAAACCATAGCTGTAAGGGTTCAAGAAATCAGGAGCCATGGACATTCGGCAAGGAAGTTCTTGACATTTCAAGAAAGTATATTAACCTCCGTTATAAGCTCCTCCCATACCTCTATGACGCTTTGGTAAAGGGTAGCGAAACAGGGCTCCCTGTTATGAGACCATTAGTTCTTGAATTCCCAGATGACAAGAACGTTGAAAATATGAATGACCAGTTTATGTTCGGCGATGATATTTTAGTATCTCCTGTTGTATTCCAGGGCGAAACAGTTAAAAAGGTATATCTCCCTGAGGGACAGTGGTACGACTTCTGGACAAATGAGCTTATTGAGGGCGGAAAATATATTCTCCGCGATGCTCCGCTTGATGTTTGTCCTATGTATGTAAGAGCAGGTTCAATCATCCCTACATATCCTGAAATGATGTATGTAGGCGAAAAAGAACTTGACACATTAAATATTCTTGCATATCCGGATAAGGACGGCAACTGCAGACCATATATCCACACAATAGATAACGGCACAGACTATAAGTACTTAGATGGCGAATATACAGAATATGAATTCACAGTAGAAAATGGCGAGCTTAAAACCAAGCTCAACCATAAAGGCTATAAGGAATATAAAAACATTAACCTCATATAACAAAAAGGACTGCTTAGCAGTCCTTTTTTATTTGTTATCCGACACTCTTTATATAAAGACTGTATAATCTAGATGCCACGTATTTTAATAGCAAGTTCATGTTAAGTCTGGATAAAAAATTATTCAAATTTATTCTCTATCGGTGGTGAACATTCTATATTTATTACTTTTACATTGTATTTTTCTAACGCCTCTTCTTTTGTTATAGAATGGTCTATTTCACCTTGCTTATAACCTAAATATCTATCGTCTTTCATACCATTCTCACATTCTTCTCTACTTCGTTTATCAAAATCCCCCATGTAGTATTCAGCTAGTCCAGGAACAGGAACATATATTTCAAAAGACTTGCCATTCTCTTTTGATTTTAAGATAACTATATGTTCATTACCGCTTTTAAGGTTTCTACTCCATTTTCGGTATTTTCCTGCGGTCCCCCAACTTTCTATTCCTTCATATTCACATATTACCGCATCTTTATAAACCTGAACTTCATTGTTTATTTCGTATGTAATGGTAAAAGGAAATTCACCATATTTTATTTGAGGAGCAGGTGGTTTAGGCATGAGTACCGCAAACGCTCCCGAAAGAATGAATAAATAAAATAATGCAGTTATTATAATTCCTACTATCCCAATAATGATTAATATAGTTATTACTTTTTTCATTTTATTATCTCCTTTCGACAACTTTCGGCAATCATTATACCCTCACAAGAACTGAGAACAAATCTTCAGTTCCATTATAACCTATCAAAATCTCAATTTCAACATTTTCAACATAATTCTTATAATTCTATCCCCATTCTTTTTTACCGCAAACCTTTCCCAAAAATCTACACTTCTTTTCCCAAAATCTCATTGACAAAACCCCACAAGTATTATAAAATTAAGCTATCAACCAACTCGAAAAGGAGCTGACAAAATGCTTGGAAAAATCAAGAATTATGAAGTAAATGATAACAAAATTATTATCACAATGGACGAGGGCAACTACAATGTAGAAATCATCCGTGATGATATTATCAGATTTAATATTAAGTTCACAGAGAAAAATTATATTTCAAAGGCAATCGAAGAAAATCCTGTGGTTGAAACTGACTTCTCCGTTGAAAAGGAAAATGACGCAGTTGTAATCTCCACAGATTTACTCACAGTAAAGGTTTACGACGAGTGTAAAACAGACATCTACGATAAGGACGGAAACCTTATTTGTGAGGATTACAGAGGCAAGAGAACAACAGGCGAAAACCTTACTCCTGACCAGATTGCACAGCTCCGTGCTGAGGGCCATAGTTTCAACGAGCGTGGCGTAAAATACAGAACAGAAGTCATCAAAACAATGGAAAGCACAGACTGTTTCTATGGTCTTGGCGACAAGGCAGGCTTCTTAAATAAGAGAGAATATGACTATGTAATGCAGAATTCGGATATTTCTCTTCCAAATGATTATCCGCACACAAAGGCACTTTACAAGTCAATCCCATTCTTAATCACAAAAAACAGCGTTGCCACCTACGGTTTATTCTTTGATAACACTTTTACAAGTTTCTTCAATTTAGGTGAAGAAAATCTTTCGTACTTCTACTATGCAATAAACGATGGCGACCTTGACTATTACTTTATCTACGGACCTGATATGAAGAAAGTTTTAGGTGGATATGCCCACCTCACAGGCTATACACCTGTGCCACAGCTCTGGACACTTGGTTATCATCAGAGCCGTTGGGGTTACATAACAGAAAACGACTTCAGAAGTATCGCAAAGCAGATGCGCGACAATGACCTCCCTTGCGATGTTCTCCATTATGATATTCACTATATGGACAACTACAAAGTGTTTACATGGAATAAGGAAAATTTTGAGGCTACACCAAAACAACTTGGAGAAGACCTCAAAAAAGACGGTTTCAAGCGAGTTTGTATTCTTGACCCGGGCGTTAAAAAGGAAGAGGGTTACCACGTTTATGACCAGGCAATTGAAAATGATTACTTTATCAAGGACAATGAGGGCAATGTTTATATAAACGAAGTTTGGCCTGGAGAAGCAGCCTTCCCTGACTTCTCAAATCCTGAAGTAAGAAACTGGTGGGCAGACCTCCAGAAAGAGATGATTGACTTCGGCGCAGACGGAATCTGGTGCGATATGAACGAGCCTGCAAGCTTTAAGGGTAATCTCCCTCTTGACCTTCCAATGTGCGACGAGAATTTAGGCGCAACACAGGGCGAAATGCATAACGTTTACGGTCATCACATGGCAACAGCCTGCTCAAATGGCCTTAAGAAGCATAACGGCAAAAGACCTTTTGTAATCACAAGAGCTTGTTATTCAGGCATCCAGAAGTATTCAACAGCCTGGACAGGCGATAACCATAGTCAGTGGGATCACCTCCAGTGGTCAATCCCACAGATTTGTAACCTCGGCTTAAGCGGTTTATCCTATGCAGGCGCAGACGTTGGCGGTTTTGCAGGCAACGGAAACACAGAGCTTTTTGCCCGTTGGTTTGAGCTTGGATGCTTCTACCCACTCTTCAGAAACCACGCATGTTTTGGCACAAGAAGACAGGAGCTTTGGACATTCGGTAAGGAAGTTCTTGATATTTCAAGAAAGTATCTTAAGCTCCGTTATAAGCTTCTCCCATATATTTATGATACTTTCGTAAAGAACAGCAAAACAGGTCTCCCTGTTATGAGAGCAATGGTTCTCGAATTCCCTGAGGATAAGAATTGTGAAAGTATGAACGACCAGTTTATGTTCGGCGAAGATATCCTGGTATCTCCAGTTGTAAATCAGGGCGAAATCGCAAAGCGCGTATATCTCCCCGAGGGACAGTGGTACGACTTCTGGACAAATGAAGTTATTGAGGGTGGCAGATATATTGTAAAGGACGCACCACTTGATGTTTGCCCTATGTATGTTAAGGCAGGCTCAATCATCCCAACATACCCTGAAATGAGCTATGTAGGCGAAATCGAGCTTGATACATTAAATCTTATGGCATACCCGGATAAGAACGGCAACTGCAGAGCCTATAAGCATTATACAGATAACGGCGAAGACTTTAAGTATCTGGACGGCGAGTATAATGAATATGAATTCACAGTTGAAAACGGCGAACTCAAAACACAGCTCAACCATAAAGGCTATAAAGAATATAAAAACATCAACCTCATATAACAAAAAGGGACTGCTCCGCAGTCCTTTTTTCATTCACTTAAACAACTTATTAACAAAACAAAAAACCTCGGTTAAACCGAGGTTTTTATTATATAAATCTTTAGAACAATCCTGTGATTCTTCCTTTTTCGTCAACGTCAATCTTTTCAGCTGCAGGAACCTTAGGGAGACCAGGCATAGTCATAATATCGCCTGTTAAAACAACGATAAATCCTGCACCGGCAGAAACCTTAACGTTCTTAACAGTAACCATAAAGTTTTCAGGAGCGCCAAGCTTTGTTGGGTCGTCAGAGAAGCTGTACTGTGTCTTTGCGATACAAACAGGAACCTTGTCAAAGCCGAGAGCTGTAAGAGTTTCAATTTGCTTTTTAGCGTTAGGCATGAGGATTATACCGTCACCGCCGTAAACCTTCTTAACAACAGCCTCAATCTTATCAGCGATAGGCATATCAAGGTCGTATGAGTAAGTGAAGTCGCCCTGTTCTTCTTCGCAGAGTCTTACAACTTCCTTAGCAAGCTCTTCGCCGCCCTTACCGCCGTCAGCCCAAACAGTTGAAAGAACTGTGTTTACGCCAAGTTCACGGCACTTGTTAACGATAAATTCGATTTCGTTATCAGTGTCAGTTGGGAAACGGTTAACAGCAACAACACAAGGGAGCTTGTAAACGTTCTTGATGTTTGAAACGTGTCTTAAAAGGTTAGGAATTCCCTTTTCTAAAGCAACAATATCCTCTTCGCCAAGTTCAGTCTTAGGAAGACCGCCGTGCATCTTAAGAGCACGAACAGTAGCAACAACTACAACAGCGTCAGGTGTAAGACCTGCAGCACGGCACTTAATGTCGAGGAACTTTTCAGCGCCAAGGTCAGCACCAAAGCCTGCTTCAGTAATTGCATAATCGCCCATCTTAAGAGCCATCTTTGTAGCAATAATTGAGTTACAGCCGTGTGCAATGTTAGCGAAAGGTCCGCCGTGAACGAAAGCAGGTGTACCCTCAAGTGTCTGAACAAGGTTAGGCTTTAAAGCGTCCTTAAGGAGTGCAGTCATAGCACCAACAGCCTTTAAATCCCCAGCTGTAACAGGCTTATCGTCATAAGTGTAAGCAACGATAATCTTTGAAAGCTTTTCCTTTAAGTCAGTGATTGAATTTGAAAGACAGAAAACAGCCATAATTTCGCTGGCAACAGTAATGTCAAATCCGTCCTCTCTTGGAACGCCGTTTGGCTTACCGCCGAGACCGTCGATAACATTTCTGAGCTGTCTGTCGTTCATATCCACACATCTCTTCCATGTAATCTTCTTAACATCAATGTTAAGTGCATTACCCTGCTGAATGTGGTTGTCAAGCATAGCAGCCAAAAGGTTGTTAGCAGCCCCGATTGCGTGGAAGTCCCCTGTAAAGTGGAGGTTAATGTCTTCCATAGGAACAACCTGTGCATAACCACCGCCAGCGGCACCACCCTTAACGCCGAATACAGGTCCAAGGGATGGCTCACGGAGAGCAACAGTTACATCCTTGCCGATTCTCTTAAGACCGTCAGCAAGACCGATAGTTGTAGTAGTTTTACCTTCACCTGCAGGTGTAGGTGTAATTGCAGTAACTAACACAAGCTTACCGTTTTCCTTTTCAGATTCCAAAAGTTCAAGGTCAATCTTTGCCTTGTACTTTCCGTACTGCTCAACGTATTTTTCGTCAACGTGAGCACGTTTTGCAATTTCGGTTACAGGAATCATTTCGCATTCCTGTGCAATTTCAATATCAGTTTTATAAGCCATGGTTAACCACCCTTATTTAAAATATTTAACAGCAGCCTCAAACATCTTTATGTCATATTCACCGGGAACATTCTTATAAAGACCGCAGCCAATTCTTTCACTGTGTCCCATTTTACCAAATACACGGCCGTCAGGTGAAGTAATACCTTCGATAGCATAAACAGAGCCGTTAGGGTTAAACTGAACATCGTTAGTAGCATTTCCGTCAAAATCTACATACTGAGTAGCAATCTGACCGTTTTCTTCAAGCTTCTTAATCCATTCTTCACTGGCTAAAAATCTGCCTTCGCCGTGAGAAATCGGAACATTATAAACATCGCCAACGTTAGTAAGTGAAAGCCAAGGAGACATATTTGATGCAACTCTTGTTCTTACAATCTTTGACTGGTGTCTTGCAATAGTGTTAAATGTAAGTGTCGGACAATCCTCGTCAATGTCAACAATTTCGCCAAATGGCACAAGACCGAGCTTGATAAGTGCCTGGAAACCGTTACAGATACCGCACATAAGACCGTCACGCTTTTTAAGAAGATTATGAACTTCTTCTTTTATTGCTTCATTTCTGAAGAAAGCAGAGATAAACTTACCACTTCCGTCAGGCTCATCACCGCCGGAGAAACCGCCAGGAATGAAAATCATCTGAGATTCCTTTACCTTTTCAGCAAAGCTTTCAACACATCTTGAAATTCCTTCGGAATCCAAATTGTTAATTACAAATATTTCAGCCTCAGCCCCCGCATCACGAACAGCCTTAGCGCTGTCAAATTCACAGTTTGTACCTGGGAATGCAGGAATTAAAACTTTAGGCTTAGCAACCTTGATTGATGCGCTCTTGTTATTTTCTACTGCAAATGAGAAGTTTTTAACAGGAGTTGTAGCGTCAGCAATATTGCAGGAATAAACTGATTCAAGCTTATCTTCGTAAATATCGAGAATGCAAGATAAACAAACCTTTTCATCAGCGAAGTTAAGTTCCTTCTTATCTGTAACAGTACCAATTACTGTTCCACAGTCAACGCCATCTTCAACTTCAAGAACGAACTGTCCGTAGCTGTAGCCAAAAAGCTTATCCATAGAAATCTCAGCAAAATCAAAGCCAAAACCGTTACCCATACACATCTTAAGCACAGCCTCAGCTATACCGCCCATACCAGGTGTATAACAAGCTACAGCTTTCTTTGTGCTTAAAAGTTCGTAAACTTTAGCAAACACATCCAGAAGTGATGCAGTTACAGGAAGTCCGTTTTCATCATATTCAGGAGCAAGGATAATAACCTTGTTTCCTGCCTTCTTAAATTCAGGTGAAACGATATTTCCTGTCTTTGATGTTGTAACAGCAAATGATACAAGTGTAGGTGGAACATCAAGGTCTTCGAAAGAACCACTCATAGAGTCCTTACCGCCGATTGAAGCAATCTGGAGTTCCATCTGTGCCTTAAATGAGCCAAGGAGTGCAGCAAGTGGCTTGCCCCATCTCTTAGCGTCTTTACCAGGGCTTTCAAAGTATTCCTGGAATGTGAGATATACGTCTTTAAATTCAGCACCACAGGCAATAAGTTTTGAAACTGATTCAATAACAGCAAGATAAGCTCCGTGATATGGGCTCTTTTCGGAAATAAATGGGGTAAATCCGAAGGACATAAGTGAACAATCGCAAGTATGCTTCTTTTCAACAGAAATCTTATGTACCATAGCCTGAATAGGTGTACGCTGATTTTTACCGCCAAATGGCATAAGAACAGTACCCGCACCGATTGTAGAGTCAAATCTTTCTGAAAGACCACGCTTTGAACAGGTATTTAAATCCCCTGCTAAAGCCTTGATATTTTCAGTAAATGTACCTGAAACAGTCTTATTTATATCCTGAGGAGCGCAAGGAGCAACATCAATGTGCTTCTGTGCACCGTTGGAATTTAAGAATTCACGGCTTAAGTTTACAATTTCCTTGCCGTTCCAGTTCATAACAAGTCTTGGTTCAGCAGAAACAGTAGCAACAGGTGTAGCCATAAGATTTTCTTCCTGTGAAAGCTGAATAAATCTTTCAACATTTTCCTTTTCAACTACAACAGCCATTCTTTCCTGAGATTCAGAAATTGCAAGTTCAGTTCCGTCAAGACCTTCATACTTTTTAGGAACAGCATTTAAGTTGATTAAAAGACCGTCAGCAAGTTCACCGATAGCAACGGAAACACCGCCTGCACCGAAGTCATTACATCTCTTAATCATCTGACAAGCTTCCTTGTTTCTGAATAATCTCTGGATTTTTCTTTCTTCAGGAGCGTTACCCTTCTGTACTTCAGCACCGCAAGTCTCTAAAGACTCAACAGTGTGAGATTTTGATGAACCTGTAGCACCGCCACAGCCATCTCGGCCTGTCTTACCGCCAAGGAGAATTACAACGTCCCCGGCGTCAGGTCTTTCACGGCGTACATTCTCCTGAGGAGCAGCCGCAATAACAGCACCGATTTCCATACGCTTCGCAGCATATCCATCGTGATAAATTTCGTCAACAATACCTGTTGCAAGACCAATCTGGTTACCGTATGAGCTGTAACCTGCAGCCGCAGTAGTAACAATCTTTCTCTGTGGGAGCTTACCCTTGATTGTTTCTGAAACAGGCTTAAGTGGGTCAGCCGCCCCGGTAACTCTCATTGCGCCGTAAACATAAGCTCTTCCTGAAAGCGGGTCACGGATAGCACCGCCGATACAAGTTGCAGCACCGCCAAATGGTTCAATTTCAGTAGGGTGATTGTGTGTTTCGTTCTTGAAAAGTAAGAGCCAAGGCTCAGTCTTTCCCTCAACCTCAACATCAATCTTAACAGTACAAGCATTGATTTCTTCTGATTCATCAAGCTTATCAAGTTTACCAATGCTCTTTAAATGTCTGATTGCAACTGTAGCAATATCCATAAGACAGATTGACTTGTTATCTCTGCCAAGGTCGTGTCTTACCTTAAGATATTCGTCGTAGGTGTCCTGTAAAAGCTTGTCCTCAAACTTCACACTGTCAATGTTAGTCAAGAATGTAGTGTGTCTGCAGTGGTCAGACCAGTATGTGTCAATCATTCTGATTTCAGTAATAGTAGGGTTTCTCTTTTCCCCCTTAAAATATTCCTGACAGAATGTAAGGTCGTCAATATCCATAGCAAGAGCATATTCCTTTAAGAAAGCCTCAAGACCAGTTTTATCAAGGTCAATAAAGCCATCAAGAACAGCTACTGATTCAGGAATTTCATACTTCATTTCAAGAGTATCAGGCTTTTCAAGACCAGCTTCTCTTGATTCCACAGGGTTAATTACATACTTTTTAATCTGGAGAACATCATCTTCTGTAAGGTCACCGTATAAAACATAAACCTTAGCAGTTTTAATTACAGGTCTGT
>JAGAIJ010000095.1 GCA_017626595.1 Clostridia bacterium | reverse complement strand
TGTAAAAAAGGGAATTCCCGAAGATAAAATTTATCCTATCGGCATTCCAATTCGTACACAGTTTGCCGTTAAACATCACCCTACATCTGCAAGGCACATCTTAAACATTCCTGACACAAGAACTCTTCTCATTATGGGGGGAAGTATGGGCTATGGGAGAATGGAAAAAACTATTCTCGCCCTTGACGAGCTTGACACAGATTTTCAGATGATTATTGTCTGCGGTAACAACAAGCGACTTTATAAAAAGCTTTCTAAAACAAACTTTAATAAAAAAGTGCATCTTTTCGGTTTTGCAGACAATGTTGATATTATGATGGACGCCTCGGACTGTATTATTACAAAGCCGGGGGGACTTACCACAAGTGAGGCTCTGGCAAAGGGACTGCCTATGATTTTTACAAAGCCAATACCAGGCCATGAGGAGAGAAACGTAGAATTTCTTGTAAACAACGGCGTTGGAATGAAGGTCAGCAAGACTTTTCCTGTAGAGGAGGCTGTTTCCCAGTTCTTCCACGATTCAAAAAAGCCATCTCTTATAAGACAGTCTGTTCAGCTCCTTGGAAAGCCTAACGCTACCTACGATTTGGTTTCACTTATACGAAAGAATATAAAATAAAAAACCTCCTTTTCAGGAGGTTTTTTTATTTACTGTAATCCAAACAGTTTGTTTCCGTGGTTACTGTGGGCGTGGCAAATTGCAATTGCGAGGGCATCGGCTGTATCGTCAGGCTTTGGAACTTTTTCAAGATTTAACATAATCTTAACCATCTGCTGAATCTGCACCTTTTCAGCCCTGCCGTAGCCTACCACAGCCTGTTTTACCTGCAGAGGCGTATATTCATAAACAGGAATCCCTTTATTTATGGCTGCAATAAGCAAAATTCCCCTTGCCTGTGCAACAGCGATTGCAGTTTTCTGGTTACTGTTGAAAAACAGCTCTTCAATTGCCACTGCGTCAGGGCGGATTCTGTCCAAAATCTCGCACATTCCGTCGTAAAGCTTCTTAAATCTCTCCATCATCGGCGCGTGGGCCTCCGTTGTGATGGCGCCGTACTCCAGAGGAGTGAATTTATTTCCTTTGTATTCCACAAACCCGTAGCCTACAATCGCAAAGCCCGGGTCAATTCCTAAAACTATCATATTCTATTTCCTTTTCAATGTTCTTAAATATTCTTTCTGCTCTTTTGTAATCCTAAAGCTCTCAACAGCTTTCTGGATTGTTTTATTATGGGTCCACTCATCAAGGACATTTTTCTCTAATAAAACCACAGTTTTTTCGTACTGTTTGGCGAGAGCTGTGGCGAAATACCAGGCTCTCATCATATTTATATAATACTCCTTTGATTTTATCTTCGCAACAATTTCAAGGTGCTTTTCATCAAAGTATTCCTCAAGGTAAAAGCTCATAAGCAGGTTTATTCCATATCTTACGGCATATGTATTCCCCGACTTAATCCACCTTTTTATATGCCTCAAAAGCTTTTCAGGCTCTTTTTTCAGCACCTTTGGTTTCATACTATCACAAGTCGCCCAGTTATCTACATAAGGTAAAAATTCATCAAGCTTTTCTATGCATCTGTTAAAATCCTTTTCTCTTTCAATCAAAAAAGCATGGAGATTATTTTCTTCAAAATATTTATGAGGCAGTTCCCTTAAAAACTCCTCATAATTTTCAATACTCTTTGCATATTTTCTTAATAGAGGCGTACGAATTCCGATTACTGTATTTTTATCTACTGTAGGCATCAGCTTTGTGCTAAAATCCCTGTACTTTTCCTCTCCCATTGAAAAAAGTATTTTTTCTATCTCTGAATTCATATCCTCACCATAAAAATCTTGACAAATTTTTTCACTGTGTTATACTCTTAATAACATTTTAACACTTAACAAAAAAATTTGCAAGAAGAAGGCGAGAAATTTGGATACAAAAAGAATTACAAAGATTTCTATATTTATGGCTATGTCCATTGCCCTTACATTTTTCCCGAAAATTCTCACTCCCACAGGCTACATTCATTTAGGAGATTCAATTATTATTCTCTCAGCCTTTTTCCTTGGGCCAATTGACGCTATGCTGGTTGGCGGTATTGGGCACGCCATGGCTGACATAATCTCAGGCTATGCTATTTACGCTATTCCAACTTTACTTATAAAGGGATTATTCGGCTACGCCATGGGTAAAATCAAAAACAAATTTATCTCCATGCCTTTGGGGATTTTAATTGTTATCACAGGCTATTTCATATTTGAAAGCATATATTTCAGCATCGAGGCAGGGCTTTTCTCAATCCTCACCTCTTTCGTTCAGGTTCTGTCCAGCGTAATTGTTTCGTTAGTCATCTATAAATTTACAAAAAACAAGTTAAAATAAAAAGACATCCTTGGATGTCTTTTATTTTTTTATTAAAAGTATTCCGCCAATCATAAAGGCAAGGCCTGCAACCTTTGTTATTCCGAAAGCAACCTTTTCTGTGCCGAACAGTCCGAAAAAATCGATTAAGGCTGCAACTAAAAGCTGAGTTATTAAAATCACCGATATTGCATAGGTTGGGCTTAATTTATTTATGCCAAGCATAACTGTGACCGTAATCACAATTCCTAAAACTCCACCTAAAAGGTATGTTTTATTTACCTCCGTAAGTCCGCCTAAATTTCCTTTGCCGAAAAACAGCATGACTATTACTGCAAGGAAAAAGGCTATGCCCTGACACAGCACATTTGATTCAAATATGCCAATTTTTTCGCCAAGTCTTGTGTTTAAAACGCCCTGGACGCTCATCGATGCTCCTGCCACCGCGCTCATTATTATTCCAAACATAAAAAACTCCCCTTTCTCAAGGAGAGTTTTTCCATTTTTATGAGTTTTTATTCTTCTTTCCCCTCTATATTCATAGGAATTTTTATTGTCATTCTTGTAAATTCACCCGGTTTACTTTCCGCTGTTATACTTCCGCCGTGACGTTCCATAATTTCCTTTGCAATGGAAAGTCCTAAACCTGTTCCGCCAAGTGCTCTTGACCTTGCCTTATCAACACGGTAGAATCTATCGAAAATGTGCTTTATATCTTCCTCAGGAATACCTATTCCGTTGTCCTCAACCTTAATATACGCCTCATTATAGATATAACCTGCGTAAACCTTGATTGTGCCGCCCTCGTTGGTATATTTTACAGCATTTGAAATAATATTCCTTATAACTCGTTCAATCATAAACCTGTCAGCGTTCACCCTTGGGCTATCGGAGGTAAGATTGAAAAGTATATCAATATTTTTCTTTTCTGCCTCAATTTTATATGTCTTTACAACGTCCCTTGCAAGCTCGTCAAGATAGAATAGTTCAAGTTCCAAATCAACTGCTTTCGCATCATATTTTGAAAGGGTAAGAAGATTTTTAACCAGGTTTGTCATCTTCTCAGCTTCCTTATGGACAGTACCCACAAGGCTCTTTACTGTATCCATATCGTCGTCGCCGTCAAGGATTGTTTCTGTATAGGTAGAAATTGTTGTAAGAGGGGTTTTAAGTTCATGGGAAACCTCCGCAACAAACTTTCTTCTTGATTCTTCAAGGCGGAATTCTTCAGTTCTGTCTTCAAGGACACAAACCACGCCCTTTACCTTTTCTTCGTCAATCCTGAAGGGTGCAAAGGTTAAATTCAGTTTTTTCTTATTCAGCTCAAGCTCCCTGTGTTCAGTTCTGTTCTTCTTAAGATACATAAACTCTGCCATTGTAACGTCAAGGCCAAGCTTCTTAAAGAACTCGTCAAAGGACACCTTTTCTGTATCCCTTATCCTTAAAAGGTTTTTTCCTGCTCTGTTTATATGAATAATCTTCTGTTCATCGTTAAAGGCGACAATACCGCTTGAAACCTGTTCAAGAATAACCTCGATTTTATGCTTTTCGCCCTCAATTTCACTCAGGGCATTTCTCATTACTCCGCCCATATAGTTAAAGGTTTCAATAAGAGTACCTATTTCATCATCCGAGGTATGCTCAAGGTTTGAATCAAACTTACCTGCCGCAAAGTCCTCTGCCTTTTCGGTAAGGACTGAAAGGGGGGAGGTAATTGTTCTTGCAAGGAAATAACAAAGGAAGATTGAAGCAAGGATTGCAAAAAGGATTGCTTTAAGTACAATATCCACCATACTTCTTAAAAGCTCATTTAAAGCTCTTCCCGAATCCCTTATATAAATAATATAATTTCTGTTACCGACATTGAGAAGGTAGGCATAATCCATATATCCTGCATTTATCTGG
Source organism: Clostridia bacterium (assembly GCA_017626595.1). Lineage (GTDB taxonomy): Bacteria > Bacillota > Clostridia > Monoglobales > Monoglobaceae > RGIG8709. Next base: position 1,860 of record JAGAIJ010000095.1, on the reverse strand, counting down.
AACTTTGTACCTGTCTGTCCGCTCATGGCTGAAATAATATTCGGAGTCTTTTCCACCCCTACATTTTCAGCAGAAATAACCTTGCCCTCTGCCGACAGAATATAGCACTTTCTGTCTGTGCCAAGGCCAAGCTGACCTGAATATACATCAATTATTTTTCCAAGCTCCTGTGGGGTTGCCGTTCCAGACACAAGGGTATCCTTTAATGTATCGGAAAAGTCTCCCGCCACAACCCTTTCCATTCTGTCAAGAAAGGAATCCTGATTATTGGAAATTACAGAGCCGAGCATAAATGTCCCTACAACTGTCATTATTATCATTACAGCTGCGGCAAACATTGCCACAAGCTTCCATTGTAATCTTCGGAACATCTATCCTCTCTCCTTTCCTTAGTTCAATTTCAATTCTTCGTAGTCTCTCTGTCTGAATTTAAGTACATCCTCGAAGCCTCGCTGAAGTGCCTCGTGATACAGTCTTTCAGGGCTGTTCTCAGGGAACTTCATAGCAATCGCCTTTTCCTTTTTCGCCCTTTCGTTTACATAAAAGTCTGTCCAGTCCTGTGGAGCATACAAATCCCGTCTTAATCTGTACTGTGCAATAATGCCCTCGTAGGCTGTTCTTGAAATGTGTTTCTTTGTAAATCTGCTTTCATCAACTTCGTGGTAAACTGTGGCTTTCGGGTTAAGCCCTACCTTAAGGCTCAAATCACTCATCATAAAGCATACAAGAGTTTCTTCTCCACCTGCAAAGTTTTCTCCCACTCTGCCGTAGCTTGCACGAAAACCACCAATCTGCATAAGGGCGCTCTTTCTTACACCGAAGTTTGCGCCGTAAGGGAACTCTCCGTAGTCCTTACTTTCCTTAAATTTCTCTGAATTTATAACAAGCTCACTCCAGAGAGGTCTTGTTTCTTCGCATAAAACATCGTGTTCACCGGCTCTTAAAATTACATTTCCGCCGATTACACCATAGTCCTCATTTTCTTCAAAGGCTTTTATTGTTTCTTTGACAAGATTTTCTTCTGCAACAGCATCGTCATCCACATAAAGCACAAACTCGCCCTCTGCGTTCCACAAACCATAGTTTCTTGCATTGGAAAGACCTGAGGCTACGGCTGTGAGATATTTTATATCTTCTCTTGCGCCGTACTTTTCTCCAAGTTCCTTGTTTTTATAGTTATTATTTACAAGAATTATTTCATAGTCCTCTTTATCTGCAGTCTGATTAAGAAGCGCCTCCACAGCTTTATCAACTGTTTCGCCGTTCTTATTTGTGCAGAGAATTACAGATAGTTTCTTATTATAATTCTTCTCGCCCTCAATAATCCCCTCAAGACCATAGAGGAGTCTATTTCTCGAAAATGCGTCAACATAGCCAAACATTGTTTCTGTATCATCAAAGGCAAACCATTTTCTGTCTCCGATAATTTCGGCTGTGTCTCCTATGTAGAAATCATAACCCTCAGGGGCATTTTCCTTGTTTCCGCAGAAAATTTTAACTGCACTTTCAGGGAGGCTGATTTCAGCATCCTCTCCGAAGTTTATATAACAAAGATTTACACTTTCTTTTCCTAAAGAAAGGTCAGTTAGCTCATCTTTATCAATAACAGTCTGCCCTGCTTTACTAAGGCAGTTCATCCATTCTTCATTTTTTCCGTCAACAATCCATACAAGGCTTGTTAGATTAAAATCACGTCTGAAATCGTCTAAAACCATAAGCTTATAACGGTTTTTTGTAATTCCAAGTTCAGCATCCTTGGCTGTCAGCGAACCACTGTGCCAACGATAGTAATAAACAGGCTCCTTGTTTGCTATATGCCTGATTTCAAAGAAGTTATTCATTCTCATCCAGTAGTCATAG
>JAGAIJ010000094.1 GCA_017626595.1 Clostridia bacterium | reverse complement strand
CCGAAAACATGAGGGTGTCTGTGAATCATTTTTTCGCAGACTGCGTTGATAACATCGTCAATTGTATATTCGCCTTTTTCTTTGCCAATCTGGGCATGGAATACAACCTGCAAAAGCAAATCTCCGCTTTCGTCAGCCATTTTTTCGTTGTCCTGTTCCTCGATTGCCTCGATAACCTCGTAGCTTTCTTCAATCATTGCATTCTTGATGCTTTCGTGGGTCTGCTCAATGTCCCATGGACAACCGCCCGGGGAACGAAGCTTTTCAACAATATTAAGTAAATCCTCAAAAGAATATTTTTTCATCTGTATGTCTCCCTTATTTTATAAACCAAAGTTTTTCAGCCAGCATTTCTCCCTTTGGAAGTGAAAGCAGGTCTTCCTTATGAACTGCCTTAAGAAGCACAATAGAGAGGAGATAAACTACTCCGCCTATGCCGATTGCAAGGATTGTGGCTATTTTTCCTGCACCGATTATTCCTGCAATAAATGAATAGCCGAAAGCTGTGATGGCTCCCATAATTCCTGCGGCAGCAAGTGGCTTTAATATTATATCCATAAGGCTGAATTTTACTTTAAGAATTTTTACAATGCAGATTATATTAAGAACTGCAATTGTGCCGTAGCATAAGTTTGTGGCGATTGGTGCGCCGTCAATTCCCCAGATTGGAATGCCGAAATAGTTTACTGTAACCTTTACAATTCCGCCGATGAGCATTGTGAAAACAGGGAAATATACCTTTCCTGATGCCTGAAGAATGCCGTTTGTAACCTGCACAATTCCAACAAAGATAACTGCGATTGCAAGCTTCTGGAGAAGCAGATATGCATCGGAGTCTGAATATAAAAGTGCAAGAATTTCCTTTGAAAGCACACTTAAACCGATTGCGCAAGGCATTGCAAAAAGTGAGGTTATACGAAGAACGCTGTTGATAGTGGTTCTTGCCTCAAGGTCTCTTTTTTCAGCGTAAAGCCCTGAAATTGCAGGGACTGCACTCATGGAAATTGCAACTACAATTGCAAGGGGCAGGTTAAACATTGTCTGTGCCTGACCTGTGTACATTCCGTAGAGGCTGTTGGCTTTTTGTCTTAAAAGCTCTGCACCCTGCCAGCCGTTTTCAAGGGCTTTATGTGCAAAGTCTGTGCCCTCTGCGAAGAGGTGGCTGTAGCTGTCAAAAACCTCAGGATTAACCACAAGTCTGTTCATAACTGTTGCAAGGTCAACAAGACTTGTAAGGCTTGAAACAGACGCACCGATTGTAATCGGGATTGCGATAAGCACAAGCTCTTTTAAGATGTCCCTGTAGGTTCTTGTTGCCTTAATTTTATTTGCATTTCTCTTTTTTGCAAGAGTTATTACAAGCATTAGAAGAAGAGATAAAATTGTGCCTGCTGTAACACCTAAAATTGCGCCTGATGCAGCGTACTGGGTTTTAACAGCAGAATTTTCAACTGTTCTTCCTGTAAAGTCGATTACATTTGTGTTAGGATTTACAGCCATCTTCATAACAAAGTATGCACAGATATAACCTATAAGAAGCTTTGCCAGGGCTTCAATTACTTCGGAAAAGGCTGTCGGGTACATATTTTGTGTGCCCTGGAAGTAGCCACGGAATGCACAAACGATTGCAACAAAGAATACTGCAGGTGCAATTGTGCGGATTACCATTGCAGCGTCAGGGTTACCTAAAGCCCCTGCAAGCTGATTGGAGAACAGAAGAAGTATAACTGTTCCCGTAAGACCGATACAGCTTAAAAGGTAGAAGGCTGTGCGGAAGATTTTTTTTGAATCTCCTGTCTTTCCCAAAGCCTCGGACTCCGCAACCATTTTAGATACAGCTATCGGAAAGCCTGCTGTGGCTATGATAAACATAAATGTATAAATCTGGTAGGCAACATTAAAAAGTCCGCTTCCGTCCTTGCCGATAAGCTCGTAAAGCGGTATTTTAAAGACTGCACCGATTATTTTAACTATTAAATTTGCAATTGCAAGAATCATGGCGCCTTTTATAAAGGTCTGACCTTTGTTCTTCAATTCAATCACCTCTGTTTCAACGCTATAATTATATTATAATCAGGGTAAAATTACAACTCTTTTTTGGAATTTTTAGGCATTATGCTTAATTTGTGAATAATAATATGT
>JAGAIJ010000093.1 GCA_017626595.1 Clostridia bacterium | reverse complement strand
GAAAGAGACAAGATTGAGGCTGAATATGCGCAAACAGTTGAAAAGATTGCAGGACTTCGCGACATCTTAGAACACGAAGAAAAGATTCTTGAAATTATCAAGGAAGACCTATTAAAGCTTAAGGCTAAATACGGTGACGAAAGACGTACTGAAATTTCAGCAAGCTCTATCGACTTAGAGGACGAAGACCTTATTGAAGAAGAAGACGTTGTTATCACATTAACTCATACAGGCTACACCAAGCGTGTTCCTGTTGACACATATAAGTCACAGCACCGTGGCGGCCGTGGTATTGCAGGTATGTCAACCCGTGAAGAGGACTTTGTTGAGCACCTGTTCACAACTTCAACTCACAACTACATCCTGTTCTTCACAAACCGCGGCGTTGTTTATCAGCTCAAAGGTTACCAGATTCCTGAAGCAGGTCGTCAGGCAAAGGGTACTGCAATAGTTAACCTTCTGCCACTTGAACAGGGCGAAAAGATTACGGCTATGATTCCTGTAGCTTCATTTTATGAAGGCAATTATCTGACCTTTGTCACAAAGGACGGTACTGTTAAGAAAACCGACCTTATGGCTTATGCAAAAATCCGTTCAAACGGACTTCGTGCTATCGAAATTGCCGATGGCGATGAGCTTATTAATGTTCAGATCACTGATGATGCCAGCCAGATGATGATTGGTACTCATAAGGGTATGGCAATCCGCTTTGAAGCAACTGATGTTCGTCCAATGGGAAGAACTGCACACGGTGTACGAGGTATTCGCTTGAAAAATGGCGACTATGTTGTTTCTGCTGTTAAAGTCCAGGAGGGCACACAGCTTCTTACAATCACCGAAAACGGTTACGGTAAAAAGACCGAGTTTGACGAATACAAGGTACAATCAAGAGGCGGTATGGGTGTATTCAACTATAAACTTACTGAAAAAACAGGTCCTGTTGCGGGTATGGCTGCAGTATCAGACGAAGATGACGTTATGATGATTACTTCTGAAGGCGTTATTATAAGAACACACACAGCTGAAATCAGCACATTCGGACGACAGACACAGGGTGTACGTGTAATGCGTTTGACAGACGGTATTAAGGCAGCTTCTATCGCAGTTACACCGCACATAGAGGAAGAAGGAAATCAGGAAGGCGGAGAACAGAATGAAAATTAAGAAACCTTTAGCTATTCTTTTAGCATCATCTCTTATAACTTTAGGAATTGCAGGCTGCAGCACTGAAGAAAAGCCTGAAAATTCAGGCTCAAAAACAGAGACAAACGAAACTGTAACCATAACAGGTGACTCTCCTATCAAGATTTCAATCAAGCTTACTGACGGGAGAGAAATGATTGGCGAGCTTTATCCTGATATCGCTCCAATATCAGTTCAAAACTTTGTAAAGCTTATTAACGAAAACTTTTTTGACGGTCTTATTTTCCACCGTGTAATCAGCGGTTTTATGATTCAGGGTGGCGGCTATGACGAAACCTTCTATGATGGCAACTTAACATCAAAGGAAACCGAGTCTATAAAAGGCGAATTCACAGCAAACGGTGTTGAAAATAATCTGAAGCACACACGTGGAGTTCTCTCTATGGCAAGAACTTCAGAGCCTGATTCAGGTTCAAGCCAGTTCTTTATTATGCACCAAGACTCACCTCATTTAGACGGTCAGTACGCTGCATTCGGTAAAATCACTGAAGGTCTTGAAGTTGTAGATGAAATCGCAAGTATGAGTACAACTACCGTTTCAGGAACTGTTTTATTCGAAGGCGCAACATACCCTACCCAGATGGGCGATGTTCCTGAAAAACCTGTTGTAATAGAAACTATTGATATAATTGAATAAG
>JAGAIJ010000092.1 GCA_017626595.1 Clostridia bacterium | reverse complement strand
TTGTTTCAAGCAATAAATTGTTTGGATAAATAATAAAACCCTTACAATACTTAGTATTGTAGGGGTTTTTGTAATATTGAAATCCAAATTGACTTCTCCCTAAGCGAAGACGCCTAAAGGAGTGGTTTTTTATTATGGTTTATAAACTTTTTTGTCAAACTCCATAGCTGAAAAGGCATCGAATTCATCTTTGAAATCTCCTGCGCCGATTGCACCAAGCATTGCAGCACCCACAGCTCCGGCAGATACGCCGTTGACAACTGTGATTTCCTTATCTAAAGTTTCTGCAATAATCTTAACACATACATCTGAGTTTGTAATTCCGCCTATTATTGTAATTTTATCTGCGGACAAGCCTTTTTCTTCGGCAATTTCAAGATTTTTCTTAAGAAGATTTGCTGCACTTTCGATAATTGCTCTTGCGATATCTGACTTATTAAAGCCTGACACATCCTTAGTGTAATCTTCCTCTGTAAAGCTGAAATTTAAGCCGTTACAGCCTATTTCTGACTGAAGAGCTAGCTTATCAAACTCATCATAGGATATTCCGTTTAAGAACTGTTTTTTAAGCTTATTTATCATATCACTTATGGATGCAATTGATGCCATAACGCAGTATGGTGCGCCTCCAAGCATAAATCTGTCCACGAGAAATCCTGCGTTTATTGCCTTTTCTCTTGAAGGAACAGGGAAAAATTCAACCCATGATGTTCCACAGGATAAAAGCATTTCGCCTTCATTATACACGCCAGAGCCTGTTGCACCTGATGGGTGGTCAAAGCTACCAAGGACAATAACTGTGTCCTTTGGGACATTGAGGTTATCATTATTAACTGTGCCTAAAACTGTTCCTTTATCATAAATAGGAGGAAGTTTATCCTCGCTTATGCCAAATTTATCAAGCATTTTTTTATTGTATGTGCCGTTTTTCTGGTCCATAAGGTAGAATGGAGTTCCCATTGAGTGGGAAATTCCCCATTTGCCTGTAAGAACATAATTTAAATATTCGGCGCTCATACAAATCATACCTGCATTTTCAAGCATTTCCTTTTTATTATGGAAAAACCACGGATAAAAGGCAACAGGAAAACTGTTAAGCGCAGGCCAACCAACTGTGTTATAAAGGTCGGCTGTTTCCTCGTCTGTGTAGTATGTATTAAATTCTGTTTCATCAACTGTACTCTGCCAACCGATAATCGGTGTCATTGGCTCATACTTTTCATCAAGAAGAAGAAGGTTACCACTTGCACAGCAAGGACAGATTGCTTTAAGCTCATATTCGCCCGAAAGAGCTGAAAGGTCATTTATAACCTTGATACAAACATCTGTAAAAGCCTTTGGGTCAAGGAGTTTTCCGCTTTCCTTTTCAAAATAACGGAAGTTTCCTGAGGCTGTTCCTAAAATTTTTCCGTCCTGTGAAACAATTGCACCCTTAACAGAGGATGTTCCCATATCTAATCCGATATAACAATTCACAACAATTCCTCCGTTTACTTAAAGCTGTCTATAAGCTGTTTTGCGTTAGTGTACATTATTTCTTCTACCTGTGTATCAGAAAGCTTCATATCTACTGCAACACGCTTTAAAGCAGCTATCTGTTCATAAATCATAAGTGTAATATCTTTTTCAGGACTGATTTTCATATGTGGATCATCAAAGGTATCACCGTAGAGACCTGCAGGAACATTATTATAATAGAAACCGTTTTCGTCAATTGTTCTGTACATTCTCATAATTGAAATCGGAAGGTCAGAACCAAAAATAAGACGCTTTGTGCCTACTGCTTCAATACAAGCCTTGATTGCGTCGTCGCAAACGTTAGCTGTAAAGTCAAAATACATATTTTTTGTATTCTTAAGAAGTTCAAAGGCATCCCCTAAATCCTGCTTTGAATATGCTCTGCCAACGTGGGCTACAACAAGCTTAAGATTTGGATATTTTTCTTCAATCTCCATAATTTGTGCAAGGTTTACCTCGTCCTTAAGTCTCTTTGAACGAGGAATATGAAGCATTACAATCCAGCCGTTTTTATCAGCTGTTTTAAGATGTTCCTCAGGGAGATAGTCGAAAATTCTAATCTCTGATGCAGGGATATATGGAGGGCAGAATGTGAGGTATGGTTTAAGACCGATAAAACCGCCCTTTTTAACCTGTTCCTCAAGTTCTTCGCCTGTCATTATATAATCTGTTCTAAGCAGTGCAGGAAAGTCATATTTTTTCTTTTCCTGAACTACATAATCGTTAACTGCATCAACATTCTGGTCAACACCGCCAAATACAAGAGGAGTAACCTCCTGATTTGGGAAAAGTGTGTTGAATGTGTTATACATATCTTCAGCTGTCATTTCGTCAGCTACAAGGTGTGTCCATGTTGAACCGCCGTTTGATTTTCCTGCAAGAGGCATATCGCTTTTCCAGATATGAACATGGAAATCGATAAATTTATCAGGAAGAAAATTATTCAGTTCTTTTTCATAATAAAACTTATCATAATCTGTTGTTTTAAGATTATACATTTTAATTTCCTCCTGTTAGATAATTACTGTTTCAAGATTTAAGAGTTTTCCGAAGAAATCAAGCTCATCTAAGGTTGCACCGTAAACGAATACGCTGTGGTGTGTACCGCCGTTTTTGCTTAAATCTTCAAGGAATTTACCGCAGTCTGTGTTTAATTTCATCCAACCACGGATAGAAGATGTAAAGTTATCCTTATCGTAGTCAACCATTTCACCTTCTGTGATAATGAGCTTGAACTTTTCAGCATCCTTACAGATATTAACGAAAATACCCTTGCCACCCTTCATTCTTGCATAACCAGGGTATGGATATTCGCTGCCCTCAGCGTAGTTTGTTCCGATTCTCTGAATTGATGGCTTTGTAGCTGCAATTCTGTAGTTCATTTCGCCCATATGACTTAAGAAAAGCATATTATTCTTCCAGTCAGGACAGAAAATTTCTACGAATGATGTTTCAGGGTAGCCCTGAAGAAGAGCGCCTGTGAATGATGCAGTAAGAGGGTCACCTTCCCCTGCATAACCGATTCCCTTTTCCATGCTTCTGCAGGCTTCAAGGAATGGCATTGCAGGAACGCCTGAAGCGATGCCCATGCTCTTGAAGTTCGCTGTGAATGAGTTAATATTTTCATTTTCAAGACACTTTCTTACAGCAAGGGAAGACTTAATTGTTGTTAAATATTCTTCTTCAATAATTTCTCCGTCAAAGTCATATCTTTCCTTATCGAGAGCGTATTCTGCCTTGATTTCTTCTTCTGTAACTGAATTGATATAGGAAATCATATCATCCTTTGACTTTTCTACAACTGTAATTCCAAATCTTTCTTTAAGTTCTTCGTTTGGAACTCTGAAGTCGCCCATGCCGTCAAAAAGTCCGCCAATCATAGCTACTTTTGAATTATTTAAAGATTTTGCAGCCTTTGCAGCCTTAACAAAACCTAAAGCCTTATCAATTACATTGGATTCTGTGTAGTGGCCTGCGGCAATTGCATAATCCTTACCGCGTCTTGTAAGCATACTGCACATATCCATTACGCCGTGAACACCGTGGCAATACATAATTTCGCCAGGGTCCTGCATATTTGTAAATTCAAGAGTAGAAGTAGTGTCTAAAACTACGATTGGAAGCTTTGTGTTAACAAGTGCATCAACACATTCAAGTGATGGAGAATAAGCCATATGTAATGTAACGATTGCATCTACATTATTATCTTCAAAAAGCTTTACGCTGTCCTTAAATTCAGTTTCAAGACGACAAAATGGTGATTTTACAACCTCTGCACCTTTATTTGTAAAGATGTCTGCAATTTCGTCATAAAAACCTTCAAGTCTTGGTCTTAATTCAGGTACAATATCATCATAAAGCTTTACATAAAGAGGTAAAAATCCGATTTTCATAAATTTTTCCTCCTATTCACCGATAACGAGAACCTGAACTGTTCTCTGTCTTGCTCTTGTGTTATCAAAGTCTATAAAATGAATAAAGCCGAATTCGCCTAAATCCATTTCTCCGTCTTCAATTACAATTGTTTCTGAACGGCCGATAATGGAAGAACGAAGGTGAGCGTCTGTGTTATGACAGCCCCATGCGTCTTCGTCATGTTCCTCTGCAAACTTAAGAGCCTTTGGACCCGGGTGAAGATACATTCCTTCGTATCTGCATTCAGGAATCATCTTTTCCATTACATTAACTAAGTCCTGCTGGAGTGTTTCAAGACCTGTCATAGACATATCAAAAGCACATTCCTGTGTGATTACACAACAAGTTGTATGATGTGAATAAATAACAGCAATACCATTCTTAACGCCTGTTTTAGCAACGATTTCCTTTGCTTTTGCAGTTACATCGTGGAATGTGTACTGTCTGTCTCTGGACTGTACCTTAAAAGATTCTCTGTAAATCATTTTTGTAGCCTCCTTTTACTGTTTCTTTAAGTCGTCTGCAGCCTGTCTTACTGCTGCAATCATTTCGTCAATCATAGCAAGTGGGTCTTCAGCGTTCATAATACCTGATGCGGCACCTGCTGCCTCTGAACCTGCCATAATAAAGTCATATACCTGCTTGCCGTTTGTGATACCTGCAGCCTGTTCAATTAAGATATCCTTATCAATCTTTCTGATTTCTTCGATAACTTCCTTAACATAGCTCATATCACTGACTGCACCTGAATTTCCACCGATAAGCTCAGATGGTTCAGGATTGATAATATCAGGATGAAGCTCTGCAATTGCTCTTGTTTCAGCAACTGTATCTGCACAGGCAAATACTAACATATCAAGTTCATTTGCTCTGTCGATTGTAGCCTTAATCTGTGGAAGTGACATTGGCTTTTCACAATGGTTTACAACTACGCCTTCTGCACCTGCAGCCTTTAAAGCTTCAGGGAGAATGTCAGCCATACCTCTGCCTGGGCGGAGTGTATCCATATATGGAGCAATTACAATAAGATTCTTTGTGTTTTCGCAAACACGTCTGATTTCAACTGCAGGACAGATGAAAAGAACATCAATGTCGTACTTTTCAGCTGCTTTATCTGCAGCAATTGCATATTCAAGAACTTTATCTCCATAGATATAATTTTTTGTACCTATTTCAAAATAAGGAGTTCTGATTTTTCTTTTCATTTTATGTGTTTCCTTTCAGTTAAATTATCTCTGCTGCTGGAGTGTGTAATGTGGGTCAAATGCCTTTTCTTCGTCTGTGTACTTTCTTAAAGTATTGATAACTTCGCCATTATTCCACTTTCTGTCTTCAACGTCCTCAGCAATACCCATTACTGTAACGTTAACCTGTCTTCTACGAGCACGTACGTGATCCCAGTCAACAAAGTAAACATGAGCAAATTCGCCACCGTCGAGTTCGCCGTCTTTGATTGTCATTGTTTCTGAACGACCAAAGAATACGCTACGGAGATGTCCGTCTGTGTTCATACTTGTGAAGTCGCCTGGTTCGTCAACGTATCTGCCGAACTGTGCGTGGATTGGACCTGGATGACGGTAGTCACCTTCGTTTGCAAAGTCAGGAATCATCTTTCTCATAATATCGAGAAGGTCGTGCTGTAAGAATTCAAGGTCGAATGAATCAATGTCGTGTGAACATTCCTGAACCATAACTGAACATGTTGTGTGGTGTGATGCGATTGTAACTGTACCGTTCTTTACGCCTGAAGCCTTAACGATTTCGATAATTTCCTTTGAAATGTCGTGGAATGTTGGAATCCAACCCCTTGACTGTAATTCTAATTCTTTCTGAAAAAACTTAAATTCCATTTTATTTTTCTCCTTTTATTATTTATTTAATCTTTCGCCAACAGCTCCGCCCGGGTGTACCACGGCAAACTGTTCGTTTTTAAAATCTGTTTCTTCTATAAGTATTGTCTGCAGAATATGGAAGATTACTGCGAGAGAGGTGGAAGAGGTTGTGCCCTGACAGTTATATTTATCTGTTTCACGATTTACATACTGTTTAATTACAACATCAGCACCTTCTGCAAGCGGAGATTCCATATTTTCTGTGACTGTTATAACTTTAACTCCCTTTTTCTTGCAGATATCAAGAATAGGAAGAAGCTCCTTGGTTTTTCCGCCACGGGAGGCAAAAACCATTATATCGCCTTCCTGAAGATAGCCTGTTGCACCGTGAACTGCTTCGGCAGGTGAAATAAATCTTGCAGGTCTTTCAATACAACATAAAAGATGAGCAAAATGCTGACAGATTATGCCTGAGTGACCGCAACCTGCTGTGCCTATATGGGTGGCGTTCTTAAGAAGCTCGATTGCTTTGTCAAATACTTCTTCATCAAAGTATTTTTCCATATTTTCAATACATTCTTTTTCAATTTGATAAACAGCTTTAGCCTGTTTAAGAGAAGTTTCTTTCATATTGAATACTCCTTAGAAATCAAGTATTGTCTTTTCACCGTAAACGTTTTTCCAGTCGTTTTCAAACTGTGTTACAGCTGCATCTGTCATTGGATGGCTGATAACAGCTTTTAATACGTCATAAGTAACTGTTACACTGTGGCAACCTGCTGCTGCACAGTTATGTACCTGCTGTGCATTCTTAAAGCTTGCAGCGAGAACCATACAGTCAAGACCGTAGTTTTCAAGTTCAGCTGTAATTTCAGCAACTACATCACAACCGTCACCGATAATGTTATCAAGTCTGTTTACATATGGTGCAACGAAAGATGCACCTGCTTTAGCTGCGATTAAAGCCTGTGCAGGAGTGAAAATAGCTGTCATTGTAACGCCGATTCCAAGCTCTCTGAGTGCCTTTGTAGCCTTTAAACCTTCTTCGCCGATAGGAATTTTAACATAAAATTCGCCGCCGAGTTCCTTTTTAAGAAGTTGTGCTTCTTCAACAATTTTTTCAGCCTTTGTCTGTGTTGTCTGAACGTGGAGCATCTTATCTTCACCGATGATTGCTCTGATGTCCTTTACAAGCTTCCAAAAGTCTGTGTTTTCCTTAGCGATAATTGATGGGTTTGTTGTAACCCCTGCTAAAGGATAAAATTCGTTGCAGTGTTTGATTGCATTCAAATCTGCTGTATCAAGAATATATAACATATCCCCGACCTCCTTAATAAAAATTTATATAATAATTATTTTTACAAATTTAATCAGACGCATATTACGTCTATTCCTGAACTTTCTAGTTCTTTTTTTGTTTTATCACAGAGTTTATCGTCTGTTAGCACAATATCGGCTCTGTCCTGTGAAAACAGGAGGAAGGAGCCTTCGCTTAAGAATTTTCTTGATTCAGTTATAATTACTGTTTTATCTGCTCTGTCAGACATTTTCTGCAGTACCTCAACTCTTTCAGGGTTATCACCTGTAAAGCCTTTTCCAGCCTTATAACCGTCTGTGCCTGAGAAAAACAGTCTTGCGTGCATATTTTCAATTGTATTTTTAGTAAAATGACCTACAACTGCCATAGAATCCTGCTGATACTCGCCACCTAAAATAATAAGCTTAATATTATTAAACGGTGAAATAAAATCTGCAATAAAAGTTGAATTAGTAATAATTGTAACTTTCTTGCCTGAATTTTTAATTTCTTCTGCAAGTAAAATACAGCATGAGCCTGACTCGATAAACACTATATCGTTTTCATTAACAAGCTCCGAAGCTTTTTTTGCAATTCGTTTCTTTTCTTCAAAGTTAGATAACATTCTTTTGTTTACAGGTGTGCTTTCGTTGATTTCAACATAGCCCTGTCCTCTGAATAAAAGCATTTTGCTTTCAAGAATTGTAAGGTCTTTTCGCATTGTTACAAGAGAAACGTCCATGGCTTTTGCCAGGTCTGTAACATTCATTTTCTTGTTTTCATGTAACAATTCAAGTATTTTTATATGCCTTAAATCTGTTGAAGCCATAATTTTCCTCCTTAATTCTAAAGAAATCAAAAAAGGTTTCGTTCGTAAGTTAAATTATAACATTATGATTTTTTCTTGTCAATAAAAAATTGCCATTAAATCAAGGTTATTCGTATTTTTTTGATAAAAAAACCTCTGCCTGAAAAGACAGAGGTTTTTATGTATTTGATTAAGCTTTGTTAACTGAACCGAAGAGTTCCATTTTTTCTTTAACTGTAGCCTTGATTGCTTCAACGCCTGGAGCGAGGAGCTTTCTTGGGTCAAAGCCCTTACCTTCAAGGTCTTTGCCTGCTTCAACATACTTTCTTGTAGCATCAGCAAATGCGAGCTGACATTCAGTATTTACGTTAATCTTTGAAACGCCAAGGGAGATTGCTTCCTTAATCATTTCAGCTGGGATACCTGTACCGCCGTGGAGTACGAGAGGCATAGGAGATACGAGTTCGTTAATCTTTCCTAAAACTTCGAAGTTAAGACCTGCCCAGTTTGCAGGGTACTTACCGTGGATGTTACCGATACCTGCAGCGAGGAAGTCAACGCCGAGGTCAGCAATCATCTTACATTCGTTAGGGTCAGCAACTTCACCGCCACCAACTACACCGTCTTCTTCACCGCCGATTGAGCCAACTTCAGCTTCAACTGAAATACCCTTTTCGTGAGCAATTCTAACGATTTCTTTTGTTTTTTCAATATTTTCTTCAATA
>JAGAIJ010000091.1 GCA_017626595.1 Clostridia bacterium | reverse complement strand
TATAATAGTAGCATAAGTAATAATAAATGTCAATATATGAACAAATATTCATATAAAGGAGAAAATTATGCGGGATGTAAACGGTTATAATATGGCAGAAGTAAATGAAAAAATTGAGAAACAGAATTCAACTGCGAGCACAAGGCTCAGCAGAGCAAGAGACGGACTTCATAAAAAGATTATGGAGTCTGAAAACAATAACGAAAAAAAATAACAGGGGAGTCCCCTGTTATTTTTTATTCTTCGTCGTCTTCGCCTACATAATTGAAAACTCCGTCACGGAGTGCAAGAAGTGCCCAGTCGTTGTCGATTTCACATTCGTCCTTTTTGTCAAACTCGCTACCCTGAAAATGCTCTAATATATTTCTGTAGCTTTCCATGGAAATTTCAGTTTCCATGGAGGAATTTTCTTCGCCTATAAAGAAAAATTTAAGCTGGTCAGTTTCAGGAATACGTCCGCCGTAGAAAATGGCAACTGCCTTTGATTTTGTCTGTGTTTCAAAGTTTTCATAAAGCCAGAGCTTCAGTAATTCTGCAACTCTGTCATCAATTCCGTCCTCGAAAAGTGTAATTTTTTCAATAAATGAATTTACTGTGCGGACAATTCTTAAATCGTATTCACCAATTGTAATTCCATCCCCTGAAAAACCGTTTGAACCGTCTGTGATAAGGGCTAAAGCGTATTTGTTTTCTCTGTCGATGTAAACTGTGTTGTATGCAATCATAAATTTTTCATTACATTCATCGCAATTAAACATAAAGATTTCACGATTAAAAATCTTATCACGAAGCTCAGGATTTTCGCATATATCAATCTTATTATAGGTAATGAATTTTCCCTGACAGCCACAGCTCGGGCAGTCAACATCATAACTCTTTTTCTCAGTCATAAGAATTGCCTCCAAATAAAATACTGTGAAATTATTATAGCATATTACCTGTTTTTTTTCAATATTATTATTTTTAACGATAAAAAACAATTAAATTTAATTTTTCGCTTGACAGAGTGGAAAAACTTAGATATAATAGTGAGGTAGAATTTTTTGAAGTATTACGAAAGCGTAATCCACAATCCCAAATGATATTTTGGAGGGAGGGAAATCGATAATGGCTGAAATTAGAGTAAAAGATAATGAATCATTAGATAGTGCACTTCGTCGATTTAAGCGTTCTTGCGCTAAGGCAGGAGTTTTATCAGAAGTTAGAAAAAGAGAACATTATGAGAAACCTAGCGTAAAACGTAAAAAGAAATCCGAGGCTGCGAGAAAGCGCAAGTTCAAATAATTGAATAGACTATAAAGCTGCCTGTTTCAGGCGGCTTTTTGTTTTAAGATAAGGAGTGATTAAAATGGCATTAAAAGACCAGCTTATGAATGACTTGAAAGAAGCAATGAAAGATAAGGACACAATAAGAAAGAATACTGTTCAGATGGTTAGATCTGCAGTTCTTCAGTTTGAAAAGGATAACAAAACTGAACTTGATGATAATGGCGTTATCGAAGTAATTGCAAAGGAACTTAAGAAGAGAAAGGATGTACTTCCTGAATACGAAAAGAGTGGAAGAGATGACTTGATAGAAGGTCTTAATAAGGAGATTGAAACTCTTCTCGGCTATCTCCCTGCACAGCTTTCAAAGGAAGAGCTTATGGAAATTGTTAAGGTAGCAATCGCTGAAACAGGCGCAACATCCATGAAGGATATGGGTAAAATTATGGCTGCAGTTATGCCAAAAACAAAGGGCAGAGCTGATGGTAAGGAAATTAACGCAATCGTTAAGGAAATGCTTTCATAATGAAGAAAAGAAGATTTTATCCGGATTTGTATGTGAAAACAGTTTACGATATTGACTTAAACAGCCTTAAAGAAAAGGGAATCAAGGCCTTTATTTTTGATATTGATAATACCCTTGTGACCTATGATGACCCTGTTCCCACAGAAATAGTTATGGATTATTTCAAAAAGCTTGATGAAATGGGTTTTAAGGTTTATTTAGTGTCCAATAATGATCTTGAAAGGGTTAAACCATTTGCAGAATACGCAGGCTTGCCTTATTTTTCAAAGGCACTGAAGCCAAGGAAGAAGTATCTTAAAATTGCACTTTCAGATATGGGCGTTAAGGCAGAAGAAACTGCTTTGGTTGGTGACCAGCTTTTCACAGATGTGTGGGCAGGCACAAGAATGAATATGTTTGCAATTCTGGTTGACCCGATTTCCGATAAAGAAGACAGCTTTGTTCATTTCAAAAGAAAGATTGAAAAATGGATATTCAACAGATATAATTCCAATGTGTAGCGCATTGGAATTTTTCTAAAGGAGAGAAAATATGAAAGCACTGTTTGGCCCTGCAGGAAACTGCGAAAGATTTTACGATGAAAAACATAAAAGCTCACTGGAAATTCCCCAGTGGCTTAATAAAAACGGACTTGATGCCTATGAATATCAGTGCGGAAAAGGCGTTAAAATTTCAGATGATTCTGCAATAATTTTAGGTGAGAGAGCAAAGGAAAACGGAATTGCCCTGTCAGTTCACGCTCCTTATTATATAAGCCTTTCATCCACAGAGGAAGAAAAAAGATTAAACAGCATAAAATATATTTTAGACACAATGCACGCGGCAAAGCTTATGGGAGCTGACAGAATTGTAGTTCATAGCGGTTCCTGTGCAAAAATTACACGCCGTGAGGCAATGAGGCTGACTCTGGATACTCTTCATAAGGCAAGAGAAGAAGCAGATAGAGAGGGCTTTGAGGATATATTTATTTGCCCTGAAACAATGGGAAAAATTCAACAGCTTGGAAACCTTGAGG
>JAGAIJ010000090.1 GCA_017626595.1 Clostridia bacterium | reverse complement strand
AGGAAACGTTCTTTGCACGGATGCTGAGACTTCTTGTGTGGTCAGTCATATATGAAATTCCGTTTAATATAAAGTCTCCGTTGGCTAAAGCTCCGTCCCTTAAAATTCCGGGCACAGATAATGAGTTGGCTGAGCCTAAGGCTAAAATTTTGCCTGCGCCGTTACGTCCTTCAGCTAAAGCACCAACGCAAAGAGGACCATCAATGTCAGTTGAATCCTTATCAAGGGAAGTGAATGCAAGATTTGTCTTTCCGTAGGATTTTTCAGTTGTCATAAGAAGCGGGTAGGTGTATGCAAAGTTTATGTTGTCGTCTGTAAGTCCAAAAGCCAATGAGTTTGGAGCAAGATAAACAAGTCCTGCCTCAATAAGCTTTTCTGTAATTGGATGCGCCTTCATATCAGGCACAGGATAAGAAACACCGCCCTGATTTAAGATGTGGGAGGAGTCTGTTTCTACCACATAACAGCTTAAAACATTTATTCCATATTCCTTTAAGAAGTCGAAAAGGATTGTAGTTTCGCTTATTTCAGCTGATAAAACAGGGATAAAGTTTCCGCCCCCTGATACATACATATCAAGAGCGTTTATTTCCTGAAGAGAGAAATCTCTCATAGGTGCAAGAGTAATAAGGGCTAGAGCATCTTTAGGAACTTTTTCTTGTGAGAGGTTTATAGCTCCTGTTTCATAGCCCTCAGAGGAAAGTGAAGAAATAAGCTCCGAGGAATCATATTCTCCGTGTCCTCTTGTGAAATAAATTCTGCCTGTTTCTGTGTCCCCTGTGGTGTGCATAATAGCAGAAGTAAGATGTTTTTCCATTTCCATAGTTGTAGTAGTTTCTGTTGCAATATTGAAAAGCATTGATGCGTCAATAACTTTATATTTGTCCCCGCAGGTAACGATAATTGAGCCCACGGAAATATTTTCACCGTTTTGTGAAAAGCTTCTGACAAAGGCGGGATTTTCGTATGGGTCAATATATTCGTAAGAGAAATGACTGCTTAACCTCTTGTATTTTTCAAGATATTCGTCCACATATTTAGCTCCGTCATCGTCTGTAACAGTGTATAAAACGTAGCAGTGCACATCTTTGTCGAGGTTTTTCATAGTTTCCTCTGTCTGCTCAGAGAATGTGTAAACCTTGTCGCGGGTTAAGTCAATGTTAAGATTAACCTTTGTTGCAAGTACATTTACAATAATGTTGATTAAAATAAGAGCAACAATAACACAGGAGGTAACCACAGCTGAACTGAATTTATATTTGAATTTATTTTTCATATCTGTACCTCCTATTTATATCTTCTTTTTACAACGTTCTGCTTTGTAAGGTAAAGGAAGAGGAATATTACACTGAAGTAGTAGGTTACATCAGGAATACTAACCATACCAAGCTGGAAGTCATAGTATCTGTCAAGGAGTGCAAAGGCTCCTACAATTTTTCTTATCCAGAGGGCTGTGTGAGTTGTTGAAGTAAGATAGTTTATCAGGAATACAACAAACAACACCCCAAAGGTTAAGATGGCTGAAATCATCTGATTTTCAGTAAGTGATGAAATGTATAAACCAATGGCGATAAATGAGCACCAGAGGAGAATAAATCCCAAATACGAGCTTATAAGCTCGGAGAGGGGTGGATTACTGAAAATATTAAGTATAACAGGAAATATAAGGGAGAAAACAAGTGCAACTCCCAAAACAGCGCAGGCTGCAAGATATTTACCCATTACAATTCCCCATGGTGAAACAGGTGAACAGATTAAAAGCTGGTCAGTTTTTCTGCTCATTTCCTCGGACCAGAGCTTCATAGTAAGGATTGCAACGAGGAAAAGACAAATAAGGTTCATACTGTTAAACATAAGGATTAAGGTTGCGCTCTGGTTAACGATAACCATATTTACAAAAAACATAGCGCAGAAGAAGAGGAATACTCCAACGAAGATGTAGCCTGTAGGGGAATTGAAATAACCCCTGAATTCTTTATTGAACATTGCTTTCATTATTGGTTTCCTCCTTTACTTTTTTATCGTGTGCAGTAATCTTTATAAATACTTCTTCGAGGGTAGGCTCAGCGCTTTTAAATTCCACAATAGGAATACCTGCCTTTGAGAAGGCTGTAAATACTTCAGGACGAAGGTCCTTTTCTCCGCAGTCTATAACGAATGTAGAAGTTTCGTTGTCAAAATCTTCGAACTTGAAGCTTAAAAGTCCGTAGATTTTCTTAATGACTTCAGCGCCATTTTCACGGGTTGCCATAACTTTAATCTGATGCTTGCCCTTGCCTCCGATTGAGCCTGCAAGATTTTCGAGGGTATCCTGTGCTGCAATTTTTCCGTTGTTTATAATTGTAACCTTGTTACAGACTGCTGTAACCTCCTGAAGAATGTGTGTAGATAAAATAATTGTACGGTTTTCGCCTAATGACCTGATAACATTTCTGATTTCAATAATCTGCTTCGGGTCAAGGCCAACTGTTGGCTCGTCCAGAATAAGTATTTCAGGGTCGCCGATAAGTGCCTGCGCAAGTCCGACTCTCTGTTTGTAGCCTTTTGAAAGGTTTTTGATAAGCCTGTTCTGAACATGAGAGATTTTAACCATATTCATAATTGAATTGATGTGTTCTTTCTTGTCCAGCTTGATTTTTTTAAGGTCATAAACGAAAGAAAGATATTCAAGGACAGTCATATCAATATAAAGAGGAGGGATTTCAGGGAGATAGCCTATGTGCTTTTTAGCTTCGTCTGGGTTTTCAAGTATGTCAAAACCACAAACTGAAACAGAGCCCTCTGTTAAAGAGAGGTAGCCCGTCAGAATGTTCATGGTAGTTGATTTTCCTGCACCGTTAGGGCCTAAAAGTCCCATTATATCTCCTTTTTCAACAGTAAAATTTATCTTGTCGAGGACGGTTTTTGTGCCGTATTTTTTTGTAAGATTTTTGATTTCAATTACACTCACTTAAAATGCCTCCTTAAAATCTACATAATAACCTAATTTAGAGTATAACATAAAGTGAAAAAAAATAAAATAGATTTTAAGAAAATTTTCCATTTTCATTGACTTTTTTTACATACTTTGATACAATATTAACAATTGTATAATGGAAGATTATATAGTTTCAGGTGGTGAATTTTATGTCAAAGGAAACAATTGATAAGCTTAAAATGGCAGAGGAGCTTGCTGAAAAAAATGAGGCGTCTGCAAAAGTTGAGGCTGAGGAAATTGTTAAGAATGCAAAGCTCAGAGCTGAAGAGCTTTTACGCGACAGCGTAAGAAATGCTAAAAATGAGGCTGAAGCTTTGGTAGATGAAGCAAAGAAAGAAAATGAAAATATTGATTTTCTTGCAGAGGAAAATGCAAAGCCTGAATTTGAAAGGCTTATGGAAATAAAAGAAAAGAAAGAGAAAGAGGCTGTTAAGCTTATTATACAGGAATTGGTTTAACACCATAATCCTTTAAGGAGGGAATTGTTATGGCTGTATTGCCTATGAAACGCATTACGGTTTATGGTCTTAAAAAAGACCGAAAAGCAGTTCTCGAAGCAATCCAGAGAATGGGTACTGTGGAAATAAGGGATGCAGGTGACGACTTAAATAAGGTTGACACAGCATCTTTTCAGGCTACATTCTTAAAAGCGTCAAATCAGGCACGAAGTGCTTTAGAAATCCTTTCTAAATATGTTCCGAAGAAATCTTCAATTTTTGCCTCACTTGAAGGCAGGAAGGAACTGTCGGAAAAAACATATTACGGATTTATGGATTCCGTTGACGAAATCGGACGAATTGCGTCGGGAATTATCTCCTTATCAAAGGGAATTGCCGAGAAGAAAGCAGAAATAGTCAGGGCACAGTCCCAGATTGAAATGCTTTCCCCGTGGATGTCCCTTCCTGTTCCACTTGGTTTTAAGGGAACGAAGAAGACTGCAGGGTTTATCGGAAGCTTTGAGGGAGAAAAAACAATAGAAGAATTATACGGAATTTTCAGTAAAACTCAGAATGACAGTATCTCTGTGGATATAGATATTATATCTTCAATGCCGGAGATGACCTGTGTGCTCGTAATCTGCGGAAAGAAAGATGCAGATAAGGCAGAGGCAATCTTAAGGGATGCAGGCTTTATGAGACCGCAGGTTTCAGTCTTAGGTATTCCGGCGGAGCAGGAAAAATTCTTAAAAGAGCAGATTGAAAAACTCCAGGAAGAAATAGTTCAGGCAGAGAACGAAATCAAGGACTTTGACGGAACTGAAAATGCTCTTAAATTTATGGCAGACTACTACACAATGCGATATGATAAGTATCAGGCGTTGTCTCAGGTAGGCGACCTTAAAAAGACTTTTGTAATAACAGGTTATGTTCCTGAAAAAGATGCAGAAAAACTTGAAATGCATTTAAGCTGTAAATATAATGCGGCAGTGGAAATTGAGGCTGTAAGAGATGACGAAAAGGCTCCGGTGTTGCTTAAAAACAATGGTTTTTCAGCTCCCGTTGAATCAGTTATCGAATCTTACAGTATGCCGGGCAAGGGAGATATTGACCCGACAACAGTTATGTCAATTTTCTATTATATACTCTTTGGTATGATGCTTTCAGACTTCGCCTACGGACTTATAGTGAGTCTTGGTTGTTTCTGGGCAATCAGGAAGTTTAAGGGTATGGAAGATGGACTTAAAAACTCCCTTAAGATGTTTGTGATATGCGGTATATCCACAATGTTCTGGGGACTTATGTTCGGCGGATGCTTCGGTGATGCCTTTACAGTTATCTCAGAAACATACTTCGGTAAGACAGTAAAATTCCCAATGCTGTGGTGTGATCCGTTGTCAAGCTCAATGCAGGTGCTTAT
This sequence comes from Clostridia bacterium, assembly GCA_017626595.1. Lineage (GTDB taxonomy): Bacteria > Bacillota > Clostridia > Monoglobales > Monoglobaceae > RGIG8709. Next base: position 18,411 of record JAGAIJ010000090.1, on the reverse strand, counting down.
TACTTCATTTGCAATCGGTATTGTTCATCTTTTCACAGGTCTTGGAATTAAGTTTTACCAGTGCGTTAAAAAAGGTGAATATTTTGATGCAATATATGATGTAATATTCTGGTACTTGCTTGTAGGCGGTGGAATTGCATTCCTGCTTTCAACTGAAATGTTCTGTAATATGGCGGGACTTAGTTTCAGACTTTCACCACAGGGAGCAAAGATTGCTGCAATATGTGCAGGCATCGGTGCTGTGGGAATTGTGCTGACAGCAGGGCGTTCATCTAAAAATGTTGGTAAACGACTTGCCAAGGGCGCTTATGAGCTTTATGGAGTTACAAGTTATTTAAGTGATATTCTGTCCTATTCAAGACTTCTTGCTTTAGGCTTGTCCACAGGTGTTATCGCACAGGTTTTCAATAAAATGGGAGCTATGGTAAGTAATGCTGTGGGAGACGGAATAATCGGATTTATGCTGTTTTTGGTTGTCTTTTTAGTAGGACATACACTGAATATCGGAATAAATCTTTTAGGAACTTATGTTCATACAAACAGATTACAGTTTGTAGAATTTTTTGGTAAATTTTATGAGGGAGGCGGAGAAAAGTTTAATCCGCTGAAATCAAATACAAAGTATTATAAAATCAAGGAGGATTTTTAATTATGACTTTAGGAGTAGCTTTAGCAATCGCAGGTGCTGTTATCGCAGCAGTTATGTCAGGTATAGGTAGTGCAAAGGGTGTAGGTATGGCAGGTCAGGCTGCAGCTGGTGTATGTACAGAGGATCCAAACAAGTTCGGTAAGGTTCTTATTCTTCAGCTTTTACCTGGTACACAGGGTATCTACGGTCTTCTTATCGCGTTTATCACACTTTCACAGATTGGTATTTTAGGCGGAAATCCTGAAAGCCTTTCACTTTATGAAGGTATTGCATATTTCGTAGCATGTCTCCCAATGGCTTTTGTAGGTCTCTGGTCTGCAATTTCACAGGGTAAGACAGCTGTTGCAGGTATTCAGCTTACAGCTAAGAATCCTGACCAGATGGGTAAGGGTATGATTTTTGCAGCTATGGTTGAAACATACGCAATCCTCGCACTCTTAGTTTCTATTCTTGCGATTTTCGGCATTTAAGAATAGCCTTTATAGTTTATAAAAAGGAGGGTTCTGACTTGACGGGACTTGACAAGATTTTAATGGAAATAAAGAAGGATTCCGACGGAAGAATAAGCGAAGTTTTAGCTTCTGCAAGAGCAGAGGAAAAGAGAATTGTTGAAGAGGCTGAGGCGGAAGCTGACAGACAGTCTGCTGAGATTGTTGAAAAGGCAAAGTGCAATGCTGAAACAATAAGAGAAAGAGCAAAGTCTTCTGTGGAAATTAAGGCAGGTCGCCTTATTCTTTCTAAAAAACAGGAAATTATAAATGACCTTATCTTAAAGGCAAAGGAATTTATCGGCGAAATGGACGCAGATACTTATTCCGACTTTATGATTAAGGCAATTGAAAAGTATTCCCATAAAGAAGAGGGAGTAGTTAAATTTTCAGACCACGATAAAGCTTTTGCCAATGCAAAGGTTTATGATGTATTAAAGGAAAAGAACCTTAAGGTTAGTGAGGAAATTATTGACGCAAAAATCGGATTTATCTTAGATTACGGTGATATTGAAGAAAACTGCACAATAGACGCAATCATTGACGGCTCTATTGAGGTGCTTTCCGATAAGGTTTGCGAAATAATTTTCGGATAGGAGGGGCTTATGGAACAGTACGCCTATGCTGTGTCGAGAATTAAGGCCCGTGAAGCTTTTCTCCTTTCCATGCAGGATTTAGAGCAGGTTTTATCCTCTGATACAATCGAAGAGGCTAAAAGGGTTCTTTCGGATAAGGGCTTTGACGGAAACGGCGAAGTTAAGGACACAGAGGAGCTTCTTAAGAAAGAAACAGAAAAAATCTGGAGCTTTATCTGGGAGCTTGTAGAGGACAAAAGCGTCTTTGATGTGTTTCTTTTAAGGAATGATTATCATAACTTAAAGGCAGCCCTAAAAGCTGACTATATGAATCTTGATATGGATAGCCTGTATCTTGATTACGGCACAGTTGATAAAGATGTAATCAAAAAAGCTGTTAAGGACAAAGATGCCCTGATGCTTCCTGAAGATATGAGGGAAACATACGAAAAGGCACAGTCAGTTCTTCTTAAAACAGGAGATGGACAGCTTTGTGATATAATCGTTGATAAGGCTTGTCTTGAGGCAATTAAAACTGCAGGGGATAAGTCAGAGGACGAAATGATTAAGAAATATGCAGAGCTCTATGTTGCCCTCTCGGATATTAAAATAGCAGTCCGTGGCAATAAGCTTCGTAAGAGCGCTGACTTCTTTAATATGGCTTTGGCAAAGTGTGACACACTTGATGTTGATGCACTTGTAAAGAATAGCCTTAAAGGAGCAGAAGAGCTTTATGACTACCTTAAGGGTACAGCATATTCAGGAGCCGTTGAGGCTTTAAGCGAGTCTTACTCGGCATTTGAAAAATGGTGCGACAATTTAATTGTTGACCATATTAAAAAACAGAAATATAATGCCTTTACTTTAGGCCCGATAGCATCATATATTGTTGCAAGGGAAAACGAAATAAAGGCTGTAAGAATAATTCTTTCAGGCATTTCAAACGACTTAAGTTCGGAGTCTGTCAGGGAAAGATTGAGGGATATGTATGTATAATATTGCAGTAATGGGTGATAGAGACAGTATCTATGGCTACGCTGCCCTCGGACTTAATATTTTTCCTGTAAGTGACGAAGTTGAGGGTAGAAAGGTGCTTAAAAAACTTGCAGAGGGCAACTGTGCAGTTATTTATATAACTGAGGCTCTTGCAAAGATTTTAGAGGAAGAGATTGATAAGCTAAAGGAGAGACCTCTCCCGGCTGTTATTCTTATTCCGGGAATTTCAGGAAATACGGGACAGGGTATCCGTACATTCAAAAAGTCTGTTGAACAGGCTGTTGGCTCGGATATTATCTTTAATAATTAGTGAGGAAGTGTTTTAATGAGCAAGGGTGTTATTAAAAAGGTAGCAGGCCCATTGGTTATTGCCGAGGGTATGCGAGATGCAAATATGTTCGACGTTGTCCGTGTTAGTAACCAGAGATTGATTGGTGAAATTATTGAAATGCACGGCGATAAGGCGTCAATTCAGGTTTATGAAGAAACTGCAGGCCTTGGACCTGGCGAACCTGTTGAATCAACAGGCGAACCGCTTTCTGTTGAACTTGGTCCTGGTCTTATAGGAAGTATCTATGACGGTATTCAGAGACCGCTTGACGATATTATGAAAATTTCAGGCAACAACCTTAAAAGAGGTGTTGAAGTTCCATCTCTTAAGAGAGACTTAAAGTGGAAATTTGTGCCTTCAAAGACTGCAGGAGATAAAGTTTCCGCAGGTGATGTGTTAGGTACAGTTGCCGAAACTGAAATCGTAACACAGAAAATTATGGTTCCAAACGGTGTAAGCGGTACAATTAAGTCCATTGAAAAGGGCGAATTTACAGTTGACCAGGTTGTAGCTGTAATTGAAACTGAAAAAGGCGATAAGGAAGTTACACTTATGCAGAAGTGGCCTGTTCGAGTAGGCAGACCATATAAGAAAAAGCTTTCCCCTGATATGCCTTTAATTTCAGGTCAGCGTGTAATCGATACACTTTTCCCTATTGCAAAGGGCGGCGTTGCTGCAGTTCCTGGTCCATTCGGTTCAGGTAAAACTGTTGTACAGCACCAGCTTGCAAAGTGGGCTGAAGCTGATATCGTAGTTTATATCGGCTGTGGCGAACGTGGAAACGAAATGACAGACGTACTCAATGAGTTCCCTGAACTTATTGACCCTAAAACAGGCCGTTCCCTTATGGAAAGAACTGTTTTAATTGCAAACACATCTGATATGCCTGTTGCAGCCCGTGAAGCTTCAATTTATACAGGTATCACAATCGCAGAATATTTCCGTGATATGGGATATTCAGTTGCTCTTATGGCTGACTCAACATCACGATGGGCAGAGGCTCTCCGTGAAATGTCAGGCCGACTTGAAGAAATGCCTGGTGAAGAAGGCTATCCTGCTTACCTTGGTTCAAGACTTGCACAGTTCTACGAAAGAGCAGGTCGAGTTATTGTAAACGGTGAAGAGGAAATTGAGGGTGCACTCTCTGTTATCGGTGCAGTTTCCCCTCCTGGTGGTGATATTTCAGAACCTGTATCTCAGGCAACACTCCGTATTGTAAAGGTATTCTGGGGACTTGATGCAAACCTTGCATATAAGCGTCACTTCCCTGCTATAAACTGGCTCACAAGTTATTCACTTTATATTGATTCAATGCAGGATTGGTTTGTAAAGAATGTAGATGAAGACTGGATGAATCTTCGTACAAAGATTATGAGAATGCTTCAGGACGAGGCTGAACTTGAAGAAATTGTAAAGCTTGTAGGTATGGATGCACTTTCTGCTCCTGACAGATTAAAGCTTGAAACAGCCCGTTCAATCCGTGAGGACTTCCTCCACCAGAACGCATTCCACGATACAGACACATACACACCTCTTAAGAAGCAGTTTAAGATGATGAAGCTCATTTTAGAGTTCTATGATGTAGCTTTAGAAGCTCTTAACAAGGGTGCAGATGTAGAAAAGCTTGTTAATCTTCCTGTAAGAGAAAAAATCGGAAGATATAAGTACACAGACCTTGAAAAAATCGAGGCTGAATATGAAGAAATCTCAAAGATACTTGCAGCCGAAGCAGGTGCAATGGTACCGGTAAAGGAGGAATTCTGATATGCCAAAGGAATATAGAACAATTGAAGAAGTTGCAGGACCTCTTATGATGGTAAAGGGCGTTGAGGATGTAAACTACGACGACCTTGGTGAAATTGAACTTGCAAGTGGCGAAAAAAGACGATGCAGAGTTCTTGAAATTGACGGAACAACTGCTATGGTACAGCTTTTTGAAAGCTCAACAGGTATCAACCTTTCAAATAGTAAAGTAAGATTTTTAGGTCGTTCAATGGAACTTGGCGTGTCAGGGGATATGCTTGGCCGAGTTTTTGACGGTCTTGGCAGACCTATTGATGACGGTCCTGAAATTCTCCCTGAAAAGAGAATGGATATTAACGGTCTTCCTATGAATCCTGCTGCAAGAAACTACCCACAGGAATTTATCCAGACAGGCGTTTCTGCAATTGACGGTCTTAACACTCTTGTAAGAGGACAGAAGCTTCCTATTTTCTCAGCTTCAGGTCTTCCTCATGCACAGCTTGCGGCACAGATTGCAAGACAGGCAAAGGTTAGAGGTACAAACGAACAGTTTGCCGTTGTATTTGCTGCAATGGGTATTACTTTTGAAGAATCAAACTTCTTCGTAGAAAGCTTTAAGGAAACAGGGGCAATCGACAGAACAGTAATGTTTGTAAACCTTGCTAATGACCCTGCTATTGAAAGAATTTCTACACCAAGAATGGCACTTACAGCTGCCGAATATCTGGCTTTTGAAAAGGGTATGCACGTTCTTGTTATTTTAACAGACATTACAAACTACGCTGACGCTCTCCGTGAAGTTTCTGCTGCACGTAAGGAAGTTCCGGGAAGACGTGGCTATCCTGGTTATATGTATACTGACCTTGCAAACCTTTACGAAAGAGCAGGAAGACAGAGAGGCAAGGACGGAAGTATTACAATGATTCCGATTCTTACAATGCCTGAAGATGATAAGACACATCCAATCCCTGACCTTACAGGATATATTACTGAAGGACAGATTATCTTAAGCCGTGACTTATACAGAAAGAATGTAACTCCTCCGATTGATGTACTCCCATCCCTTTCAAGACTTAAGGATAAGGGTATCGGTGAGGGCAAAACAAGAGAAGACCACGCAAATACAATGAACCAGCTTTTTGCAGCCTACGCACGAGGCAAGGACGCAAAAGAGCTTATGGTAGTTCTTGGTGAAGCGGCTTTAACTGAAATGGATAAGATTTACGCGAAGTTTGCAGATGCCTTTGAAAATGAATATGTTTCACAGGGCTATAACACAAACAGAACAATCGAAGAAACTCTTGACCTGGGCTGGAAGCTTTTATCAATTCTTCCAAGAACAGAGCTTAAGAGAATTAAGGACGAATATCTTGATAAATACTATCAGGGCTAAAAATTTCACACTTAAAAGGAAGTGAGATAATTGGCGGGAAACACAATAATTCCTACACGAATGGAGCTTACAAGGCTGAAAAAGAAGCTTGTAACAGCTGTAAGAGGTCATAAACTCTTGAAAGATAAACGAGATGAGCTTATGAGACAGTTTTTAGACCTTGTAAAAGAGAATAAAGCTCTCCGAGAAAAGGTTGAGCAGGGAATTCATAATGCGAATAAGAACTTTGTACTTGCAAAGGCTGTAATGCAGGATGAGGTTATAAACACAGCTCTTCTTGCCCCGAAACAGTCTGTGTCAATCGAAGTTTCGGAAAAGAATGTTATGAGTGTAAATATTCCTGTTTTTAATTATAAAACAAGAACTCCTGACTCAAACGACATATATTCTTACGGATTTGCCAATACATCCTGTGATTTGGATGATGCGGTTAAGTCCCTTGCCGATATTTTCCCTGATATGCTTAAACTTGCAGAGATAGAAAAGTCCTGTCAGCTTATGGCTTCAGAGATTGAGAAAACAAGAAGACGAGTTAACGCTCTTGAACACGTAGTAATCCCTGAAACCCAGAAGAATATTAAGTATATAACAATGAAGCTTGACGAAAACGAAAGGTCAACCCAGATTAGACTTATGAAAGTCAAGGAAATGTTGTATAAGGAAAATATCGAGAAGAAAATGGCTGAATAGCATAAAACAACCTGAGAAATCAGGTTGTTTTTTTATTGACACAACCAATCAGATATTGTAAAATAAAAACAGGAGTTGATTTTGTGAAAAAGATAATTTCATTTTTAATAATAGCCTCAATGCTGTTGACAACTGCAGGGGCAATGTCCTACGAGGGAGCTTTAAGTGAAATTGATAAAACGGAGCTTAAAAAGTATCATATTTTCGAGGGAGATACAGACGGCAACTTAAGGCTTGAGGATTATATAACCCGTGGAGAAGTTGCAAAAATGCTCTGTGTAACAATGGGCATTGACGAAAATGAGGAAATTACAACAACTTTCCCTGATGTGCCTGAAAACTGTTGGTATTATAAATATGCTAATATCTTAAAGAGCAAAGGCGTGTTTAACGGCGATGAAAATGGAAATTTCAACGGCGAAAGATTTATAAGCCATAATGAAGTTTGCAAAATCCTTATCTGTGCAGTAGGCCTTGGTCCTGCCGCTGAAGCCTTGCTGGGCTATCCAAAGGGTTATTCTGAATATGCTCTTATGTATAGAATTTACTGGGACGACCTTAAAAATATGGAGGAGAATGCAAGCAGAAATGATGTGGCAGCAATGTTTTTAAGAAGTATTGATATTCCACACTTTGAAAGTTATTTCAGCGAAGCTGACCAGAAAACGAAGTTTATCTGTTATGACGGAACAGACATCTATGAGCTTCGCACATTCAGGACAATTCTTGAAAGTAAATAAAATAAAAGCATCTACAAATTGTAGATGCTTTTTTGTTAGTCAACCCAGAAATGTTTTTTCACTTCAGCCGAGAGAAGATTTGCAATCCTCTCATAGCCTTTGTCTGTAGGATGAAGACCGTCGGCTGTATAATAACCCATAGAAAATTCTTCGGAGTTTATGCCTGAAACCTTGTTAAAATCTAAAACAGGGATAGCATATTTTCCTGCAACCTTAATAATTGCATTACAGAAATCGTCAAGGCTTCCGCCGTTGTGATAGTGTCCGTAGCTTGGATTTGTTTTAAGTGGAGTTATAACAAGGAGATACTTGTCGAGATACTTCTTTGAGAGCTTTTTCATAATTGTGTCAAGAGCTCCGTAGAATGTGTCACAAGTAGTGTCACCATAATTTCCTAATGGAAGATTTGTGTTAAAATCGTTTATTCCGCCCTTAAGGATAACTGCATCAGCCTCATCCCCCATAGTATCAACACAAGGCACCATATTTGAGGACACAAGCCAGCCTTGAACTGCATAGTTTACAAGCTCGCCAATCTGCGGATTAAGACGGTGGAATGTGTTTGGATAGTTGTATTTAAGGTCGGAGGCACAGGCTCCGTATGTAATACTGTCCCCAAGGAAATAGAAGGTCTTGTCGCGAAGTGAATACTTGCTTATAAGTAAATCGAGGTTTATTGTAACCTTTCCGACTCTCTGTTTCTCGTCCTTTTCAAAGGTTATAAGTCCTGCCTTTTCAAGAAGAGTTGCAGGCACAAAAACCTCTCCGTCAATAACCTTTATAGAGTTCTGTCCCTTAAACTTTTTCTTGCCAAGCTTAATAAACTTGTCTCCCTCCTTGAGAGTGAGAACTGTTTTATCAAGGAGTGCAGTATAAGTTTTGTTTTCCTCGCTATAACGGAGGTGCATACGGCCTGTGGTTTCAAAAAGATTTTTCATAGGAAGAAGAACATCTTTGCCTGCGAAAATGGAGTCAGGAGCTAAAATCCTTTCTGAAGATTTTACAATAAATTTATCTGTATTCTTAAATTCTTCATCGCTTAATAAAAGGAGATTTCCGTAGTAGCAGGTAGAAGAAAAGCTGAAGCCTGTTCTGTCGCTCCAGGTAGAAACAGAGCAATGCTTTCCGTCTCTGCGGTCGTTGATTTTAACATCAAAACCAATATATTTTTTATAGGTTGTAATATCTTTAGTAAATGGAATATAGGCTTTAACGATGTAATAATCCTTAAAATCCTCTACATTAAAATCAATTTCTTTCTTTGTGCCTGGCATTGAACCGTAGGCAACAGTGCCGTCTCTTCCGATAATGTACTGGGCACAGCCACTGTCAGGTGTATAGGATTTTATGTTTTCTTCATCAATGTAAATTTCAACTGAATCGTTTTCCCATACCTTGTCAGAGGTAGTGTCAGGAGTATTGTCCTCAACCTTTACATAAATATAAAGACCTTTTTTGTCCCAGAAAACCTTTGCGGTTCCTGTGGCGCCTGTCTGGGCTTCTTCGCTTGTTAAGTACTCAACAAAAGTTGAAACTGAAAGCTCGCTAGACATTGAGTAGTCTTCTTTGCCGAACTGTGCAATATAAAAATAAGTATTTTCAGTATTCATAAATGTATCCTGCTTTCTTATAGAAATCAACTAAAATATACCATAAAATAAGAATAATTGCAATAAAAAAAGAGGAAAATCAATGATTTTCCTCTTTTGATTTTAAATTATGATTTACTGCTTATCCTTTGTAACAGCTTTAATAACTAAAAGTGTTGCAATTGTAAGTACGATACCAACAGGGAGACAAATCCATGCATTTGGAACGAAACCTGCGATAATGTATGTAACGAATGAAATAGCAGCAACAGTAATAGCATAAGGGAGCTGAGTTGAAACGTGGTTAATGTGGTTACATTCAGCACCAGCAGATGACATAATTGTTGTATCTGAAATTGGTGAACAGTGGTCGCCGCAAACAGCACCTGCAAGACAAGCTGACATACCAATAATCATAAGTGGGTCAGTTGCCGGGTAAATTGCAACTACGATAGGAATAAGAATTCCGAATGTTCCCCATGATGTACCTGTTGAGAATGCAAGGATGCAAGCTACAACGAAGATAATAGCAGGGAGGAACTTTGCAAGACCAGCAGCAGCACCTTCCATAAGACCTGCAACGTAAACGTCAGCACCAAGAAGACCTGTCATATTCTTAAGAGCAGTAGCAAATGTAAGAATTAAAATAGCAGGAACCATTGCAATAAAGCCCTTTGGAATACAATCCATAGCTTCCTTGAATGTAACAACTCGTCTTACCATTAAGTAGGTGATTGTGATTGCAAGAGCAACAATACCACCCCATGGGAGACCAACAGTTGCATCTGTGTTAGCGAAAGCGTTAACAAAAGTTTCGCCAGCGAAATATCCGCCAACATAGATAAGAGCAAGAACACAAACTACGATAAGTACAACAACAGGTAAAATAAGGTCAATAACCTTACCTCTTGAGTTTGGCTCAACAGCTTCTGATTCAGCTCTGTCCCCTGATGTGTAAAGGTCGCCCTTAAGCATAGCGTTCATTTCGTGGAGCTTCATAGGACCAAAGTCAAACTTTAATACAACAAGTCCGATGATGAACACGAATGTGAGGAGTGAATAGAAGTTAAATGGGATAGCTTTGATAAAGAGTGAAAGTCCCTGTCCCTCCGGAGCGTAGCTTGCAACAGCAGCAGCCCATGAAGAAATAGGAGCAATCATACAGATTGGAGCAGCTGTAGCATCAATAAGATATGCAAGCTTAGCTCTTGAAATCTTCTGTCTGTCTGTAACAGGTCTCATAACTGAACCAACTGTAAGACAGTTGAAGTAGTCGTCAATAAAAATAAGAACACCTAAAATAAATGTAGCAATCATAGCACCTGCACGGCTGTGAATATTCTTTTCAGCCCAGGCACCGAAAGCTGCACTACCGCCGGCTTTATTAACTAAAGCAACGAGAACGCCGAGAACAACAAGGAATACGAAAATTCCTGCAGTTCCTGAAACAGCAGCAACAATACCTTCGTTTAAGAGGTTATCCATTGCAAGAACAGGGTGGAAACCGCCTGTTGAGAAGAATGCACCAACTAAAATACCAACAAAGAGTGAAGAATAAACTTCCTTTGTGATAAGTGCAAGACCGATAGCGATAATCGGAGGAACTAATGACCAGAATGTGCCTGCAAACATGTTAACAGTTGCAACATCTTCGCCTTCAGCAAAAACTGTCATTGAAAGTGCCATAACAACTACAAGAGCCATTATTCCGATTAAAGAAATAAGTTTCTTTGTGTTTTTCATAAAAACATCCTTTCGTACCATAAATTATCTTTAGTATATCATTACAGATGACAAAAGTCAACAATTTTAGAGGGACTAAAGAAGTGCTGAAAGTCTTTCTATAACAACAGCGGTCTCCGCCCTTGTAACAAGTCCGTAAGGCTGGAAACTGCCGTCCTCGTAACCCTTTAAAATTTTCATTTCAGTGAGAGCTGAAACAGGATTTCTTGCGTAATCCCTGATTTCCTCTCCGTCAGTAAATTCTTCGTAGTTTGCAGTGTTAAAGTTGTCAATCAATCCTTCTGAATTTAAGAAACGGTAAACTAAAACAGCCATATCCTGCCTTGTGATGTTACTTTCAGGCATAAAGTTGTTGTCCCCTACGCCCCCTGCAAGACCTAGTGCCTTTGCGATGCCGATTTCCTTGTAGTAATATTTTGTTGGAAGTACGTCGGAGAAGTTGTCTGTAAATTCAGCATTTTTTCCTGAAACTCTTGTGAGTAAAACTGTAAAATCAGCTCTTGTGATTTTTCCTGCACCTTTAAATGTGCCGTCGTCGTAGCCGTTAATTATCCCCTTTTTATAGAGGTTTTCGATGGACTGCTTTGCCCAAGGCTGATTGTCTAAATCAGTAAAAATCTGACTTGAATTTTTTGATACAAGCATATCTTTCAGTCCTGGGTTAATTGACTCAAGTCTGTAAATGGAGTAGCCTGAAACCTGTTTTTTTGCCCGAAGCTGTACAATCTGTTTCGACAGTTCGTTTGTCCCATACCACACAGAGCCTGACTTTGCCTCGTCAGCACGGTATGCACCTAAACCGATTACGAGCCTTGTTTTTGTGCCTGACTGAACATCGCTCCACCAGTCAAGAACAGTTTTAAAGTCAGCGGCGCTGTTGCCGTTTTCCCAGTAAATCTGCGGAATTATAACGTCAACAAGATTTTTCTTAACCCATAACCTTGTGTCAGCATAGCTTTGGGAATAGGTGCTGTGTCCGCTTGTGTTACTGCCTAAAGGATTGTTCTTTTTGTTGTCCCAGATTCCTGCAGGGCTGACGCTGAAAATGATAGAAGAATCATAATCTTTAATAGTAGTTTTTATGTCGCTTATGAGTGAGGTTATATTATCTCTTCTCCAGTCAGCAATATCTGAAAAACCTTTCGGATTTTCGTTAAATGTAGCTGTATCGTCATAGGAACAGGAGGGATAGAAGTAGTCGTCTAAATGAATTCCGTCCACGTCATAATTCCTTATAATTTCTTCAATGCCCTTAATTACAAGCTCTTTTGACTCATCCTTGCCTGGGTCTAAATAGGTTTTTCCGTCCCCTCCCTTAAAGGAGATGCCCTTTGCAAATTCAGGCACAGTGTCCGATTCATACATGGTAACCCTGTATGGATTTATCCAGGCGTGGAGGGATATTCCCTTTGCGTGAGCCTTTTCAATTATGTATTCAAGGGGGTCAAAATTGTTTTCAGGAGCGATGCCGTATTCTCCTGTTAAATATACTGACCAGGGAAAAATCTCTGATGGGTATAATGCATCACAGGAAGGTCGGACCTGAAAATAGATGGTGTTAAGGCCACAGTCAAAGGTTTTGTTTACTATATCATCAATACGGCTTTTAAGTAGAAATTCGTTTTTAGTAGCCTCTTTCGGATAGTCAAGCCCTAAAACCGTTGCAACCCATACCCCGCGGATTTCGTCTGAGTCAGCGTTAACGCGGTTTAAAGGAAAGTATGATGACTGAAAAACGATAATGGTTGCAAGGATTAAGATAATACATCTTGTAATTGAAATTTTTTTCATTTTATCCTCCTGATAAAAAAGGGACGGAAAATTCCGTCCCCAATAGTTAATGTGATTTAACCTTTGTCCATAATTCAGAGAAATATTTTTTAGTTTCAGAGTCCTGATAGCCAAAGATTTCATCTTTTTCATTACCTGTTCTCGGCTCGTAGGCTGAAACGCCCTGGTAGGTGGTATTCTTCATTTCTTCAAAGTCATTTGTAGTGTAACCTGCATAGCCAACGGTATCAGTGTTAAGAAGTGCGTTTTCTTCGTCCAGCATAAAGTTCATAAACTTGTGAGCCAGGTCAGTATCTTCGCAGAACTTTGTAAGCACCATAGCGTCATACCACATATTTGTTCCCTCATGAGGGGCAAAGTAGTCGAGATTTGGGTTTTCAGTAATAATATATGATGCATCTCCCGAATATACAACCGCCATAGCCTTATTTCCTGAAATCATATTGTCGATAACTTCGTCGCCAACATAAATCGGGTCGACAAGCTCTTTCTGTTTAAGGAGCCACTCATAAGCCTGATAGATTTCGTTTCTGTTTGTAGTATTCATTGAATAACCAAGAGCCTTTAAGGCAACCATCATAGAGTCACGCTCTGAGTCATACATATAAATCTTTCCGTTGTATTCAGGGTTTCTTAAAATTTCCCAGCCTGTAAGGTCAGCTTCCTCAACAACAGTTGTATCATAGAGAATACCAACATTACCCCAGAAGTATGGAACAGTATATTTATTACCCGGGTCAAAGCTCTTGTCCATAATTTCAGGAATGAGATTATCCTTGTTTGGAATAAGACTCCAGTCAATTTCCTGTAAGAAATCTTCCTTTATAAGACGCTCAATCATATAGTCGGACGGAATAATAATGTCATATTCTTCACCCGATAAAAGCTTTGTGTACATTGATTCGTTTGAGTCAAAGGTTTCGTAAACTACAGAACAGTTATACTCTTCCTCAAACTTTGTAATAAGCTCGGTGTCAATGTATTCCCCTGCGTTGTAAACCTTAAGTACTTTTGTTGTACTGCTGTGGAAGTAGGAGAATGCCGTAAAGAAGAATATAAGACAAAATCCACCAGCTAAAATTCGATTGAAAACCTTTGACTTTTTCTTATTGATAAGAGGAAGAAGGTTTACAATCAAAAGAATAATTACAATTACAAGAATTAGCAAGGTTGAAAGTGCGTTAATTGTAGGGTTAACACGCTTTGTCATATTGTAAACTATGATTGAAATATTCATAACGCCGTTGCCTGATACAAAGTATGAAATAACAAAGTCGTCGATTGACATTGTAAAGGCAAGGAGTATTCCTGCAAAAATACCTGGTTTTAAGATAGGTATAATAACCTTTGTAAGTGCCTGATATGGTGTTGCCCCCAGGTCCATAGCAGCGTTAGCAATGTTCTTGTCAAGCTCACGTACTTTCGGATAAACAGAGGTTATAACATAAGGTGTACAGAAGCAGATGTGAGCAAGTAACATTGTAAGATAACCCTTTTCCATTTTTAAAGATGAGAAAAGGAGCATAAGACCGATAGCTGTAACTATTTCAGGGTTCATAATCGGAATATCGTTTACAGTAAGTGTCCATTCCCTTAAAATCTTTCTGCAGTTCGAAAGACCGATCGCTGTAAGTGTTCCCAAAACTGTAGATATTGCAGTAGCAATAATAGCAATAGAAAGGGATACGTAAACAGCGCTCATAACGTCCTGATTTTTAATAAGCTCTCCGTACCATCTGAGTGAAAATCCTGTAAAATGTGTAAGGGATTTGGACTCGTTAAAGGAGAAAATAATTGTCACAATGATTGGCAGATAGAAAAATGCAAAACAAAGTGCAATATACAGATATGAAGGTAATTTGTTTAATCTTTTAAGCATATCACACCTCATTTCTGTCGAATTTCTTTGTAAGTCTTACAGCGATAAGAATAATAACTGCAAGAATAAGAGAAATCGCACTACCAAAGTTCCAGTCGCCAACGGAAATAAACTGGTTTTCAATAAGGTTTCCGATAAGGACATACTGACCGCCACCTAAAAGCTTTGGAATAACGAAGGTGGAGATTGATAAAAGGAAAACCATAATTGAGCCGTTTATAACACCTGGCATAGATAATTTAAGTATAACCTTAAAGAAGGTCTGAATAGGTGTAGCCCCTAAATCGTAGGATGCCTCTATGAGCGATTTATCCATTTTGCTTAATGATGTATGGATAGGAATAATCATAAAAGGCAGGAAGTTACAGATAAGACCTATAATTACGGCATAGTCTGTGTAAATATCAAAAATCGGCGGAAGACCAATTTTCATAAGTAATGAGTTCATAATTCCGTTGTAGGAAAGAATGCTCATCCATGCGTATGTTCTTAAAAGTAAGTTAATCCACATAGGGATTGTAACGATAAGAATGAGAACGTCCTGCACACTTTCCTTAAAGCGTGAGATAATGAACGCAAAGGTATAGCCAAGGAAAAGACATGCCACAACAGTTAAAAGTCCAAGCTTTATTGATTTAAAGAATACAGCCACATAAACTGATTCCGCTATACGCCTGAAATTGTCAAAGGTGAATGATATAGTAAGGAGATTGTTTCCTGATGTAGTAAAGGCATAGAGGAATATCATTGCAATAGGGATTACAATGATTAAGAATGACCATATTAAATAAGGTTTAATAAAATTCTTAAAATATTTCATCTACATCCACTCCATAGTATACATAACGTGAATATCTTCAGGCTCAATGGTAAGACCTACAAAAAGACCTACCTGATGGAAGTCTGTTGTATGAATCATATAATCTCTGTCAGGAGTTTCTACGATAATTTCATAGTGAACACCCTTGAATACAACCGACTTAACAGTTCCGTTGATTTTTGCATCTTCAGGTGCAACGATATCGATATCTTCAGGACGGAGAACGATTTCTGCCTCTTCATTTTCCTTAAAGCCCTTGTCCACACAGTCAAATTCATAGCCGTCCCATTCAACAAGGCAGTCTTTTATCATATGTCCGGGGATAATGTTTGAGTCGCCGATAAATGAAGCAACAAAACGGTTTTCAGGCTCATTGTATATGTCGATAGCAGAGCCAACCTGCTGGATTTCGCCGTCATTCATAACAACAACAGTATCAGACATAGTAAGAGCCTCTTCCTGGTCGTGAGTTACGTAAATAAATGTAATGCCGACTTCCTTCTGAATTTTCTTAAGTTCAGTCTGCATATCCTTACGGAGCTTTGCGTCAAGTGCGCCTAAAGGCTCGTCAAGGAGGAGAACCTTTGGTTCGTTAACGAGAGCACGGGCGATTGCAACACGCTGCTGCTGACCGCCGGAGAGGGACATAACATCTCTCTTTTCAAAACCGGAGAGGCCTACAAGCTCAAGTATTTTTGAAACCTTCTGCTCGATTACAGACTTCTCCATTTTCTTGATGTTAAGACCGAAAGCTACGTTTCCGAAAACATCAAGGTGTGGGAAGAGTGCATACTTCTGGAACACAGTGTTAATCTCTCGTTTGTAAGGAGGTAACTTGGAAATTTCAATTCCGTTAAAAAGAATTTCCCCTGAATCAGGCTCCTCAAAGCCACCGATAATTCGGAGCGTAGTAGTTTTACCGCATCCACTTGGACCGAGAAGAGTAAGAAATTCATTTTCGTGAATTTTAAGGTCAATACCCTTTAAAATCTGCTGGTCATCGAAAGTTTTTGTTACATTCTTAAGTTCAATAAGACATCCCATAACAATACCCCCTTAAAAAATAAAAAAAATAATGACACTATTATACAGGATTTTGTCGATAATATCAAGTATTTTATCAAAAGTTTTCTTGACTTTAATTGGATTTCGGTGTATATTAGGTGTATATTGAGTTAGAAATTGACGAAGAGGAGAAATTTATGAAAGGAAACATTTCAGATTATATCAGCAGAATAGATGAACAGACTTCATCTTTTGAAAAGTATAACAGACAGTATTATACTGAATATAATGTTAAAAAAGGTTTGAGAAATGCAGACGGTACAGGTGTTCTTGCGGGACTTACAGCTGTAGGCGAAGTACACGGTTATGTTCTTGACGAAGGTAATAAGGCTCCTATTGAGGGTGTACTTAACTATCGTGGTATTTCTGTTGAAGACCTTATTGAAAACTGTAAAAAGGAAAACAGATTTGGCTATGAAGAAACAATTTTTCTTCTTATTTTAGGCTATCTTCCTACAAAGGAGGAGCTTGAAAACTTCAAGGAATTTTTAGGTTCTTTAAGAGAACTTCCTGAAAACTTTACAGAGGATATGATTCTTAAGGCTCCAAGTAAGAATATTATGAACAAAATCGGTCGTTCAACCCTTAGTATGTATTCTTACGACGAGAATCCTGACAGTCTTGATATTGAGAATCAGCTAAGACAGAGTTTTAAGCTTATTGCCTGTATTCCGACAATGATTGCTCATGCTTATGCTACAAAAAGACATTATTATGATAAGAAGAGCCTTGTGCTCCATCTTCCAAACCCTAAGTATTCAACAGCTGAAAACTTTCTCCGTATGATAAGACCTAATAAGTCATTCACAGAGCTTGAAGCAAGAATACTTGATATTGCAATGATTCTTCACGCTGAACACGGCGGTGGTAATAACTCTACATTTACAGTAAGAGTTTTGTCATCAAGTAATACAGATACATATTCAGCAATTTCCGCTGCTATCGGTTCACTTAAAGGACCAAAGCACGGCGGTGCAAATGAAAAGACAATCCGTATGATGGATGAAATCAAGGCAAATGTTAAGGACTGGACAGACGAAGCCGAAGTTTTAGAATATCTTAAGAAGATTATCAGAAAAGAGGCAGGGGACGGCAGCGGTCTTATCTATGGTATCGGCCACGCAGTTTATACACTCTCTGACCCTCGTGCAAAGGTGCTTAAGGGCTGTGCAGAGGAACTTGCTAAGGAAAAGGGTTGTATGAAGGAATATGAACTCTACAACCTTATAGCAAAGCTTTCTCAGACAGCGTTCAAGGAAGAAAAGGGAATTGAAACCCCAATGCCTATAAATGTTGACTTTTATTCAGGCTTTATTTATCAGATGCTTGGTATTCCTGAAGATTTATTTACACCGATTTTTGCAATGTCAAGAGTTGCAGGCTGGTGTGCCCATAGAATAGAAGAGCTTTTAACAGGCGGAAAAATTATCAGACCTGCTTATAAGACTGTGGCAAAGAGGAAGAGCTATATTCCTATTGACGAAAGATAATTTTAAGGCTGTTTTTATAACAGCCTTTTTTTGAAAGGAAAAACCTATGATACTCATAAAAAATGTAACAATTCTCACTATGGACAGGGAAAATCCTGTTATAAAGGACGGATTTGTTTTAACAGAGGGAAATAAAATAAAGTATGTAGGTGAAACACGCCCTGAATTTGAGGGTTATGAAATTGACGGTAAAGGCAAGATTTTAATGCCGGGATTTGTGAATGCTCATACTCATGTCCCAATGACATTGCTTCGCAGTTATGCAGACGGCTATGAACTTGAAACATGGCTTTTTGATAAAATTTTCCCTGTTGAAGACAGGCTCACAGCTGACCATATTTATTGGGGAACACTTTTGGGAATTGCAGAAATGATTAAAAGCGGAACGACCTCATTTTCAGAGATGTACTATGAGCTTGACGCAATTTT
>JAGAIJ010000089.1 GCA_017626595.1 Clostridia bacterium | reverse complement strand
TGACAGACCTGGTAAGGGTACTGTTATCGAAGCACAGCTTGATAAGGGTCGTGGACCTGTTGCTACTCTTCTTGTGCAGAACGGTACTGTTAGAGTTGGTGATATTATCGTTGCAGGTACAACTGTTGGCCGTGTTCGTGCTATGATTGACGATAAGGGTAAGTCTATTAAGAAAGCAGGTCCTTGTGTTCCTGTTGAAATTTTAGGTTTATCTGATGTTCCTGAGGGCGGTGACGTATTTCACGTTGTAAACGACGAAAGAAAGGCAAGACAGGTTGTTGAAGCAAGAAAGTTCAAGGCTAAGCAGGAAGAACAGATGAGAAAGAATACTGTTTCTCTTGACAACCTCTTTGATAAGATTGAAGAAGGTAAGATGAAGGAACTTGGTATTATTGTTAAGGCAGACGTTCAGGGTTCTGTTGAGGCTGTTCGTCAGTCCCTGGAGAGAATTACAAACGAAGAAGTTCGTGTAAATGTAATTCACGGTGATGTTGGTGCTATCAATGAATCTGATGTTATGCTTGCAAGTGCTTCTAATGCAATTATCGTAGGCTTTAACGTAAGACCTACACCTGGTGCTGTGTCTTCTGCTGAAGATGCTGAGGTAGATATCAGACTTTATCGTGTTATTTATGATGCTATTGAAGATATTGAGGCGGCTCTTAAGGGTATGCTTGCTCCTAAATTTAAGGAAGTTGTACTTGGTCATGTTGAAATCAGAACTACATTTAAAGTGTCCGGCGTTGGTACTATCGGCGGTGCTTATGTAACAGACGGTAAAATCCAGAGAAACAGCTCTGTTCGTGTTGTTCGTGACGGTATTGTTATTCACGAAGGTCTCCTTGGCTCACTTAAGAGATTTAAGGACGATGCAAAGGAAGTTGCACAGGGCTACGAATGTGGTGTATCTATCGATAAGTTTAACGATATCAAGGACGGAGACGTTATTGAAGCCTACATTATGGAAGAGGTTAAGCCTGACTAAAGGGGGTTTAAATTATGCCTAATTTTAAGAGGATAGACAGAATCACTCAGGAAGTTAAAAAGGAACTTAGTCTTATTATCCGTGAACTTAAAGACCCGAGAATTCCTCTTATGACTTCTGTTGTAAATGTTAAGGTTGCTAACGACTTAAAGGTCGCTAAAGCCTATATCAGTGTTATGGGCGATGAAAAGACAAAGAATGATTGCATTGCTGCACTTAAAAATGCAGCAGGTTTCATTCGCCGTGAAATCGGCAGTCGTGTTGACCTTCGTTATACACCTGAATTCGTTTTTGTTTTGGACGATTCAATTGAATACGGTTCACACATAAGCGAAGTATTAAAAAACCTTTAAGGTGATTCTATGTTTGAAAATATTATTAAAAAAATTGAATCTGCTAAGAAAATTGTTATCTTTACCCATACAAGACCTGACGGGGACGCTTTAGGCAGTTCCTTTGGACTTAAGTCGGCGCTTTCAGATATGGGCAAGGAGGCTGTTGTCTGTTTAGAGAGTATCTTTGTTCCCACAAAGGAATATAAGTTTATTTCCTGTGAAAAAAACAGCGGTTTAACAAAGGAAGATTGCGATTTGTGGATTGCACTTGACTGTGCATCTGTGGACCGTTTGGGAGAGTTTTCGGCTGATTTTGAGGCGTTTTCCAATACTGTTGCCATAGACCATCACAGAACTCACGTGGATTTTGCAGGTATTGATTATGTTGACGCTGATGCTCCTGCTACAGCTGAGATAATCTGTCTTTTACTTAAGGAAATGGGACATAGTATGTCTATGGGCACCGCTTCAGATTTATATCTTGGAATTATGACTGATACAGGTAACTTTAAGTATTCTTCTACAACTGCCAGAACTCACAGAATTGCAGGGGAACTTATTGAGCTTGGGGTGGATTTTTCAACTCTTGTTAAAGAAATTTTTGATACAAACACAAAAGAGTATTTTGATTTGATGAAAACTGCCTTAAACAAGCTTATGTATTTTGCTGAGGGTAAAATTGCCTACCTTTATTTATCTATGAAGGATTTTGAAGATGCCGGGATTTGTGAGGCTGATGCTGACAAGATTACAAATCTACCTAACAGCATTTCCGGGGTTGAAGTGGGCGTTTATGTCCGTGAAAGAGGCTGTGACGAGTTTAAGATTAGCTTAAGGTCTAACTATTCTGTTGATGTTTCCGAGATTGCTGTTTCCTTTGGGGGCGGAGGTCATCTCCGTGCCAGCGGTTTTTCACTTTTTGGTGATGAGGAAACCGTAAGAGGGACTGTTGTTAATAAAATTATTGAACATCTGAGGTAATTTATGGACGGTGTTATAAATATAAATAAACCTTTGGGGATAACTTCACATGATGTTGTTTATCGCCTCAGGAAGATTTTAAGTATGAAAAAGATTGGTCATACGGGGACTTTGGACCCTGATGCAACAGGGGTTTTACCTATGTGTATCGGTCGCGGAACAAAGATTTCCGAATTCCTTATGGCTGATGAAAAGCAGTATATAGCCGAAATTACCTTTGGTATTGTAACCGATACTCAGGATATTTCTGGCGAGGTTTTATCCAGAGCTGATGTTAATTTTACCCGTGAGGAGTTTGAGGCTGTTGTAGGCGAGTTTATCGGTGAAATCAGCCAGATTCCGCCTATGTATTCCGCTATTAAAATAGACGGAAAAAAGCTTTATGAACTTGCCCGGGAGGGAAAGGTTGTAGAGCGTGAGGCAAGGACTATCACTGTTTCGGGCATTGAAATTCTTGATTTTTCCGGTGATAAGGCGAAGATAAAGGTTGACTGTTCAAAGGGTACATATATAAGAACATTATGCCACGATATCGGACAGAAACTTGGTTGCGGGGCCTGTATGTCTGCACTTAAAAGAACCCGTTCAGGCTCATTTTTTATTGAAAATTCATTTAGTCTTGAGGAAATTGAGGAAAAAGTTGCTTCGGGTGATTTTGGATTTTTGATTTCTATCGAGGAAGTTTTTTCAGACTATGAAAAGATTATTTTAGCTGAAAATAATGCAAAGAAAATCAGAAACGGTATTAAAACTACTACAACTATGCCTGATGGGGTATATTGCAGAATCTATGATGAAAAGAAGAATTTTCTTTGTATTGCTGTGACTGATAAGGGATATTTCAGTATCCTTAAAACTTTTTTTGGTGAGGGACAGGTATGACTGTTTTAGATTTCTCCGAAATTAGAAATTTTGACCCTTGTGCTGTTGCACTTGGGAACTTTGAAGCTCTTCATATAGGCCATTGCCGAATTATTGAGGAGACTGTTTCTTATGCAAAAATCTCGGGAATTAAATCTGCAGTTTATATGTATAAGAACAATTTTAAGTCGGAGAATTCGCTCTTTTCACTTGAGGACAGGCTTGTTTTTCTTGAGAAAATGGGCGTTGATTTTGTTATTTTAGATGAATTTACAGCTGAATATGCAAAAATTTCCTGTGGGGATTTTGCCCATTTTTACATAAGGGAAAAGATGAATGCGAAAGCTGTTTTCGTGGGATTTAACTACCGATTTGGCGCTGGTGCATCGGGAGATGTTGCTTTGCTTAAGGAACTTTGCGAGGACACTTTTGTTTTTGGAGTGGATTGTGTTAAGGTTGATGATGAATGTGTTTCAACTACTTTGATTAAAACTTATCTTAAAAACGGTGAGATTCGAAAGGCAAATAAGATGCTTGGCAGAGACTATTTTGTTCGTGGGGTTGTTGAATCGGGACGAAATGTGGGGACTAAGCTTGGTTTTCCTACGGCTAATGTTGAAACTGATACAATAATCGGTCAAGGCGTTTATGCAACAACTGTTGTGGTTGGCGACATAGCTTATAAGGCAATTACAAATGTGGGAGGAAAGCCCTCATTTGGCATTGATGCTTTGAATATTGAAACACATATTCTTGATGCTGAAATTGATTTATACGGTATAGAAATTGTTATTTTATTCCATGAAAAAATTCGTGATATTATTAAATTTGACAGCGCTGACGAGCTTATAAATCAGCTTGAGGCGGACAAAAAGAGGAGGGGAATTTTATGAAAATTGTAATGCTTGATTCCTGCACTTTGGGCGAGGGACTTGATTTTTCGATTTTTGAATCTTTAGGCGAGTTTGTGCGTTTTGAAAATACTGCCTATGGAGAAATTTACTCCAGAGTTTGCGATGCTGATGTGATTATCACAAATAAGTGTAAGCTTAATGCTGAAACTCTTGAGGGAGCTGAATCGGTAAAGCTTATTTGTCTTGCTGCAACAGGCTATGATAATGTTGATTGTGATTATTGCAGAGAAAATGGAATTGGTGTTGCTAACG
The DNA here is from genome assembly GCA_017626595.1 of Clostridia bacterium. GTDB lineage: Bacteria > Bacillota > Clostridia > Monoglobales > Monoglobaceae > RGIG8709. Next base: position 954 of record JAGAIJ010000089.1, on the reverse strand, counting down.
TTGTGGGGTACTCCACTGATTCTGTGGCACAGGTTACTGTGGGGATTGCTCTTGAACTTTTAATGCATTTAAGGGAATATACTGACTTTGTCCGTGAGGGAAGCTACTCTGAATCAGGAGTTGCAAACAGGCTTGTTCCAACATATTTTGAGCTTTCGGGAAAGACCTGGGGGATTGTTGGCTACGGTAATATCGGCAAAAAGGTTGGAGAGATTGCAAAGGCTTTTGGATGTAATGTTATTGTGAACAAGCGTGAAAAGATTGATGGAGTGGAGTGCGTTTCTCTTGATGAAATGTTTGAGAGAGCAGATATAATTTCTGTTCATACGCCTTTGACTGAGGCTACAAGAGGAATGATTGGGGCTGAGCTTCTTTCGAAAATGAAGAAGAATGCAATTCTGGTTAATACTGCACGTGGGGCTGTTACTGATGAGGTGGCGGTCAAAGATGCTGTCATGTTGGGCAAGCTTGCGGGATTTGGCACTGATGTGTACTCGGTTGAGCCATTTGGCATAGAACACCCATTTTATGAAATTAAGGATTTTGACAATGTTTGCATGACACCGCACATGGCATGGGGAGCCTTTGAGGCAAGAGAAAGATGTATGGCTGAAATTGTGGAAAATATTCGTGCTTTTTCTAACGGAATTATGCGTAACAGAGTAGAAAAAAATTGATATTTTTGCTTGACAAAACATATATTGTATAATATAATAACAGATGTTGTTTTACAATATATGGATCTTTAGCTCAGTTGGTTAGAGCAACCGGCTCATAACCGGTTGGTCCGGGGTTCGAGTCCCTGAAGATCCACCAAAATTTAAGGACACCCAAAGGGTGTCCTTTTTTATTGTTAAATTTTATCTGTTCTTCCTATAATATAATCAACAGAGGTATTATATAAATCTGCGAGTTTTATTAGCATTGAAATGGGTATTTCACGTAATCCTCTTT
>JAGAIJ010000088.1 GCA_017626595.1 Clostridia bacterium | reverse complement strand
ATCTCTTTGCAATACTAACAACAAGACGAAGGTTTGCTTCAGCAAGCTTCTTTTTTGCTTCCTCATCTCCTTCAGTCATCCTTTTTGCAAGCGCAGTTTCTTCTTCAGGTCCTAAAAGGTCAACCTTACCAATTTCTTTAAGATACATTTTAACGTGGTCGTCAATACTGATGCCTTCAGGAACTGATAAATCCTCAAGTTCTTCCTGAGATACTTCAATCTCCTCAAGCTCTTTATCAAGGTCTTCTACTATTTCAATACCTTCTTTTTCAAGAGCATCATAAACAGTCTCCATTTCTTCAGGAGTGAATTCTGTATCAGCAAAGAACTGAAGAATATCGTTATGTGTTAAAAGTTCCTTAGCCTTACCCTTTTCGATAAGGTCTTTTACTATCTGTTTCTTGTTTTCTAAATCTGACATTTACTTATTCCCTTCCAATTCAAGTCGACGGGTCAAAAGCTCCTTAACCTTTACGACATTATTTTCGTTTGTTGCTTTTTCAAGCTCAATAGAAATTTTTTCTACCTTTATGCTGTTTACAAGTTGTTTTAATGTGTTTTCTTCGTCTTTATATGTTTCTATGTTACAGAAGACCTGTGACACAAGGTCCGCATCCTCATCTTTAAACTTATTTATAATAAGCGGAGGATCAATATTTTCTCCTGTTTCATAGCAATTATAAACCATTTCAGCAAGTTTTCTTAACGGTCCATCCGAATAATCTACAGGTGAAAACTCATCTTTTACTTTAAGATAAGCTTTTTTGCTGTCAATAATCAAGCCCAAAAGACGTCTTTCCGCACCTAATATACGATTATCCACAGGTTTGTTCTTTTCTTTCCCTGGGATTTTAACTTGCCTTATAATACCTTGTCCACTTTTATCATTGGAACGGATTTTTTTTAGTTCAGCATAAATTGCATCTTTGCTGATTTCCGTTTCGTCTGATATCTTTTTAACGTACGCATCAATTTCAACAGCACTTTGTACTCCCGCTAAAACTTCTGCAGCACCATGGATGAACATTATTTTTCCGTCGGGGTTATCAATATCAAACTGAGACTTTAATAATCTTATAAGATATTCTGTAGACGGAAGAGCATCCTTAATTGCTTTTTTAAACAAATCAACGCCGTTTGTCTTTATGTATTCATCGGGGTCCTTAGAACCTTTCAGCCTCATCACACGGCATCTTCCACCCACTGAATTAATAATTTCAATACCTCGTCGGGTTGCAGCTTGTCCTGCATCATCACTGTCATAACAAAGAATTATTTCTCCCGAATACTTCATCAAAAGCTTTGCCTGATTTTCAGTAAGTGCCGTTCCAAGGGTTGCAACGATATTTGTAACTCCTGCCTGATATACCGAAATAACATCCATATATCCCTCACACAAAATACATTGCGTTTGAGAATCCTTCTTTGCAAGATTAAGGGAAAATAAGTTCTTTCCCTTATTAAAAACAGGAGTTTCAGCAGAATTCAAATATTTAGGAGGCTTATATCCATCTTTTTCTTCGGCATTAATTATTCTTCCCCCAAAAGCAATGACATTTCCTCTTAAATCAATTATAGGGAACATCACCCT
>JAGAIJ010000087.1 GCA_017626595.1 Clostridia bacterium | reverse complement strand
GTCTTTAAGATAGGATTTAAAAAGAGACATAATATATTTTACTTCTTTTTCCGGTCGGCGCCAATTTTCAGAGGAAAAAGCATATACCGTTAAGCATTTTACTCCGATTTTATTGGCATATCGCGTTATTTCTTTAAAGGTTACGGCTCCGGCTCTATGACCTGCAGAACGAGGAAGACCTCTAAGTTTTGCCCATCTGCCGTTTCCGTCCATAATAATCCCTATATGCTGAGGGATATTATTCATATCAAGCTTTCTGCGGTTTTTCTTCTTAAAAAACATAAAAGACTATACCTCAAGAATTTCTTTTTCTTTATCAGCAATGATTGTGTCAATGTTTGCCACAAACTTGTCTGTAAGCTTCTGGATTTTTGTTTCAAGATTTTTGAGGTCATCCTCAGTAATCTCTCCGTCCTTCTTCTGCTTTTTAAAGCCTTCCAAAGAATCACGACGTACATTGCGGATAGCAACCTTGCATTCTTCACCACGTTTTGAAATGCCCTTTACCAGCTCTTTTCTTCTTTCTTCTGTAAGGGGCGGGAAGTTGAGACGAATCATCTTGCCGTCATTTGAGGGTGTAATTCCTATGTCAGACTTAAGAATTGCCTTTTCAATTTCGCCAAGGATTGATGCATCCCAGGGCTGAATTGTGATTGTTCTCGGCTCAGGAACAGCCACAGTACCCACCTGCTGTACAGGTGTGGGAACTCCGTAATATTCGACAGTTACCTTATCAAGAACAGCTGGGTTAGCACGGCCTGCACGGATTGCCGCAAGGTCCGCCTGAAGAACTGCTATCGCCTTATTCATTTTGTTTTCTGCATTTTGCATTATGGTCATCACCTTTCAAAAATTTTTCGTGTAAATTACTATTTTACTATTGTTCCTATTTCTTCGCCCTGGATTGCCCTCTTTATGTTTTCGGGGTCATCAAGACCGAACACCAAAATCGGAATATTATTGTCCATACAAAGTGAGGTAGCTGTTGAGTCCATAACCCCAAGTCCGCGGTTGAGAACATCAATATAGCTGAGTGAATCAAATTTCTTGGCATTTGGATTAACGTGGGGGTCGCTGTCATAAACGCCATCAACTTTCTTTGCCAGAAGAATGATTTCTGCATCAATTTCTGCCGCGCGAAGCGCCGCTGTTGTGTCGGTTGAGAAGAACGGGTTTCCTGTTCCGCAAGCAAAAATAACAACTCTGCCTTTCTCAAGATGACGCATAGCCTTGAGTCTTATGTAAGGCTCTGCAATCTGTCTCATTTCAATAGCGGTTTGAACGATTGAGGGAATACCCTGCTGTTCAAGTGCATCAAGAAGAGCCAAGGAGTTAATAACAGTTGCAAGCATACCCATATGGTCTGCACGGCTTCTGTCCATACCCTCGCCGGTTCTCCCGCGCCAGAAGTTTCCGCCGCCAACCACGATAGCGATTTCAGCGCCCATTTCGTGACATTCCTTTATTTTGCCCGCAATGGTTGTAACAGTGGCATTGTCAAGGCCAAAGCCCTTGTCCCCTGCCAGT
>JAGAIJ010000086.1 GCA_017626595.1 Clostridia bacterium | reverse complement strand
TTTAGAAACCTCCAAATATCTTGCTCAAGATATGGAGCTGATTTTACAGCCTATGACAGCTGATGACGAATTAAGGGAATATTTAATTAAAAATAACTTCAGGATTAACAAGGAAGTTTTAGCTAAAGAGGGCGAAAAGATTTATAATATAATGGTTGCCCGTTTTGGAGAGGCTGAAGAATATAATGATGCCGAAATTTATATAGGAAAGCTTTTAAGAGAGGATATTTATTTTCCTGAATACTTAAAAAGGAGAATAAACAAGCTTAAAAATGCCATAGAGGGCATTGAAAAAGCTGAAAATCCTGACAGAGATAAACTTGAAAGGTTAAAAAAATTACTTCTTGAAACGGAGGAGGAATTTTATGAAAGTTAAAGAAATTAAAAGAGCTTTGGAGCGTCTTGCACCCCCTGAATTAAAGGAAGAGTGGGACAACGTCGGTCTTATGGTTGGCAATCTTGAGCAAGATATCGACAAAATTCTCGTTTGCCTTGATATTACAATGGAAAATGTTAATCAGGCAATCGCCTCAGGGGCAGATATGATTATCTCCCACCACCCGCTTTTGTTTACTCCGCTTAAGGCTGTGATTGAACAGGATGAAACAGGAGCAATCGTAAGAAAGCTTATACAGAACAACATCTCCGCATACAGTATGCACACAAATTTTGATAAGTGCAACGGCGGAATGAACGACCTTCTGGCTGAAAAGCTTGGGCTTTCTGATGTGAGAATGTTCACAAAAGAGGAATGTACCGATATTTTCGGCAATACAATTGATGCAATCGGCAGAGTAGGATATTTAGACACACCAATGTCCATGGATAACTATGTGGACTTCGTAAAGGCAAGTCTTTCTTCAACTGCAATCCGTGCAGGCGGTGATATGGAAAGAAGAATTGAAACTGTTGCTCTTTGCAGCGGCAGCGGCGGAGATTTTATACAGTGCGCGAAGAATGCAGGCGCCGACGTGTTTGTAACAGCTGACGTGCCTCACCATAAGGGTCTTATGGCGAAAGCCCTTGACCTTAACATAATTGATGCAGGTCACTTTGAAACAGAGAATATAATCTGTAATTTCCTCGGAAGATTTATAAGAAATAATTTTCCTGATGTGGATGTGGAAATTTCAAACTCGAAACCGTTTTTTAATGGAATAGAATAAAAAATAACCCTAGGCATCTCGCCTAGGGTTTAATTTTTACATTTCGTAAATTCCAGGGTAAACCTTTTCGAATACGCCGTCGCTGTTTCTCTCGTAAACCTTGCCTGTAAACTTTTCGGTAATAGTTTTAACATTATCATACTCTGCAGGAAGTTTTACGTCAATTTCAGGAGCTTTATTATCGTAGAATGCTACAAATAAAAGGTTTTCGTAAACTGAAAGCAGGTCGCCTGCGTACTTGAATGTATCACGTCCGCCAACTTCGCGGAGAAGCTTTACGAGGAAACGATTGTGTTCCTTAAATGGTTCGCCCATTTTTCTTGGAATTGTTTCGCAAAGACCTGAACCTGGGTTTAAGAAACCTGCCTGGTCAATAACAAATCTCTTTTTGGAGTACTTGTTAATGTTTAAGAAGAAGTCTCTTGGGCCAAGGCCGTCAATAGCTTTCACAGGATTTGAATGAAGTGCGAAGATGTTGCAAGGACCTTCTAAGCTTGTGCCTTCGCCCAGCATAATTGCTTCAGGGTTAAGCTCCTTAATATAGTCATACATTTCGTTCATAAACTTGATGCTCTGGAGGTTTGTGTCCCCAGGGTATCTCATAAAGTCGCGCTTTGTGTAGTCAGGGGAGAATGCCCAGCCTAAACAGTCAAAGAAAATTCCCTTTGCGCCACATTCCTTAATATAGAACTTAATCCATTTCTTTGTGTATTCAATATATTCAGGGTGTCCAGGGTTGATTGTGAACATACCGTCATTTTCCGAGCCCCAGCTTGCAGAAATTCTGCCGTCAATACCACGGATGAACCAGTCGTCCTTAACATCAGGCGCACCGGGAACAAGACCGCTGTGGGACATCCAGATAAGCATAGGAATACCCTTTTCCTTAAGTCTTAAGCACATTTCCTTAAATTCCTGCTTTGTGCCGTGGTTAGGGTCAGGCTCATAGCCGAATGGGTTTGTGCCTGAGTCAACAGGTCTGTTTGTAACAAGGGAATACTTGATACCGCTGAACTGACCGTCTTCGTATTCTTCAATCCACTTATCTCCCTGCTCTTTCCATGTAGGAGCGTTGTTCCATGTAAGTCCCTCTTTCCAGAGAGTCTTAAAGGTCCATTCAGGCGGTTCCTGATAGTAGTGGGCCACGTAGTCTGCCATAAACCTATTCATTTCTTCCTTGTTGTTTCCGTAGAAGATGCGGATTTCAGGCATTCTGAGCCAGTCATTAAGCTTAAACTCAGCATGAAGTGTAAAGTCATAGCTTACGCCCTTGCCTGCGTTGTTTGTGTTAAGAATATAGCCGACATGGGAGTTTCTGCAGGTAATTGCAACCCATTCCTCGGTCTTAACGTTGTAGAAAATTCCGCCGTGGAATACCATAACACCAGGGTAAAGGCGTCTGCGAACGTTGGTCAAATATTTTTTACAAACCTCAGGAGTATCATTTTCATAGCCAATATGTGCTGCAGTATCAGCAGGACCTGCACTGTGGGAAGAACCGAAAATCATTCGAGTATCCTCGCCCCAGAACTTCCAGTTAAGATTAAGAAGTGAAAATGTGTCAACAAAGAGAGGTGCCTCGATAACAGGACCTCCCGGACCTGGGCTGACACAGGTCTGATGTGCTTTTTCTCTTCGGATTATGTAGTTAATTCCGAAACAGTTGTATGGTGAATAAACTTCCTTTGTGAAGTCGGAAATTCTTTCGCCCATATTACGGCTAAGCACCAGGCCCCAGCCTGATAAATGCTCTGTAAAGCGTTCACCCTTCATAGTAGAGTTAGGGTCATAGAAATCTCCGCCGTATGGGTCAGCATACTTGCGAAGCTGAAGCGGTAAACCGTTTACATAGAATTCACTTGGAGACGGATTATCAGTATCCAGAAGCTCCTTTCCGTAAAGCTTAAAGGAACAGATATTATTGGTAATCTCGTCGCATTTTACTTCTAAATTCTTACTGAGTTTCATGGTAAATCCTCCTGCAGTTTAGTAAAAATAAAGGGTGCAAAATGCATTTGCACCCTTTAACAAGAAGTCAATTATTCAATAACTTCAGAAACAACGCCTGAACCTACTGTTCTACCGCCTTCACGAATAGCGAAACGGAGACCTGGTTCGATAGCAATGTTTGTTGTAAGTTCAACAGTCATAACAACGTTATCACCAGGCATACACATTTCTACGCCTTCTGGGAGAGAAATAACGCCTGTAACGTCTGTTGTTCTGAAATAGAACTGTGGTCTGTAGTTTGTGAAGAATGGAGTATGACGTCCGCCTTCTTCCTTAGTAAGAACGTAAACCTGACCCTTAAACTTTGTGTGTGGTGTGATAGAACCGATCTTAGCGAGAACCTGTCCTCTTTCGATTTCGTCTCTAGCGATACCACGGAGAAGAGCACCTACGTTATCACCAGCCATAGCTTCGTCAAGTGACTTTCTGAACATTTCGAGACCTGTGATAACAACCTTTCTTGTTTCACCAAGACCTACGATTTCAACTTCATCACCAACGTGAGCGATACCTCTTTCAACTCTACCTGTAGCAACTGTACCACGGCCTGAGATTGAGAATACGTCTTCTACAGGCATACAGAAAGGCTGGTCAGACATTCTGTCTGGTTCTGGGATGTAGCTGTCAACAGCAGCCATAAGTTCATGGATACAAGCGTATTCAGGAGCGTTAGGATCTGTTGATGTTGATTCGAGAACGCCGAGAGCTGAACCCTTAACGATTGGAATATCGTCACCTGGGAAGTCATATTCTGAGAGAAGGTCTCTGATTTCCATTTCAACGAGTTCGAGAAGTTCTGGATCGTCAACCTGGTCAACCTTGTTCATGAATACTACGATGTAAGGAACGCCAACCTGTCTTGAAAGAAGGATGTGTTCTCTTGTCTGTGGCATTGGGCCATCAGCTGAAGATACAACGAGGATAGCACCGTCCATCTGAGCTGCACCAGTGATCATGTTCTTAACGTAGTCAGCATGTCCTGGACAGTCAACGTGAGCGTAGTGTCTAATATCTGTTTCGTATTCAACGTGAGCTGTAGAGATTGTGATACCTCTTTCTCTTTCTTCTGGAGCCTTATCGATCATGTCGTAAGCTTCGAACTGTGCCTTACCATTTAAAGCGAGAACTTTTGTAATAGCAGCAGTAAGAGTTGTCTTACCATGGTCAACGTGTCCAATTGTACCAATGTTTACATGTGGTTTGGTTCTGTTAAACTTTTCCTTTGCCATTTTGTTTTCCTCCTAATATAGAAACTTTTAATTTATTTACTTAAATAATATTTTACTATGAAAAGGTAAACTTTTCAATAGTTTTTTGAAAAATTTTGTCAACTGACAAGCTGTATCGGGAGATTAGTCCTTCTTTGCTCTTTCGTCAACAATCTTTTCCTGAATGTTCTTTGGAACTTCGCTGTAGTGTGAAGGTTCCATTGTGTACTGTCCACGGCCCTGTGTACCAGAACGGAGAACTGTAGCATAACCGAACATTTCTGAAAGCGGAACGTCAGCAGTAACCTGTGTAACGCCACCGCTACGAACTTCCTGGCTTCTGATCATACCACGTCTTGAGCTTAAGTCACCGATAACGAAACCGAGGTAATCGTCAGGAGTGATTACGTTAACGAGCATGATAGGTTCTTTAAGAACTGGGTCTGACTTTCTCATAGCTTCCTTGAAAGCCATAGAAGCAGCAATCTTAAACGCCATTTCAGAAGAGTCAACTTCGTGGTAAGAACCGTCATAGAGTCTTGCCTTTAAGTCAACTACGTTGTAACCTGCAAGTACACCGTTGAGCATAGCGCTCTGGATACCAGCGTCAACAGCAGGGATGTATTCCTTAGGAATAGCACCGCCGACAATTGCATTTTCGAATACATATCCGTCGCCTTCGTTAAGTGGTTCGAATTCAATGAGTACGTGACCGTACTGACCCTTACCACCTGACTGACGAGCGTACTTGTGCTCGATTTTAACAGGATTTCTGAATGCTTCACGGTATGAAACCTGAGGCTGACCAACGTTAGCTTCAACCTTAAATTCTCTTAAGAGACGGTCAACGATGATTTCAAGGTGAAGTTCACCCATACCAGCGATAATTGTCTGACCTGTTTCTTCGTCTGTATAAGTCTTGAATGTTGGATCTTCTTCAGCAAGCTTTGCAAGAGCTAAGCCCATCTTTTCCTGTCCAGCCTTAGTTTTTGGTTCGATAGCAACACGGATAACCGGTTCAGGGAACACCATTGATTCAAGGATAATTGGAGCCTTTTCGTCACAAAGTGTTTCACCGGTTGTTGTGTTCTGGAGACCAACAGCTGCAGCGATATCACCAGAGTAAACGATATCTAAATCTTCTCTGTGGTTAGCGTGCATCTGGAGAATTCTACCCATTCTTTCTCTCTTACCCTTGCAGGAGTTGAGAACGTATGAACCCTTTTCAAGAGAACCTGAATATACACGGAAGAAGCAGATCTTACCTACGAATGGGTCTGTTGCAATCTTAAATGCGAGAGCAGCAAACGGAGCATCGTCTGAAGATGGTCTTTCGTCTTCTTCGTCAGTATTTGGGTTAACACCCTTGATGTTAGGAACGTCTGTTGGAGCTGGCATATATTCGATGATAGCATCGAGAAGGAGCTGTACGCCCTTGTTTCTATATGCTGTACCACAGAGAATAGGAATAATTTCATTGTTAATTGTAGCTTTTCTTAAAGCCTTCTTAAGTTCTGCAACAGTGATTTCTTCACCTTCGAAGAACTTTTCGAGAAGAACTTCGTCTGTTTCACAGATTTTTTCAACCATGTTCTGACGATATTCTTCTGCCTTGTCCATCATATCAGCAGGGATAGCATCCTTGTGATACTTTTCACCAAGCTCGTCATCATAGATTTCAGCTTCCATGTTCATAAGGTCGATGATACCTATGAAGTCTTCTTCAGCACCGATAGGGAGCTGGATTGGAACACCGTTAGCCTGGAGTCTTTCGTGAACCATGTTAACAACGTTATAGAAGTCAGCACCCATGATATCCATCTTGTTAACGAAAATCATACGTGGAACCTTATAATCGTCAGCCTGACGCCATACAGTTTCAGACTGTGGTTCTACACCGCCCTTAGCACACATAACAGTAACAGAACCGTCAAGTACACGGAGTGAACGCTGAACTTCAACTGTAAAGTCAACGTGTCCAGGTGTATCGATGATGTTAATTCTGTTCTTTATGCCTTTGTAAGGACCTTCTTTTGGCTGCCAGAAACATGTTGTAGCAGCAGAAGTAATTGTAATACCACGCTCCTGTTCCTGAGCCATCCAGTCCATAGTAGCGGAACCATCATGAGTTTCACCGAGTTTATGGTTTATACCTGTATAATACAGGATTCTTTCAGTAGTTGTAGTTTTTCCGGCATCGATGTGAGCCATGATACCGATATTTCTTGTATTTTGAAGTGAATACTGTCTAGCCATAATAATTTCCTCCTTTCAAAAGTTAAATCTAAAAGATTTGTAAAAACCGAATAGGAATTACCATCTGAAGTGTGCAAAAGCCTTGTTAGCTTCAGCCATCTTATGAGTGTCTTCCTTCTTCTTGTAAGCTCCGCCTGCATTGTTTGTAGCATCGATAAGCTCGTTAGCAAGTCTTTCTGCCATTGTTCTTTCACTTCTCTGTCTTGAATATAATGTAATCCATCTGAGACCGAGAGTTTCTCTTCTGTCAGCTCTAACTTCGATTGGAACCTGATAGTTAGCACCACCTACACGGCGAGCCTTAACTTCGAGAACAGGCATAACATTATTCATTGCGTCTTCGAATACTTCAACAGGATCCTTTCCTGTCTTTTCTTTGATGATTTCAAATGCATCATAAACGATTGCCTGAGCAACACCCTTCTTACCGTCAAGCATAATGTTGTTGATAAGACGGGAAACAGTCTTGCTGTTGTAAAGTGGATCAGGTAAAACGTCACGACGTGCAACATGTCCTTTTCTTGGCACTTTTCTTCCCTCCATTCTTGGGGTAACGACCCCATGGTACTCAATATCCCTTTGGGATACTGTCGTGCTGTATTCTATTACACATCGGTGGGAATGTAACATTCACTTTGATATATATTAAATAGCAATACGCACTATTTGTTTCTTAGTTTGTTTGCAAATTACTTTGCATCCTTCGGCTTCTTTGCACCGTACTTAGATCTAGACTGGTTACGCTTTGTAACACCTGCAGTATCAAGAGTACCGCGGATAATGTGGTAACGTACACCAGGAAGGTCTTTAACTCTTCCGCCACGAATCATAACAACGCTATGTTCCTGAAGGTTGTGTCCTTCGCCAGGAATGTAGGCTGAAACTTCGATGCCGTTAGTAAGTCTTACTCTGGCAACCTTTCTGAGGGCTGAGTTAGGCTTTTTAGGTGTCATTGTTCTAACAGAAGTACAAACGCCTCTCTTCTGTGGAGAATTCTGGTCTGTAGCCTTCTTCTGAATAGCATTGAAACCCTTTAAGAGTGCAGGAGCAGTAGATTTCTTTTCTGCTGTAGCTCTGCCGTTCTTTACCAACTGGTTAAATGTAGGCAATATTTTCACCTCCTATATATAATATGTATATAAAAACGCGTTTCGCGTCTTTACCTGAGTAAAACAGCAACCGCCGTAGGAACTTCCACGTGACAGGCTTTTCCAAGCTCTTTTATATTGTTAACATATTCAATCTGAATATTCTTTTCCCTGCAAAGGTTTTCAAAGGGAAACACAACATGATAGTCCGCATCTCTCGCCACGAAAGCAAGTGACGCTTTGTCCTCTTCAACGGCCCTGACGGACTGTTTAAGGCCTACAACGTGCTTTTCGGTTTTTAATCTTTCCATCTAAATCACCTAATATGACTATTAAATTATAAACCAACTTATACTAACACAGTTTGAAAAAATTGTCAAGCCTTTTATTGGAAAATTTCCAAATAAATCGGGGCTTCACAAGATTTTGTGTAGCTGTTTCAGAAACGGAACAATATAGGGCCTATATATAATAGGAAGAAAAAAAGGAGAAAAATTGACTTAAAGAAATGTGAACATTGTGTGAACGCCCGAAATAAAAGGGTTTTCAGGTAAAAAATTATAAAAAACTATGCAAAATAACCAAAAGATTTTTAATAATTTTGTATAATTAGCATCTTTTCTTTTTCTTTGATATGTGTTATCATATTATGGAACTTATATGTAGTAAATTAGGAGGTAACTATAATGGCAGAATTAAGTTTAAGAAATATTTGCAAAACTTACGACAGTGGTTTTGAGGCTATAAAGGACTTAAATATTGAAATTCCTGATAAAGAATTCCTTATTCTTGTTGGTCCGTCAGGTTGTGGTAAGTCAACAACTCTTCGTATGATTGCTGGTCTTGAAGAAATTACAGACGGTGAACTCTACATCGGCGGAAAGCTTATGAATGACGTTCTCCCTAAGGACAGAGATATTGCCATGGTTTTCCAGAACTATGCTCTCTATCCACATATGACAATTTATGATAACATGGCATTCGGCCTTAAGCTCAGAAAGGTTCCTAAGGCTGAAATCGACCAGAAGGTACATGAAGCTGCTAAGATTCTCGATATCGAGCATCTCCTCGACAGAAAGCCAAAGGCTCTCTCCGGTGGTCAGAGACAGCGTGTTGCCCTCGGTCGTGCTATCGTAAGAAATCCAAAGGTATTCTTAATGGATGAACCTTTATCTAACCTTGATGCGAAGCTCAGAGTTCAGATGAGAACTGAAATCACAAAGCTCCATCATAGACTTAACACAACATTTATCTATGTAACTCATGACCAGACAGAAGCTCTTACAATGGGTACAAGAATTGTTGTTATGAAGGACGGTATCGCACAGCAGATTGATACTCCAACAGGTCTTTACTTCACACCACAGAATATGTTCGTTGCAGGCTTCATCGGTTCACCACAGATGAACTTCATCGATGTTAAGGTTGAAAAGAAGGAAGACGGAATTTATCTTGTAAATGATGCGCTTACAATTAAGCTTCCTGAAGCTAAGGCACAGAAGGCTATTATCCAGGAATACATCGGTAAGGATGTAGTTATGGGTGTCAGACCTGAAGATATTTATGATGATGACCATAACCTTGAAAAGTTTGCAGACACACAGGTTGAAGCTTATGTAGAAGTTGTTGAAATGATGGGTGCTGAAAGTTACGTTTACGCAAAGTTCGGTAACAATAACATCACAGCAAGAGTTAGACCTGATACAAAGACAACACATGATACAACAGTTAAGATGGCTATCGACGGTGCAAGAATTCACCTCTTCGATAAGACAACTGAAGAAACAATCATGAACTAATCAATAAAGCCTTACAACACATCCTGTTGTAAGGCTTTTATAATACTTAAATCCAAATTGACTTCTCCCAAGAGAAAGAAGCCCTCGGAGTCCAAACGGACTCCTTTTTAGTATATGTGTGTGGTTCCAAGCCTGTTGGACATAAGGAATATTTGCCCTGAAAGAATTTTCAGGGTGCGAAGCAGTTTTGAGACACATATTTTCAGAATTATACAAGAAAAAGAAAGCCCGTAATACTTGGTGTATTACGGGTCTTTTTTTGACGTAGTAGAAACGGGAAATATGGTTTCAAAACCAATTCTTCCTTGTGTACGACAGGCTAAAAATTAATCAAAGAATGCACGGTGAACAACCTGCACAGCCTTGTCAGCGTAGTCCTTGTTGATAAGAACTGAAACCTTGATTTCAGATGTAGAAATCATATGGATGTTAATTCCTGCGTCATAGAGAGCCTGGAACATTTTAGCTGCAACCCCAGGATTGTTAACCATACCTGAGCCAACAATAGAAATCTTGCAGATATCTTCTCTGTGGAGGAGTTCCTTAAAGCGGAGAACGTCCTTTTCGCCCTCTAAAATAGCGAGAGCCTTTTCAAGATGTCCCTTTGTAACAGTGAATGAAATATCCTTTTCATCATTTCTGCCGATTGACTGGAGAATGATGTCAACATTTATACCTTCCTGTGCAAGCTTTGAGAATACCTTGTATGCGATGCCAGGCTGGTCAGGAAGACCAACAACTGAAATACGGGCAACGTCATTATCTCTTGCCACACCTCTGATTAACATTTTTTCCATAGCAATTGCCTCCTTAACTAATGTTCCGTCAACCTTATTAAAGCTTGACTTAACTTCGAGTTTAACATTATATTTCTTTGCAATTTCAACCGAACGGTTGTGAAGTACGTTTGCACCAAGACTTGCAAGCTCAAGCATTTCATCGAATGTGATTTCGTCAAGCTTTTTAGCTTCTGGAACAATACGTGGGTCTGTTGTGTAAACGCCGTCAACGTCAGTGTAGATTTCACACTTTTCAGCACCAATCTGTGCTGCAATAGCAACAGCTGAAGTATCACTTCCGCCTCTGCCGAGAGTTGTGATGTCGTCGTATTTGTCAAGACCCTGGAAACCTGCAACAATAATAACTTTTCTTCTTGCAAGCTCTTCTTTCATTCTTGTAGTATCAATTTTCTCAATTCTTGCGCTTCCGCAGTTGGAGTCAGTCCTAAAGCCTGCCTGCCAGCCTGTAAGAGAAATAACAGGAACGCCAAGTGTTTCGATAGCCATAGCTAAAAGTGAGATTGAAATCTGTTCACCTGTTGCCAAAAGCATATCCATTTCTCTTTTTGATGGATTTGGGTTGATTTCAGCAGCCTTTTCAAGAAGATCGTCAGTTGTATCTCCCTGAGCAGAAACAACAACAATTACGTCATAGCCGTTTTTGTATGTTTCCACAACTCTGTTTGCAACGTTAAAGACTTTGTCTTTGTCAGCAACAGAGCTTCCGCCGAATTTCTGTACGATAATTGCCACAATAAAACCTCCTATAATATAACAGCGCCGTCGTTGTCCGGTTCATAGACATCGACCTGCCATTTTTTATACTTTTCCATATCTTTTTTTATATTTTCAAGAAAACTCACGTTTTCCTTGGAAATAACAGAAATAATTGTAGGACCTGCTCCGCTTAAGTAGCTTCCCAAAGCTCCGTGTTTTTCGGAAACCCTGAAAATGTAGTCCATATCCGGAATGAGCTTTTTCCTGAACTTCTGGTGAAGCTCGTCAGAAAAGCCGATTTTTAAAAATTCATATTTTCCTGTAAGCAACGCCCCCACAAGCATAGCAGCGTTTCCTGTGTTGGTTGCTGCACTGTGGTGAGAAACTGTGTTGGGAAGAACGGAACGGGACTTCTTTGTCTTAAGGAAGAACGCAGGCTTGAAGACTGCGAAACAGATGTCCTCGGGAACAGGGAATTTTAAGCTGTTTACAGTTTTTCCGTTGTAGGAATTTACTGTAAATCCCCCGAAGACTGCAGGAGAAACGTTGTCCGCGTGGCCCTCTTTTTCCGCTGCAATATCAAGGATTTCCTGCATAGTAAGGGGACTTCCCACAAGGGTATTTCCCGCAATCATACCGCCTAAAATACTTGCGCTGCTGCTTCCCAGGCCTCTTGTAATAGGGATATTGTTCTCTAAAATTAGATGCAGTCCCTTAACGGTTTTGTCTGCCCTTGAGATAATCTCCATAGCGCTCTGGTAAACGAGATTTCTTTCGTCCTTTGGAAGAAAATCCTCTCCGTCGCCGATTATGTCAATTTTAACCCCGTCATATTCTTCAATTGAAACATAGTTATAAAGCTGAATTGCTACACCAAGACAGTCAAACCCGGGCCCCATATTAGCTGATGTGGCAGGAACTCTGACTTTAATCATTAGCCAATCACTCTCATCTTTCCGATTATTTCATGACCTTTTGCGATTTCTTCGATTTCTGCCTCTGTAATTTCGTCTGTAATAACTGCAAATTCGCCGTCAGCGATTGAAACAGCATTTTCGAAGCCGTTCATATCGCCTTTAAGACGGAGATAGAACTTGTATTTGCAGTCTTTTCCGTCTAAAAGATAGCCCTCAGGGGCATCTGTCCAGAGAATTCTTATGTTTGTGTCCTTGTGCTTAACAGCGTCAACCACGTCGGATACAACAGCGCTGGCTGTAGGGAGCTTACCTGCTCCACGGCCGTAGAACATAACTGAGCCAACCTCGTCGCCGTCAACCATAATGCCGTTGAATACGCCGTTTACGTTTGAGATAAGGTTAGAATATGGCACAAAAGCAGGGCAAACCCTTGCGAATACGCCATTTTCAGCCTTTCTGCATTCGCCGATAAGCTTAACTGAGCAGGAGAATTTTTCAGCGTACATTGTGTCCTCTAAAGTAACCTTTGTAATTCCCTCTGTAGGAATTTTTTCTGAATCAATAGCCTTGCCGAAAGCAAGGGATGCAAGAATTGCAGTCTTTCTGCAGGTGTCAAAGCCTTCAATGTCATTTGTTGGGTCCTTTTCGGAGTAGCCCTTTTCCTGTGCTTCGGAAAGCGCTTCTTCGAAAGTCTTACCCTTATCAATCATCTGTGTAAGAATGTAGTTTGTAGTACCGTTTAAGATTCCCACAACAGAGTTAATTCCGCTTCCTGTAAGAGAAGAAATAAGTGGACGGATAATAGGAATGCCACCGCCAACAGATGCTTCAAAGAGATAGTTGATGCTCTTTTCTCTTGCAATAGTCAAAAGCTCTGTGCCGTGCTTTGCAACAAGCTCCTTGTTGGAGGTAATAACGTGCTTACCCTTTGTGAGAAGTCTTTTTGTGAAGTCGTATGCAGGAACTGTGCCCCCCATAGCTTCAACAACAAGCCCAACCTCGTCGTCGTTTAAGATGTCCTCAAAGTTCTTTGTAAAGCACTTAAAAGGACTGTCAGGAAAATCACGGAGGTCTAAGATGTACTTAACCTCGATTGGTTCTCCTGCCTTCTTTGTCATTTCTTCTTTCTGTGAAACAAGTATTTCGCCAACTCCGGAACCAACTGTTCCGAAACCCATAATTGCAATTTTCATTGTATTCAAGGCCTTTCTTCCCACATATTTATCGAGCTTACCCGTGGGTAGAGTAAAATATTATCCTAATGAATTAAAGAGCACCCCTGTAACAGGCTTTGGCCAGAAATATGTTGATTTCTGTGGCATTTTTTCGCCTAAAAGGGAGATGTCTTTAATCTGTGAAATCTTTGTAGCGTTAATTAAGAATGAACAGTGGCACTTGCCTTCCTGAACAGCAGCAATAGCTTCCTTTGAATCTCTTGAGTAGAGGAGATTTTTCTGCTGTGCCATATTTTCCATATTTATTCCGAAATGTCTGTCAAGGATAAGTGTGTGGAGACAGCTTACGTCAAGTCGTCTGTAAACCTCAGGCTTATCGGAAATATATGAATCCATAATGGAAACATCCTTAAGCTTTAAGAGATAGTAATAATCCTTGCCTGTGTACATAGCAAACTGAATTTCGTCACCGCAGTTACGGAGCTTCGACATAATAATTTCATCGTATTCCCCGTCAGTAAAACGGATTTTTGAAATGCTGAAATTATCTGTAAGAGCGCTGACAATTGACTCCTCATCAAAGTCAGGCATATCCTTAATCATTCTGTGTGTAGGGAAAACGAGAAGACCAGGGTCGCTCATTGAAGTTAAAAGCATCATAACATAGTTAAATGGAGCGTCCTCACTCATATCCCCTGTCTGCTCTCTCATATAATCTCTGTATCTGAGTGCAGTTTCATATCTGTGATGTCCGTCAGCAATGAAAACCTGCTTGTCAGAGAAGAATGCTGTAATTTTGTCTGTAGCTTCCTTGTCTTTAACAATCCATACATTGTGGCCTACGCCGTCCTCTGTACCGAAGGATAAATCAGGGTTACCCTGACTTAAAACCTCGATGAATTCCTGCATAGACTTGTCCTCGTCAAGATAGAGGGAATAGATTGCACTTAAGTTTGCGTTTGTAGTCTTCATAAGCTCAAAACGGTCAGCCTTAGCCTTGCTTAAGGTTTCTTCGTGTGGAAGCACGATGTTTTCCTTAAAGTCGCAAAGCTGAACAAGGGAGTAGAGTCCCTTTAAGCTGTACTTTGAGTTGTTGCTTTTAAAAACCTGCTCATAAATATAGAAACAAGGTGTGTCCTCGGCTTTTATAATGTCTTCCTTAAGCCACTTTTCAAAAAGCTCTCCTGACCTTGTGTATTTGTTAACAGTATCGTTGTCTTCAGGAAATTCCTTTCCGAAGTCTGCTCTTACAATATTGTATTCAGACTTGTTGTAAAGTGCGTCCTGAATTTCAGGGGAAATAATGTCGTATGGGGGAGCTACAACGTCAAAAAGCGAAACCTTTTCGGTGTTATATCTGAGCCCGTTGAACGGATAAACTTTTGCCATAATTCTTCCTCCTCGAAAAAAATTTAATAATACAATATAATACACCAAAAACTGCGATTCGTCAATAATTTCAGCCATTTTAATTGGAAAAATTTAAAAAAATTTCTACAAATATATAAATAGAGAAAAACAAAAAGAGGAATGAAAAGAAAAACAGGATACAAAATAAAAAGGGAGGTAAGAAATTATGAAAAATTTTTCTAAAGGACTCTTAATCGGAACAGCAATCGCCATAGGTGCGTCTATTGCCTTAAACCCAATGAATACAAGGGATGTAAAGCGTGCAAGAAGAAAATGTGAGAGAATTGCCCATAAAGTTTCCGATATGTTTGATTAAAGAAAAGGCACATAAAATGTGCCTTTTCAGGACGGTGAACCCGTGTAATTTATAATTCCCTGACAGATTGCGTTTGCAACAGCTCTCTGCCAGGCAGGGCTGTTTAAGTTAAGAGCCTCTGTGGAATTAGTGAGATAACCGAGCTCTAAGAGAACAGCAGGCATTCTTGTACGCCTGAGAACTGCAAATCGAGCAGGAAAAACTCCTCTGTTCACGGAGCCGAGCTGTGAAGAAATAGAGGAGAGAATGGATTGTGCAAGACGCTCGGCAGTTCCGCCAAGATTATATACATAAGCTTCTGCTCCTTGCGCCTGCGGACGCTCCGAACTGTTTGTATGGATTGAGATAAAGTAGTCTGCGCCCCAGCGGTTTGCCATATTTGCACGGTTAGACAGGTCGGAATTTTTGTCGTCTAAAACATTCTCGTCCTGTGTTGACCGATAAAGCATAGTTTCATAGCCTGCACTGTTAAGACAGCGTGCAAGGGCAAGAGCTACATTTAAGTTTACATATTCCTCAATTACATCGTTGCCCACAGCTCCCGGGTCAGGTCCGCCGTGACCTGCGTCAATAAATATTTTAATCATATCATCAACTCCTCATTCATAATATGTTATAAGGGACATTTTGTTACATAAATCCGTTGCAAAGGACCAGACTTTGTGTTAAAATAGAGAAAAATAATTTTAAGGTGATAAAATGTACATATATCATAATTCGCAGAACGAAAAATACAGAAAGCCATTCGGTGCAGTCCCAACGGGAAGTCAGGTTGAACTTAGCTTTGAAGTATGGGACGGAGAGGTTTACGAGGCTTTTATAAGAACATGGTTTGACAATCAGGAAAACTATATCCCTATGGAAAAAAGGGACAACCTTTACCGAGGAACAGTAAATATTCCCGATAAAAAGGGACTTTTCTGGTACTATTTTGTAATCCGCACAAATGAGGGAGAGTTTTATTATCTGAATAACGACGAGAGCCTTGGGGGAGAGGGCGTTTTAAGACGGGATAACAATATGAACTCCTACCAGATTACAGTTTACGACAAAAATTTCCATACACCAAAATGGTTCCGCGACAGCATAATGTATCAGATTTTCCCCGACAGATTTTTCCATGGGACAAACACTGACTACCCTAAAAAGAGGGAGGAATACACAGTTCACGAGGACTGGAACGAAAGATTTACCCATAACAGACACCCTTACGAAAACGGCCCTGCCTGTAACGATTTTTACGGGGGAAATCTTAAGGGGATTGAGGAAAAACTGCCTTATCTTAAGGAGCTTGGGATTTCGGTTATCTACTTAAATCCAATTTTCGAGGCATATTCAAACCACAGATATGATACAGGAAATTATAAGAAGATTGATATGATGCTTGGCACAGAGGAGGACTTTGTGAGCCTGACAAAAAAGGCAAAGGAAATGGGCATCAATATAATTTTAGACGGCGTATTCAGCCATACAGGCTCCGATAGTATTTATTTTAACAAATACGGAAACTACGGCGATGGCGGAGCATATAAGGACAGAAACTCGGAGTACAGAAGCTGGTTTCAGTTCAAAGGTGACAGTAACGATTATGAAAGCTGGTGGGGTTGTACAAACCTGCCAAATGTAAATGAATTGAGCGAGGGTTATCTTAATTATATTTTAAGGGACGAGGACGCAGTTATAAAGAAATGGTTACGCCTTGGTGCAAAGGGCTGGAGACTGGATGTTGCAGACGAGCTCCCTGACGAATTTATAAAGATTTTAAGAGAAGAAATAAAGAAAACTGACGAGGACGCAGTTATAATCGGAGAGGTCTGGGAGGACGCCTCAAATAAGGTAAGCTATTCCAGCCTCCGTGAGTACCTTACAGGCGACGAACTTGACAGCGTAATGAACTATCCATTTAAAGATGCAATGATAGATTTTGTTTTGGGAAACTGTAATGGGACATACTTTGGAAAGAGGTTGTTAAAGATACTTGAAAACTATCCGAAAGAGGTATCCTACTCCCTTATGAATATAGCAGGAACTCACGACACAATGAGGATTAAGACTGTTATGGGACAACAGGGCGACGGCACAGACAGGGATATGAATTCAAGATGGGACATAAAGCTCCGGGGCGAGGACGAAAGCCGTGCAATCCGAAAACAGATGCTCTTTGCTTTTATGCAGATGACCTTTGTGGGCGTGCCTTGTATATACTACGGCGACGAGATTGGCATGGAAGGGGTTGCAGACCCATTTAACAGAAAGCCATATCCGTGGGGAGAGGGCAATAATGACCTTTATGAATTTTATAAAAAGCTGACAGGTATAAGGAACGAAAGCCCTGCATTAAGAACAGGTGATTTCACCGTTGTTTATAGCGACGACAGGGTTTTTGCTTACACAAGAGAGCTGAAGAATAACAGGGATATTTTTGGGGAAGAAACCCAAGGGAAAAATTATCTCTGCATAGTAAATACTGACAAATGGGACAGGGAAATTCAGGTTGAAAATGTTTTTTGCGGAAAAACAGAATTTAATGAAATTTTCGGGGATAAAAAACATACTTTGACAGATAATAAATTAAACATAAAAATTATGTCAGAATCCGTGATGTTGCTTGAATATTGATTGTGCATACTATACAAAAAATGTGACAAATTTTGTCAAGATTATTTATAGACAAAACCTTCCCTTTTTGGTATTATATAAGTAAAAAATAGGGCGACTGGGACTTTTTTCAGCCTGAAAGGGACGGACATTATGAATAATAACTTACAAATTCCAAAAGAGCTTAAATATCTTTTTAATAAGGGCGAGCTTTTTTACGCATATAAAATTCTTGGGGCACACGTCATAAAGGACGAAAATGGAAAGACGGGTACCCGTTTTTCTGTGTGGGCGCCTGAGGCAAAAAGTGTTTCTGTTGTCTGCAATAAAAACGGATGGGACAGAAATATTAACCCTATGGAAAAGGATACAGATTCAGGAATATGGACTGCCTTTTTAGAGGGTGTAAAAAAGGGCGAGGTTTATAAATACTCCATTGAAAGCAGAGACGGAAGAACTTTCTTAAAGGCTGACCCCTTTGCCTTTCAGAGCGAGGTAAGACCTGCCACAGCCTCAGTTGTTTTTGAAGACAGCTACAAGTGGAAAGACAAAAAATGGATGGATAAAAGGAGAGAAAATCCTCCTTACGATAAACCAATAAATATTTATGAAATGCACTTCGGTTCATGGAAAAGACACGAGGATGGGACATTATACAGCTATGAGGAAATGGCGGAGAGTCTTGTGCCTTATGTAAAGGAACAGGGCTACACACATATCGA
The DNA here is from genome assembly GCA_017626595.1 of Clostridia bacterium. Classification (GTDB taxonomy): domain Bacteria; phylum Bacillota; class Clostridia; order Monoglobales; family Monoglobaceae; genus RGIG8709. Next base: position 44,896 of record JAGAIJ010000086.1, on the reverse strand, counting down.
GCTTATGCCTCTTTCGGAGTATCCTTTTGACGGCTCCTGGGGCTATCAGGTAACAGGCTATTACTCTGTAAACAGCAGATACGGTTCCCCTGATGGCTTTAAGAAGTTTGTGGATAAGTGCCACAGAAACGGAATCGGAGTTATAATGGACTGGGTTCCTGCTCATTTCCCAAAGGATGCCCACGGCCTTGCGAGATTTGACGGAAGCTGTCTTTTCGAGCATCCCGATTCAAGACGTGGAGAGCATAAGGAATGGGGAACTCTGGTTTTCAACTGGGAGAAGAGTGAGGTACATTCATTCCTTATTTCAAATACTCTTTTCTGGCTTGAAGAGTACCATATTGACGGTTTAAGAGTTGATGCAGTTTCAAGTATGCTGTATCTTGATTATAACAGGCGTGACGGTGAGTGGATACCGAATAAATACGGCGGAAACGAGAATCTTGACGCCATTGAATTCTTACAGAAAATGAATAAGGCAGTTTTCGAGAGATTCCCGAATGTGCTGATGATTGCAGAGGAATCTACAGCCTGGGGCGGAGTTACAATGCCTGCCCATGAGGGAGGCCTGGGCTTTAACTTCAAGTGGAATATGGGCTGGATGAATGACATTTTAAGATATATGTCAATGGACCCGTTTTTCAGGGGCCCGAACCACGGAATGATTACATTTTCACTGATGTATGCCTTTTCAGAGAACTATATTCTGCCTCTGTCCCACGACGAGGTTGTTCACGGAAAAAGGTCGCTGGTGGATAAGATGTACGGAAACTATGAACAGAAGTTTGCCTCATTAAGATTGCTTTACGCATATATGTATGCCCACCCTGGAAAGAAGCTTTTGTTTATGGGCGGAGAGATTGCCCAGTTTATAGAGTGGCGTTTCGCCGAGCAGCTTGACTGGTTGCTTTTGGATTATGAAATGCACAGAAATATGCAGAAATACACAGGGGAGCTTAATAGGTTCTATAAGTCCCATAAGGCAATGCACGAGGTTGAGAGGGACTGGGCAGGCTTTAAGTGGATTTGCCCTGATGATAACCAGAATAATGTCGTATCCTTTATGAGGATAAGTAAAAATAAACGTGATAAGGTTATTGTGGTTGCAAACTTTGCTGCCCGCAGAAGAGATGATTATTATATCGGAGTGCCAACCGCGGGAGAATATGAGGTTGTATTTTCCACAAACGATAAATGCTACGGCGGAACAGGTGACTTAAAGAAAACCTTTAAGGCTGAAAAGGAAGCCTACGGAGATTTTAAATACAGAATAAAAGTTGATTTGCCTGCCCTTTCGGCATTTTATATAAAGAAAAAAGGCAATAGAACGGACAATAAGAAAGGCTAATAAACCATAGGAGGATAAAGATATGAGATCGAAAGAATGCGTTGCAATGATTCTTGCGGGCGGACAGGGAAGCCGTCTTGGTGCTCTTACCAAGAAGGTGGCAAAACCTGCTGTGCCATTCGGAGGAAAATACAGAATTATAGATTTTCCTTTAAGTAACTGTACACATTCAGGGATTGATACTGTGGGCGTTTTAACCCAGTACCAGCCTCTTGAACTTAATACCTATATCGGTTCGGGACAGCCATGGGATTTAGACAGAAAAAACGGAGGAGTTTATGTTCTTCCTCCTTATGTATCTGCAGAAAAGGGAGAATGGTATAAGGGCACAGCAAACGCCATATACCAGAATATCGGTTTTGTTGACCAGTTCGACCCTGAATATGTGGTAATCCTTTCAGGAGACCATATTTATAAAATGGACTATGCGAAGATGCTTAAGGCTCACAAAAAGGCTAACGCTGACGCTACAATCGCTGTAATTGAAGTTCCTTGGGACGAGGCATCACGATTCGGAATTATGAACACAGATGAGAATTTAAAGATTGTGGAATTTGAGGAAAAACCAAAGAAACCAAAATCAAACCTTGCATCAATGGGTGTTTATGTTTTCACATGGAAGGTGCTTAAAAAGTATCTTATCGAGGACGAAAAGGATGTAAATTCAGATAACGATTTTGGTAAGAATATTATTCCGAAGATGCTTGAAAACGGAAAGAAGCTTATGGCGCACAGATTCGACGGCTACTGGAAGGATGTAGGTACAATCCAGAGCTTGTGGGATGCTAATATGGAGCTTTTAGATGATGCTCCTGCAATGAATATTTCCGATAAGGACTGGAGAATTTTCAGTAAAAACCCTGCAAAGCCTCCACACTATATTTCAAATACAGCTGTGGTTAAAAACTGTTATATAACAGAGGGCTGTGAAATTGACGGTATGGTTGAACATTCAATTTTATCCGAAGGTGTTGTTGTGGAAGAGGGAGCGAAAATTATTGACTCTGTAATTCTTCCAGGGGCACATATAGGCCGTGATGCAGTAATCAAAAAGGCTATTGTAGGCACAGGCGCAGTTATCGGAAAGAATGTTAAAATCGGCACAGAAGAAATTGGTGCCATTGAAGATTTTGTAAACACAAAAATCTGTGCAGCAGACATAACACTTGTTGCACCGGAAGTAAAAATAAAAGACGATGTGGCTATTGCTAAAAACTCAATGGTTACAAAGAGTATAAAGGCGTAAGGAGGTAAAGAGATATGCATAACAGTACACTTGGTTTAATTTTTTCAGAAAATCCTGAGGCAAACCTCGGCGACCTCACAAACCTCCGTGCTTTAGCGGCAGTTCCTGTTGGAGGAAGATACAGAATTATTGACTTTATTCTGTCAAATATGGTAAATACCGGCATAGCAAATGTCGGTATAACCACAACCTCAAAGATGCAGTCCTTAACTGACCACCTCGGCACAGGAAAGGACTGGGACCTTGCCAGAAAGCAGAACGGTCTCTTTATTCTTCCTCATAACGAGGCTTATGACAGCAACAAGCAGTACGGCGTTGACTATATCTATAATGCTTTTAGTTATTTAAGACGAAGCAGACAGGACTATGTTTTGGTTTCAGACTGTAACACTATCTGTAACTTAACTTATGAAGATGTTGAAAAGCTTCATATGGAAAAGGACGCAGATATCACTATGGTTTACACAAAAGTGGGACAGATTGAAGACAGACGCCTTAAAAGACATATCTTTTTAGATGTTGATAAAGACGGCAGGGTTACAGACATGGAGCTTTACCCTACTGTCCAGAAGCTTAATAATTCCTATATGCATATGTTCTACATAAAGAAGTCCCTGCTTTTAGAGCTTGTAGGGGACTGTATTGCACACGGAAAGCATAAGCTTAACGCAGATTTGCTTATGTCAAATATTGATAAGCTTAAGATTTATGCTTATGAATTTGAGGGCTATTCAAAGACAATTGATAATATAAAGACTTACTTTGGCTTTAACCTTGACCTGCTTAAGAAAGAAGTAAGAGATGAGCTTTTTGGCACAAAGGATGACGACAGAATTTACACAAAGGTAAAGGATATGGTGCCTACAAAGTACGGAAAGAATTCCTGCGTTACAAACTCAATTATCGCAGACGGTTGTGTTATTGAGGGACAGGTTAAAAACTGTATCATTTTCCGAGGTGTAAAAATCGGAGAGGGTGCTGTGGTTGAAAATTCAATCATAATGCAGAACTCACAGATTATGGAAAACTGCCTTGTGGAAAATGCAATTTTCGATAAGGAAGTTATTTTAAGAGAGGGTAAAAAGCTTGTGGGACAGGAAACATACCCTGTAATCATAGGAAAGCGAGTAGTAGTTTAAGGGGGACATAAAATTGAAAATACTTATGGTTTCATCTGAGGTAGCACCCTATGCTAAAAGCGGAGGCCTTGGAGATGTAGTTGGCGCTCTTCCGAGAGCTCTTGTAAAACAGGGCCATGAGGTTGCAGTAGTGATGCCAAAGTATGGCTGTATAGATGAAAAATATGTTTCACAGATGGAATATAAATTTTTTATCTATGTGCCTGTGGGCTGGCGCACAAAATACTGTGGCGTTTTTGAAATTGTTAAAGACGGAGTAAGATATTATTTTATTGATAATGAATATTACTTCGGTTCAAAGGATATTTACCAGTGGAATGACCTTGAAAGGTTTGCATTTTTGGATAAGGCTGCCCTTGAAATATTAAAGGGTATTGACTTTAAACCTGATGTAATCCACTGCCACGACTGGCAGACAGGTATGATACCTGTAATCCTTGAGGGTTATTATAAGGAAGACCCATTCTTCAAGGAAACAAAGACAATGTTCACAATCCATAATTTAAGATATCAGGGAATTTACGATATAGAAACAGTTGCAGATTTCTTCTCCTTGAATATGGGATACTTCGTGAATGATAAGCTGGAATTTCATGGTTGTGCAAATCTTCTTAAGGCGGGAATTGTTTATTCAAACTATGTAACAACTGTAAGCCCTACTTACGCAGAGGAAATACAGACTCCTCAGGGAGGCGAAAGACTTGACGGTCTCCTTCGTGCAAGGGATAACTGCCTTTTCGGAATACTTAACGGAATTGATTATGAGGACTATAATCCAAGAAAGGACAGCCTCATATATGAAAAGTATAACTTAAATACCTGTATAGAGGGCAAGAAGAAGAATAAAATGGAGCTCCAGAAGGAGCTTGGACTTCCTGTTGACGGAGAAAAGGTTATGATTGGCCTTGTTTCAAGACTTGTTGACCAGAAAGGCCTTGACCTTATTGCTGAAATTATGAACGAGCTTGTGGGAATGGATATCCAGTTCGTAGTTTTAGGCACAGGGGACAGTAAATATGAGGATATGTTCAGGCACTACGCATGGTGCAATCCTGAAAAGGTTTCTGCAAATATTATGTTCAGCAACGAGCGTGCCCATAAGGTTTACGCGGCTTGCGACCTGTTCCTTATGCCGTCAATGTTTGAGCCTTGCGGTCTTGGACAGATTATAGCTTTAGCCTACGGCACAATCCCGATTGTAAGAGAAACTGGCGGACTTAAGGACACAATAAAATCCTATAACGAGTTCACAGGCGAGGGCAACGGCTTCTCCTTTAATGCTTATAATGCACAGGATATGCTTTATACAATAAAGAGAGCCATAGGCTTCTTCTCGGATAAGGATGTATGGAAAAAGCTTGTTAAAAGAGCAATGAAAGAAGATTTCTCCTGGGAAGAATCAGCTAAAAAGTATATTGACTTATACGAACAGTTATAGTATAATTAAAAATTATGAAAACAATAGTAACTTAATGTTACTATTGTTTTTATTTTTGTAATACATAGGGACAAATTGGGGAAAATAGAATATAGTATGTTAGTTGGAAATATTCTGTTGGGAGGAATATAGATGAAAAAAATGACTAAGGCTGAATACACAGCCAAGAAAGACCAGATAGTCAGAGAAATAAAGAGTAAGCTCAGACGCCACTATGCAAAAACAGTGGAAACTGCTACTCCGAAACAGCTTTACCAGGCTTGTGCCCTTGCTGTTAAGGACGAGATAATGGAAAAGTGGGCTGTTTCAAGGGAAGAGCTTGAAAAGGGCGACCAGAAAGAGCTTTACTATCTTTCCTTTGAATTTTTAATGGGAAGAGCCCTTGGCAATAACCTTATAAATCTTCTTCAGGAAGAAGTTTATAAGGATGCTTTAAAGGAATGTGGACTTAATCTTGACGAAATCGAAGAGGTTGAAAAGGACGCAGGTTTAGGTAACGGCGGTCTCGGCAGACTTGCGGCCTGCTTCTTAGACTCACTTTCAACTCTCGAGCTTCCTGCTTTTGGTTGCGGTATAAGATACGAATACGGTCTTTTCAGACAGAAAATTGTTGACGGCTACCAGACAGAGCTCCCTGACGAATGGCTTGAGGACGGAAATGTATGGGAAGTACAGCGTCCTGAGGACAGAGTTGAGGTGCACTACGGCGGTAAGATTGAGGAATATTTTGAAGACGGCAGAATGAAATTTAACCACGTAGGCTATAACACAGTAATCGGTGAGCCTTATGATATGCCGATTTCAGGCTATAATTCAAAGCTTGTTAATACATTAAGACTGTGGAAGGCTTGCTCTCCGCAGGTAATCAATATGAGCGAATTCAACCGCGGGGACTACCAGATGGCAATGAAGGACAGAGAACTTGCTGAAGTTGTTTCAAAGGTACTCTACCCTGAAGATAATCACTACGAGGGTAAGCTCTTAAGACTTAAACAGCAGTACTTCTTTGTTTCAGCCACAATCCAGTGGATTCTCAAGAAACAGAAAAGACGCGGTCATTCCCTTTATGAACTTCCAAAGTATGTGCAGATTCATATAAATGACACACATCCAACCCTTGCGATTCCTGAACTTATGAGAATTTTAATGGATGAAGAGGGCTTTGGCTGGGATGAAGCCTGGAAGGTTGTAAACGAAACCTTTGCATATACAAACCACACAATTTTATGTGAAGCTCTTGAAAAGTGGCCTGCAGAAATGGCAAAGACACTTCTTCCAAGAATCTATATGATTATTAAGGAAATTGACAGACGCCAGAGAGAAAACTTACAGAACCACTACGGCAACGACACAGGCAAAATCGAATATATGTCTGTAATCACTGGCGGAAATGTAAGTATGGCAAACCTCTGTCTTACAGCTTGTCATAATGTAAACGGCGTTGCAGCTCTCCATACTGAAATTCTTAAGAATGAAACCTTTAAGGATTATTATAACCTCTCCCCTGAAAAGTTTGTAAATGTTACAAACGGCGTAACTCAGAGAAGATGGCTTTATAAGGCTAACCCTGAACTTAAAAACCTTATCACATCAGCCATCGGCGATAAGTGGGTTAAGGACGAGAATGAGTTTGAAAAGCTTGTGAAGTTCGCTGACGACAGCGCATTCCGTGATGAATTTGCAAAGATTAAGTATGATAATAAGGTAAGACTTGCTGAATATATCAAGGAACATAACGGCATAACAGTTGACCCAAATTCCCTCTTTGACGTGCAGATTAAAAGACTTCACGAATATAAGAGACAGCTCCTTAAGGTAATGCACATTATTTACAGATATAAAATGATTACAGAACAGCCTGAGGTTGCTTCAATGCTCCCTGAAACATTTATTTTCGGTGCAAAGGCTGCCCCAGGTTATCACGCCGCAAAGCTTATTATTAAGCTTATCAATAATGTTGCAGAGGTTGTAAATAATGACCCAAGAACAAAGGATATTTTAAAGGTTGTATTTATTGAAAACTACAGCGTTTCAATCGCTGAAAAGATTGTTGCCGCAGCAAACCTCTCCGAGCAGATTTCAACTGCAAGTAAAGAGGCGTCAGGCACAGGCAATATGAAGCTTATGTTAAACGGTGCCTTGACAATCGGTACAATGGACGGCGCCAACGTGGAAATTGCTGAAAGAGTAGGAATGGATAATATCTATATCTTTGGTCTTTCTTCCGAGGAGGTTTTAAGCATCTACGCATCAGGTCAGAGCCCAAGTCCGAAGATTTATAACGAAAATGCAGTTGTAAAATCTATTGTTGACTCAATCATAAGCGAAAAGTTCTCCTTTGACAGACCAAACCTCTTTAACGATATTCATAAGAGTTTAGTTTACGGAAACGGCGGATTTGCTGATCAGTACCTCCACCTTGCAGACTTCGAGTCCTACCTTGACGCCTGCCACAGAGCAGCCAAGGAATTCCAGACACCTGATGTATGGAACAAGAAGGCGATTATCAATGTTGCAAAGGCAGGCTTCTTCTCATCAGACCGTTCAATCAAGGACTATAACGATAGAATCTGGAAATTGAGATAAAAAATAAAACCCCCTCAACCGAGGGGGTTATTTTTTATGCAAATTATTTTACGAAGATGATACCTGAGAGAGGAACATTGATTTTTGCAAGGTTACTTTCAATTTTGCCTGTTTCCAAAACTTCGCCCATACAGTTCACAACTTCAAAGTCCTTGCCCTGTGCATTTTCAACAGCAAGGGAGTCAAAATTTGTGCTGTTTATGATTTTAGCTGTATTCATATCTTTGATGTCAACAATGGCGTTGGAGTATGCCGCAAAAACAGCATCACCATTCTTTACTGACCATACAAGGCTGTAACCAACTTCAGGGTTGTTGGCATAAATTTCTCCCTCTGTGAGAATTTCCTTGTTCTTTCTCCAGAAATCGAGGTAGAAGGCAAGCATTTTCTTGTGGTCTTCTTTAAGGGACTGAATTCTGACAGAAATCTGTGGAACACAGAAAATACTGTTTGTAATCTGCATAGCAGCAGTTTCAACCTTGTCGTTTTTGTGCCACATAAGCATATCTGAGTGAACAGCTGTGTTTCCTGAAACAAGTCTCATATTGATTGAGTCAGTTCTGTTGATAAGAGCGTCATTTGGACAGTCAGTAACACGGAGCATATTTCCGTACTGTCTTATGCAAGGCCCAACGTAAGTTTCACGGAACTCGATAAGTATGTCAGGATTGATTTCTGTTAAAGCATCATGAATTGCAATCATAAGAGTATTAACAGCTTCTTCAAGGCTCTTGATGTCACGTCTGTCGTCAGGCTTAAGAGAGAGGTCTGTATGAGTAAAGGAATCAATAAAGTCAAGCTTAACGCCGTCAATTCCCCATTTCTTAACCTGTGTTACATAGGTTTCCACAAGATAGTCACGAACTTCCTTGTAGCGTGGGTCGAAGTTAAAGGTGTGCTCGCTTTCGTTTAGGAACATTCCCTTAAAACGCTGATAAACCTTGTTTTCAACTCCAGGCTGAACAGGGTCCCATTTTCCTACGAAAGGAACAGAGAACCATACCATAACTTTCATGCCGATTTTATGAATTCTGTCAACAAAGTTTGTAAAATCAGGGAACTTATCTGTGTTAACCTGCCAGTCACCAAGCTGATGATAGCCGTTGCCCCACTGCCAGCCGTCGTCGATTAAGATTGTTTCCATACCAAGAGGCTTTGAAAGTTCACATTCTCTTATAATGTCTTCCTCGTCAAGTTCTCTGTGGTATGTGTACCAGCTTGAGTTCATAGGAAGCTTTGCGTGCTCAGGAACAAAAGCAGGAGTATATCCGCAATCTGTTTCCCACCATTTTGAAACTTCCTTGATAGCCTGTTCGTATGGGATGTCACGGAGGTCAACACGGATTGTTGTGTGATACTCTTTAAGAGGTGCAACAGAAACTGTGAAGAAGTCGATAAAGCAGTCAAGCCAGGCTGTGTATTCGTTTACACCTGATGAGAAGTTAATAGGACTCTTGGCATCAGCAATAGCAATAGTCTGTCTGTTTCTTCCGTCTCTTGAGAAGTGACAGTGAATAGGCATCCAGGATGCAATCCTTGAGAATGTTCTCTGTGGAGCCCAGCATGGAGCAATATAACGCCAGGCCTTGATTGTAGGACTCCATGTTGAGAGTGTGTCAATTACGTCAAATGTCCATTTTAATGAGAACTGCTTTGGAATAGCCTCTTCTTCTAAAACCATGTCTAAATCAAAGAAAAGAACTCCGTCTTTTTCTGCAGTCTGTTCAACTGTAATTTTCGCATTTTCCGGTGCGCCGATAATATCAAATTTCATAATTTTTCTCCTTTTATTTTATAAATATAATTCCTGAAAGAGGAACATTAATTTCTTCAAGGTTTGAATCAATCTTGCCTGTTTCCAGAACCTCGCCCATACAGTTAACAACTTCAAAATCTCTGCCCTTTGCGTTTTTGATAACAAGGGCATCGTATCTTGTACTGTTAATAATCTTGGCAGTTTTTAAGTCACCGACTTCAACCAGGGAATCGGTGTATGCTGTAATAACAGCGTTGCCGTCTTTAACGCCCCAGGCCATGCTGTAGTTTGTTTCAGGGTTCTTTGCGAAGATGTCGCCGTAAGCCAGGATGTCCCTGTTCTTTCTCCAGAAATCGAGGTAGAAACCAAGCATCTTTTTGTGGTCTTCAGGGAGCTCCTGAATTTTAACAGAAATCTGGGGAACACAGTAGATACAGTTTGTAATCTGCATAGCTGCATTTTCAACAGGTTCGTTCTTGTTCCACATAAGCATATCTGAATGAACAGCGGTGTTACCTGAAACAAGTCTTAAATTGATGGAGTCAGCTCTGTTAATGAGGGCATCAATTGCACAGTCGTGAACACGAAGCATATTACCAAACTGTCTTATACAAGGTCCGACGTAGCTTTCGCGGAACTCGATTAAAATATCAGGATTGATTTCTGTTAAAGCATTATGAATATCAATCATAAGAGTATTTATAGCTTCTTCAAGACTCTTTATGTCGCGTTTGTCGTCAGGCTTTAATGATACGTCTGTGTGGCCGAAACTGTCAATAAAGTCAAGTTTAACGCCGTCAAGACCATAGGTTTTAACTGCGTTTACATAGATTCCGATAAGATAGTCACGAACTTCCTTGTAACGTGGGTCAAAGTGAAGAATCCACTCAACACCGCTGTCATTTAAGAACATTCCCTTAAAACGCTTATAAACATTGTTTTCAACATCATGATTATCAGCGTCCCATCTTCCTACAAAAGGAACAGAGAACCAAAGCATAACTTTCATACCGATTTTATGAATTCTGTCAACAAAGTTCTTAAAATCAGGGAATATGTCAGTGTTAACCAGCCAGTCGCCAAGTCGGCTATAGTCGTCGCCTTTCTGCCAGCCGTCGTCGATTAAAATTGTTTCCATACCGAGAGGTTTTGAAAGTTCGCACTCTCTGATTATATCCTCTTCGTCAAGGCCTCTGTGATATGTGTACCAGCTTGAGTTCATAGGAAGCTTTGCGTGCTCAGGAACGTATGCAGGAGTATATCCGCAATCTGTTTCCCACCATTTTGAAACCTCTTTAACTGCCTGTTCGTAAGGGATATCACGGAGGTCAACGCGGATTGTTGTGTGATATTCCTTAATAGGTGCGACAGAAACTGTGAAGAAGTTGATATAACAGTCAAGGGAAGCTGTGTATTCGTTTACACCTGATGCGAAGCTGATAGGATTTTTCGCGTCAGCAACGGCAATAGTCTGTCTGTTTCTGCCGTCCCTTGAGAAGTGACAGTGAAGTGGCATTCCTGATGCGATTCTTGAGTGTGTTTTGTGCGTCCCGAAGTTTGGACGTAAATATCTTAAGGTGTCACATGCTGCACTCCAGGTACAGAGTGTGTCAATTACGTCAAATGTCCACTTTAATGTTAACTGCTTTGGAATAGCCTCTTCCTCTAAAACCATATCTAAATCAAAGAAAAGGACCCCGTCTTTTTCTGCAGTCTGTTCGACTGTAACCTTTGCGTTTTCAGGTGCGCCAAAAATATCAAATTTCATAATTATTCTCCCTTTATTTTATAAATATAATTCCTGAAAGAGGAACGTTGATTTTCACAACATTGTTTTCAATTTTGCCTGTTTCCAGAACTTCGCCCATACAGTTAACAACCTCAAAATCTCTGCCCTGTGCATTTTCAACGATAAGGGCGTCAAGGCGTGTGCTGTTTATAATTTTTGCGGTTTTCATATCCATAATGTCAACAGCTGTGTCGGCGTAAAGTGCAAAAACAGCTTCTTTATCCTTAACGGCATAGGCCATACTGTAACCGAATTCAGGATTCTTTGCGAAGATATCGCCATAGGCTAAAATATCCCTGTTTTTTCTCCAGAAATCGAGGTAGAAACCAAGCATCTTTTTGTGGTCTTCAGGGAGAGACTGAATTCTCATTGAAATCTGCGGAACGGAGAAAATACAGTTTGTAATCTGCATAGCAGCGTTCTCAACAGGCTCATTTACATTCCACATAAGCATATCGGAGTGGATTGCTGTATCTCCTGAAATAAGGCGGAGGTTGATTGTGTCCCCTCTGTTGATAAGAGCGTCGTTAGGGCAGTCAATAACACGGAGCATATTGCCGTACTGTCTTATACATGGTCCTACATAGGTTTCGCGGAACTCGATAAGTATATCAGGCTTGACTTTTATAAGGGCATCGTGAACAGCCAGCATAAGAGCGTCAATTGCTTCTTCGAGGCTCTTGATGTCGCGCCTGTCATCAGGCTTTAAGGATATGTCTGTAAGGTTAAACCAGTCAATAAAGTCAAGCTTTAAGCCGTCAATTCCCCATTCTTTAACTCTGCTTACGTAAATATCCACAAGGTAGTCGCGGACCTCCTTGTAGCGAGGGTCAAAGTGGAAGGTGTCACCGAAGCCGTCTGTACCTCCGTTAAGAACCATGTCTTTAAAACGGGTGTAAACGGGGTTTTCCCTGCCTTCCTCAAGGGCACTCCATTTTCCGAGGAACGGAACAGAGAACCATACCATAACCTTCATGCCGATTTCGTGAACTTTATCTACAAAATTTTTGAAATCAGGGAACTTGTCGGCGTTCACCATCCAGTCCCCCACCATGTGGTGACCTTCCCCTCTCTGCCAACCGTCGTCGATTAAGATTGTTTCCATGCCAAGAGGCTTTGAAAGCTCGCATTCTCTTAAAAGGTCATCCTCTACTAAATCTCTGTGATAGCTGTACCAGGTTGAGTTCATAGGATATTTTGCATATTCAGGAACGAAAGCAGGAGTGTAACCGCAGTCTGTTTCCCACCATTTTGTTACATCCCTGATTGCCTGCTCATAAGGAATGTGGCGTAGGTCAATACGGATTGTTGTGTGGTATTCCTTAAGAGGAGCAACAGGATTTGTGAAAAATTCTATTGCACAGTAAAGCTCAGCTGTATTATCGTTTGCACCTGATAAAAGACTGATAGGAGTTTTCGCGTCAGCAACAGCAACAGTTTGTCTGTTTCTGCCGTCCCTTGAGAAGTGACAGTGGATTGGCATCCATGATGCAGTTCTCGATGTTGTTCTCTGGGCTTTCCAGTGAGGAGCCAGATATCTCCATGCCTTGATTGTAGGGCTCCAGGTTGAAAGGGTGTCAATAATCGGAAAGTTCCAGCAAACAGTAAACTGCTGTGGCACAGCCTCTTCCTCTAAAATCATATTAACATCAAAGAAAAGAACGCCGTCCTTTTCTGCTTTTTTCTCAATAGAAATTTTTGCATTAGGCAAACCGCCGTAGGTTATAAAATTCATAGCAAAATCCTCCAATTTATAGGCTAGCTTCATTATAACAAACAGGGAAAAAATTACAATACTTTTCGGGGAAATTAAATATTAAAAGTTTGTAACAAAATTTCAGGGATTTTCAGGCAAAAAAACAGCTGTTTTTTGTTGCAAATTTAATATTTTTATGGTAAAATATTTTATAAGTAATGAAAAAACGCAAAAAATTGCGGTTTATTTCCATAAAGACAAAAAAGGATTATCCTTTTTGAAAGGAGAAATTTAAAATGGCAAACGAAGAAAAAGAATTTTTTGACTTGTCAAAGCTGAACATTATTCCTGTTGATATCAACAAGGAAATGAAGAAGTCGTATATTGACTATGCGATTTCAGTTCTGGTAGGCAGAGCCCTCCCTGATGTAAGAGACGGACTTAAGCCTGTTCACAGAAGAATTTTGTATGCGATGTATGAAGACGGAATTACACCTGATAAGGAGCACAGAAAGTGTGCTACAACCGTCGGTGACGTGCTTGGTAGATACCATCCGCACGGTGACGCGTCTGTTTATGATGCCCTCGTAAGAATGGCACAGTCCTTCTCTATGAGATACCCTACAGTTGACGGACAGGGTAACTTCGGTTCAATCGACGGCGACGGCGCTGCTGCATACAGATATACTGAAGCGAGAATGTCAAAGATTTCTATGAAGATGCTTGCAGATATCGAAAAGGATACTGTAAACTTTGTACCAAACTTTGATGAAAGACTTAAGGAACCTGAAGTGCTTCCTGCAAGATTCCCGCATCTGCTTGTAAACGGCTCAAGCGGTATTGCTGTAGGCATGGCTACAAATATCCCTCCTCATAACTTAGGCGAAGTTATTGACGGTGTTGTAGCTTTAGTTGACGACCCTGAACTTGACATTGACGGACTTATGGAATACATAAAAGGCCCTGACTTCCCGACGGGAGCTATGATTATGGGCACAAGCGGAATAAGAGCTGCTTACCATACAGGCCGAGGAAAGATAAGAGTTCGTGCAAGAGCTGAGATTGAAGCGTGGAAAGACGACAGGGAAAGAATTATCGTAACAGAAATTCCTTATGTTGTGAATAAGGCGAAGCTTGTGGAGAAAATTGCTGAACTTGTTCACGAAAAGAGAGTTGAGGGAATTTCAGGCCTCCGTGACGAATCCGACAGAAACGGTATGAGAATTGTAATTGAGGTTAAGAGGGATGCTAACGCCCAGATAGTCTTAAACCAGCTCTATAAATATACCCAGATGGAAGAAACTTTTGGCGTAATCAACCTTGCCCTTGTTAATAAGACAGAGCCAAAGGTTATGAACCTTAAGGAAATGCTTGAGGAATACATTAAGTTCCAGAAAGAAATTATTGTAAGAAGAACAAAGTTTGATAAGGATAAGGCTGAGGCAAGGGCCCACATTTTAGAGGGCTTAAGAATTGCCCTTGACAATATCGACGAAGTTATTAAGACAATAAGAGAAAGCTATAACGACGCACAGGAACAGTTAATGGCTAAATTCTCCTTGTCTGAAATTCAGGCAAAGGCAATCCTTGATATGAAACTTGCAAGACTTCAGGGATTAGAGCGAGAAAAGATTGATGCTGAATACGATGAACTTATGAAGCTTATTGCATACCTTACAGATGTTTTAAACAGCGAAAGTATGGTTTGCGATATTCTTAAGAAAGAAATTCTTGAGGTTAAGGAAAAGTTTGCAGACGAAAGAAGAACAAGCATTGAGCCTGTTGCAGACGACATTGATATTGAAGACCTGATTGAAGAAGAGGATAATGTTATCACAATGACTCACGCAGGCTATATCAAGAGACTTGCAGTTGACACATATAAGAGTCAGAAGCGTGGCGGTCGCGGAATTATCGGTATGCAGACCAAGGAAGAGGACTTTGTAAATACAATGTTCGTAGCCTCAACCCACGACCATATTATGTTCTTTACAAACACAGGAAGAATGTATAGAATTAAGACTTATGAAATTCCTGAAGCAGGCAGACAGGCAAAGGGTACACCAATTGTCAACCTTATAAATCTTGCAGAGGGCGAAAAGATTTCTGCAATGATTCCTATAAGAAACTATGAAGAGGGACAGTACCTCATTATGGCTACAAGAAACGGTGTAATCAAGAAGACTGATGTTCTTGAATATGAAAATGCACCAAAGGTAGGCAAAATTGCAATCAATCTTGACGAGGGCGACAGTCTTATCAAGGTTGAACTTACAGACGGCAACGCTACTATCTTTATGGGAACTCATAAGGGTAAGCTCATAAGATTTGACGAAAATGATGCAAGAGCTATGGGAAGAACCTCACGAGGCGTAAGAGGTATTCTCTTAGATGACGATGACTATGTAATCGGAATGAGCCGTGACGTAGAGGGCGGTCAGGTTCTTGTTGTGTCCGAAAAGGGCTACGGTAAGAAGACTGATATGGACGAATATAAGATACAGACCAGAGGCGGTAAGGGTACGACAACCTATAAACCGTCCGAACAGACAGGCCTTGTGTCAGGTTTTGATATTGTTACACCTGAAGATGATATTATTCTTATCACATCAGAGGGCGTAGTAATCCGTATGGATTCATGCGACATTTCAACCTTCGGCAGAGTTACAAAGGGTGTAAGACTTATGCGACTTGGCGAGGGAGTGTCTATTGTATCCGGTGCAAAGATACAG
The DNA here is from genome assembly GCA_017626595.1 of Clostridia bacterium. Taxonomy (GTDB): domain Bacteria; phylum Bacillota; class Clostridia; order Monoglobales; family Monoglobaceae; genus RGIG8709. The sequence continues at coordinate 29,166 of JAGAIJ010000086.1, read as the reverse complement.
AAAGACAACGAAGAAACTGAAACAACTGAGGAAACACAGCAGGAGGAAAAATAATGGGATACACATTAGCACAAAAAATATTAAAAGACCATCTCGTGTCAGGTGAATTTAAAAAAGGCAATTCAATTGCTATAAAAATTGACCAGACCTTAACACAGGATGCCACAGGAACTATGGCATACTTAGAGTTTGAAGCTATGGGAGTAAAGAGGGTTAAGACAGAGAAGTCTGTTGCATATATTGACCATAATACTCTCCAGTCAGGCTTTGAAAACGCAGATGACCACCGTTTTATTGGCAGTATCTGTAAAAAGCACGGAATTTACTTTTCAAGACCTGGTAACGGTATTTGTCATCAGGTACATCTTGAGAGATTTGGTAAGCCTGGCAAAACTCTTATCGGTTCAGATTCCCACACACCAACAGGCGGCGGTATCGGTATGATTGCAATCGGTGCAGGCGGTATGGACGTTGCAGTTGCTATGGGCGGCGGAGCGTACCATATTGTATGCCCTGAAATTGTAAAGGTAGAGCTTACAGGTAAACTCAGCCCTTGGGTTAGTGCCAAGGATGTAATTTTAGAAGTTTTAAGAATTCTCTCTGTTAAAGGCGGAGTTGGAAAGATTATTGAATATTGCGGAGAGGGCGTTAAGACACTTTCTGTTCCTGAAAGAGCAACGATCACAAATATGGGCGCAGAGCTTGGTGCTACAACTTCAATCTTCCCATCTGATGAAATCACAAGAGAATTTTTAAAGGCACAGAAGAGAGAGGAAGATTATGTTCCACTTTCAGCTGACGCGGATGCAGAATATGATATGGTTGTAGAAATCAATTTGTCAGAATTAAAGCCACTTGCTGCCTGCCCACATTCTCCTGATAATGTAAAATCAGTTGAAGAAATCGGCAATATGAAAATTGACCAGGTATGTATCGGCTCCTGCACAAACTCATCACTTCTTGATATGATGAAGGTTGCACATATTTTAAAGGGCAAGACAGTTCACCCTGACGTATCACTTTCAATTGCCCCTGGTTCAAAGCAGGTACTTAATATGCTTGCTGAAAACGGCGCGTTGTCAGTTTTAATTGATGCAGGTGCAAGAATTCTGGAAAGTGCCTGCGGACCATGTATCGGTATGGGACAGTCTCCTAATTCAAAGGGTATTTCTTTAAGAACCTTTAACCGTAACTTTGAAGGCAGATCAGGCACAAAAGACGGACAGATTTATCTTGTTTCACCTGAAATGGCTGCAATTTCAGCTATAAACGGCTATCTTACAGACCCAAGAGAAATCGGTGAAATGCCTGAATTTAAGTTACCTGAAGTATTTACAATCAATGATAATATGGTTGTTCCTCCTGTTCCTGAAGAGGAAATGGATACAGTTGAAATCCTCCGCGGACCAAATATTAAGCCATTCCCTGTTTCAGAACCTATGGAAGAAACAATTGAGGCGGGAGTAAGCCTTAAGGTTGAAGACAATATTACAACTGACCATATTATGCCTGCAGGTGCAAAGATTCTTCCGCTGAGATCAAATATTCCTGCAATTTCAAAGTTCTGCTTTGCAGTTTGCGACGAAGAATTTCACGACAGAGCCCTTGAAATGAAGAAGTCAATTATAATCGGCGGTGCAAACTACGGTCAGGGCTCATCAAGAGAGCACGCGGCTTTAGCGCCACTTTATCTTGGAGTAAAGGCTGTTATCGTTAAGTCTTTTGCAAGAATACATAAAGCAAATCTTATTAATGCAGGTATAATTCCGCTTACATTTAAGAATGAAGCAGATTACGATAAGATTTCACTTAAGGATGAGCTTGTGCTTAATAATATTAGAGAGCTTATTAAGAATGACGGAAAAATTGTAATGGTTAATAAGACAACCGGGGACGAAATTGAGCTTGTGGCTGAATTGTCACAGCGTGACCGTGAAATGCTTATAGACGGCGGACTTTTAAATTACACAAAAAATAATAATTAGTTCGAGGTGTAATATGGAAAAAAAGGTATCAGAATCTGTAATAAACCGTTTGCCGAGATATTACAGATATCTTGATGAATTGATTAAAGAGGGTGTTGACAGAATATCCTCAAAGACCTTAAGTGAAAAAATGGGACTTACAGCCTCACAAGTCAGACAGGATTTTAACTGCTTCGGCGGTTTCGGACAGCAGGGCTACGGCTATAAGGTGGAAAGCCTTAAGGAAAGCATCGGGAAGATTTTGGGAATTGACAGACAGCGTTCTGCAATTTTAATCGGTGCAGGTAATATAGGAAGAGCCTTTGCTCTTAATATTACCTTTGAGAAGAGGGGCTTTCATCTTACAGGAATTTTTGACAATGACCCTGAAAAAATCGGACAGACTGTGGGAGATATAGTTGTATCCGATTTTGAAGAAGTGGAAAAGTTTATAGAAGAAAACAAGCCTGAAATGGCAATCGTTGCAATCCCGAAAGCAGGGGTAAATCAGGTTGTGTTCCGCCTTAAAAATGCGGGCATAAAGGCTTTCTTAAACTTTACCCACGCTGAAGTTGAGGATGCAGAGGATATTGTGGTTGAAAATATCCACTTAGGCGACAGCTTAATGAGATTATCTTACAAAATGGGAGAAAAAATATGAGTATTTTAAGAGTTCCTTATGGAAAAAAGACAATAGATGGAACAAAAAAGGGTTATGAAAAGGCAAATGAAATTGAGATTGCCAAGTTTGTAAAGGCATTTGAAGCCTTTGGAAACACAGCTAAAGCCTCACTTATGTGGGACGAAGAAGGCCTTTACATTTTTGCTGAATGTGAAAAGGAAAATGTTTCAGTTGACGGTGCACAGCCTTGGGATAATGACTCTTTTGAAATTTTTATAAACGAGGATAATTCCAAGTCAGCCCAGACAAAAGACGGAGACGGACAGTACAGAGTTGGTGCTGACGGAGAAATTTCTTTAGGTCTTAAGGCAAAGGAAGAAAATATCACAGCAATTGCAAAGATGACAGAAGATGGCTACACAGTTGATGCCTATATTAAGTTTGAAACTAAGAAAGAAATCGGTCACGTAATGGGCTTTGATATTCTTGTAAACGACAGACGCGACGGTGCAAGACGCTCTGTTGCAGCCTGGGTTGATAACTCTGTAAACGGCTGGCTTACAACTGAAAACTATGGAACAATTATGCTCTCGGGGGATATGTCCTTAATGCAGGAAAAGTTGAGAGTTTTCTCAAATCAGGAGATTATAGACCTTGCAACAGGCTATGTTAAGGCCTACGAAAAGAACGGTTTCCCTGTTTTTGAAAGAGTAACTCCAAGACAGGTTGAAGTGTTAAACGGCTACAACGGATTATGGCAGAGAACATCAGGTGTTTCCCTTAATTTCCACACAAACTCAAAGTTTGTTGCAATGGAGCTTTTTAATGACTACGAAAGCGGAGACACAAGCTTTGATTTTTATGTTGACGGAGTAATGGCGAAGAGTATAAATGCTGTAACACTTGATGAGGTTACATTCTTTAAGCTTAACCTTGACGGAGAAATGCACAATGTGCAGATTTACTACTCCAACCAGTCAAGAGGCTTTTTAAGAAATCTTGCCATTGAAAAGGATGCCGTTTTCGAAAAGCATCAGTATAAGAAGAAGATTTTATTCCTTGGAGACTCTATAACAGAGGGCGCAGGCGCAACAACATCTTCAATGTGTTATGCAAATATTGTTGCAAGAGAAATGGATTATGAGGTTTTAAATCAGGCAATTTCAGGCTACGGTCATGATGCAAATTATATTGAAATGCCTGAGGTAGCTCCTGATGTAATTCTTCTTGCCATGGGAATAAACGACCAGGGAAGAGAAAATTTTGAGGAAAAGGTAAGAGAATACCACGAAAAGCTTGATAAACTTTTCGGAGATAAGGAAATTTATATTATAACTCCAAGATGGACATCAGTTCACACAGATGAACAGGTGCTTACTGCAAAGGCAAAAATCATAAAGAGTGCATCAAGATTTGACTATATGCAGATTATCGAGGGGGACAAAACCCTTCCGCACGATGTAAAATATTTTGCAGACGGTGTCCACCCTAATAACTTCGGTTATCATATCGAGGCTGTAAGAGTTATAAGTACAATGAAGAAATAAGGTGTTCTTATGAAAAAGATTTTGACTGTTTTTCTGACTTTGGGGATACTTTTATCCCTTGCTGTAACAGTAAACGCAGCTCCCGAAACTATTGCAATTCCATACGGAGAGGCAAAGATTGACGGAGTAATGGATGAGGCGTATACCTTAGGCAAAACCATAAATGTTAAAAAATTCAGCAGTATCTTCACAGGTACAGGAAGCTACGGAGAATTCTATGCTCTCTGGAACGAAAAGGGAATTTATATTTTCGCCGAAGTAGTTGAAAAGACAAAGGAAACTGACGGTGTAAACCCTTGGGATAACGATAATATTGAGTATTATATAGACGAGGATAATCCAAGAAATACTGCAGTTGACCAAAACGACGGACAGTACAGAATAGGTCTTGACGGAGAAATGTCCTTTGGGCTCAGTGCCTCCGCTGAATTTATGCAGGGCAAGGTAAAACAGACCAAAACAGGCTATAACGCTGAAGTGTTTATTGCCTTTAAGGAGGAACACAAGGCGGGAGACATAATCGGTCTTGACTTTATCATAAGCGACAGACGTGATGGAGAAAGACGAAGTGCAGCCTGCTTTAAGGATACAACAGGCAACGGCTGGCTCACTACAGCAAACTACGGAACAGCCGTTCTTTGCAAAAATGAGGTCGGGGAAATCTGCCTTACAGAGAAAAGCGTTTATACACTTAACGGGGGACTTCTCCCTTTAAGAGCAGTTGCCGAAGACCTTGGCGCAGAGATAAGCTACGAGGAAAAAACTGACACAGCCAAAGTGAGCCTTGGGACAGATGTAATTTATGTGTCCCAAAATGAAATAAAGATAGGGGACAAGACCTTTGACGGCGGAATACAAAAAGACGGAAGATTCTATATTCCGAAAGAGATATTTGTGGAAAGCGGAATTGCAGTTATTGAGAAGAAAGATGAACTGAACGCAAGCTTTATTTCCCTTTCTGAAAATCATAAGCCTTTTAAGACAGATGCAAAAATTCCTGCCGACGGAGAGAAGATTAAGGATGAAAAGTTAAAGACAGCTTTCCACGGAGAGGTTGAATTTATTGTTGAGGAAGAATATCTTGTCCCAAGAAGATTCAACAAGGCACAGGTAAAAAGCTTTGAGGAAATGGGCTTTGTTTACCAGCCACGCCGTACAACAGGCATAAAGCTTGTGTTTGAAACTGACAGCAAATATTTCGCCTTTGACTATAATGCAGGTTATGTAACAGGAAATTCCTGTGAGGTTTATGTTGACGGAGAAAAGCAAGGCGGACTTAACTTTGAAACTGATTTTATAAGCGGAGTTTATTACCACTCTTTGGACGGTGGAAAGCATAAGGTTGAAATTTATTTCCCTAACTCGCAGATGGGAATTAAGAATTTCACAGTTGAAAAGGGAAAACTTTTTGAAACTGTTCCTGAAAAAGAGGAAATTCTGTTCCTCGGCGACTCTATAACAGAGGGTATCGGTATTGCAAACATTTCAAAGACCTATCCGCAGATTGTTGCCGAAGCTCTTGATATGACTCTCTATAATCAGGGCGTTGCAAGCTATACCCACGACGAAAGAACAATTGATGAAATTGGGGAAGCTGACCCTGAAATAGTTTTCGTTGCTATGGGAGTAAATGAGGTCTTCCAGAGTAATATGGAAGAAAACCTTAAGGGAAAGGTTGAAAAGTATTACGAAAAGCTTTTGAAAACTTTCCCTGACTCAAAGATTTATGTAATGACACCTCTCACAGCCTTTGACAGAGACTATAAAAAGGTACAAGTAGTAAGAGAAATTATAAAGGAAGTTGTGTCAAAGTACGAGGGAATTACTGTGATAAACGGAGAGGAGATTCTGTCTCCGCAGATGTGCTTTGAGGACAGAGAACTCCTTTCGGATTACGTTCATCCATCGGACAAAGGCGCAAAGGTTATAGCAGAAAAGTTAATTGAAATAATGAAATAAAAAAGAGGCTTTATGCCTTTTTTTTTATGTCGGAAAATTCTGCGCCACAAGGGTAATTTATTGGACACATACCCTGATATGCTTAAGCCAAGGAAAGGCGGTATGCGTAATGAAAAACTTTTTTAATGTATTTATCTTTGCAGGTGTAGTAATAATTTTCGGAATAATGGGTTCGTCAGATATTGAACCTCTTGAAATGAGTTACATCCTTAAAAATGTATTTTTTGGAGGCGGTCTGGTAATTTTCGGAATGGTTGGAAAAAGAATTTGCCAGTTTCTTGCAGAAACCAAGGTGAGTAAAAGAAAGAGAGCCTGCGTAGGATAGGAAAGACGCTGTTTGGTTGTTTTTAACACAAACAGCGTCTTTTTTTTGTGCAAATTAAACAAGGGCGATGTATTGACAAAGTTGAAAAAATCCTTTATAATACTGTATAGGTATCATAATGCCTGTTTTGTATATTATCAGGGCTGATTGATTCGGAAAATTCAGTCTTTAAGACATAAAGTAAAATGGAGGATGACTTATGAAAATCTCTACACTTAAAAGAATCGGATGTTTAGTACTTTGCTTTGCAATGCTTACAACCACAGTATTTGGCGCAAGTATTACAAATGCCAAGTATAAGAACGGCGTAGTTACAGTCGGCTACTATGTAGAAAATGATGATGCTACAATTTACGCAGTTGACTCAAACGACGGTGACAAGGCCGCCTATATCGACCAGGAGGAATATGACGGAAGCTTTTCATTCAAGCTCCCTGAAAATATGACAGTCGGTGAAGGTGAGGGAGAAACAAGCGAGCTTACAATTAAAGTAGGCGGTACAAACGAAGCTCCTGAAGAGATTACTCTTAATCTTATCGAAGAGCCAGAGGCTGAAGACCCTGATGCTGCAAACTATTCATACTATATGAATGAAGAGTTTGAAAATCTTGTTATAGACTACAAGAATAAGGCTGTTGACAGTGATTCTGATATGGATATCGCTATAACAGACAGCTTGTTTAACGTGCCTGGCATCTTTACATATTATGATACTTATGCAGGTAAAGACGATGTTCTCTATGTTGACTGGACACAGACAACAAGAAACGAATCTCTCAATAAGTACGCAGTTTCAGAGGCATCAAACATTTACTTTATGTTTGATGAAGTTATAAGCGGTACAGCCAAAGTTTCATATGACTTCCTTGCTACAAAGGGAAGTAATAATAATGCAGCTTTCGGTACACTTTTAACTCCTGCGAACCAGGAAGCTGTTGCTATTGTAGAAGCAAAGGGTAATCTTGCAAACAAGGCAACAGGAAACGTATATACAACATTAGCAAGTACTTTTGCAGACGGAAGATGGCATCACGTTGAATATGTTATCAATGTAGATGAAAGAACATACGATGTTTATTTTGATGATGTTAAGGTTGGAGATACATTTACATTCAATAACGTTGTTGCTGAATCCTTTGATAAACTCCAGTTCAGAACATATCAGACAAACCAGAACGCAGGCCAGAACTCAAAGTTTGCTCTTGCAAACGTAACAGTTAAGGCACAGGAAGAAAATGTTGTTATGAAGGACAGAGTTACTGTTACATTCTATAACGACGATGCTTCAAAGATTTACGGAACAAAGCAGGTAATCAAGGGTAATAACTGTGCTTATATCAAGAGCCCTGAAATCAGCGGACATACTTTTGTTAACTGGCTCTCAGGTCCAAACCACACAGGTACAGAAACAACACTCTTAAAGCTTAACGCTAACGCAACAGTTTATTCACACTTTGAAAGTAAACAGTCTGTTACATTCTATGATGTTGTAAAAGATACAAATACAGACCCTGAAACATGGGTGCCTGAGGCTACACCTCTCAGAACATTAACAGTTGACTACGGTGCATCCGCAAGCTATAAGACAGAAGTTCCTGAAGGATACTCATTCGCAGGCTGGTATAAGGAAGACGGCACAGAGGCTGACCTTTCATCTATTACTGAAAGTATAGTTGTTTATGCTAAGTATGTTAAGAAACCGGTTGTTACATTATATAATAAGGATGGTTCAATCTTAAGCCAGGAAGCGGTTGAATATGGCGCATCTTACGATGTACCTGTTCTCCCTGATACAGAAGATACAATGTTTGTAGGCTGGGTTGACGAAACAGGCGAAGCAATGAGCTTCCACGAAGTTACAGGGGATATGACTGCACATCCGCTCTTCGCTACAATCGCAGGAAGTGCAGTTGAAGATTTTGAAACAATAGGCTCAAAGCTTATTGGCGGATATACAGGTGCTATTCCTGCAGGCAACTACGATGATGTTTACGGCGAAACAGAAACAACAGGATTTGAAAAGATTTCTGTTACATCTTCAGGTGCGGTTAGACTTTCTGAAGACACTGCAACAGGTTCAATCGTATTTACAGATGATACAGGTCTCTCAATGTCAGGAGAAGGCTTTAAGGCTTATATAGGTGATGTTACGGTAGGTAGTATTGTTAACGTAGGTTATGACTTTAAGGTTTCAACATACGGTACAATTGATACTGATTCCTTCGGTTCAATCCTTGATGCAAACGGAAAGTATATTGTAAAGGCTGTTGCTACAAACAAGGATAACTTAGGCTTTGCAATTTATGACTATGCATCTTCAACATGGGTTAAGTTTGCTAATAACACAAACTGGAATAATGTTGAATACTTTATTGATACAGAAAAAGAAAAGGTTGACCTTTACTTAAACGGTGAATTTATGAGAGACTTCACATATGAAGCCGGTGCCGGAGTTCCTGCAGTTGTTGAATTTACAATGGCTAACGGTTCTTCAAGATACAGCATTGACAATGTTAAGACAAATATCCTTGTTCCTGAGGGTGCTCATGTTGTAAGATTTATGAGTGAATATATTGACGGCGTGTCTGAAACAGAGCTTTATATGGCTATTGTAATGGACGGCAAGAATGCAGTTTACGCAGGTGATCCTGTTACAAAGGAAAGTAACGGTATCGTAACTTATGAATTTGACGGCTGGGCAGATGCTGAAGGAAATCTCCTTGGTACTGCAAATACAGTTAATAATGTAACAGAAGATATGATGGTATATCCACACTTTGCTGAAAGTGCTGCATTATTCAGTGTAAGATTTACAAGCGAAGGCAGAACAGTTTCAACAAGAAGCATCGCATACGGAAGTAAGCTTCCGGTTGTAAATGCACCTGGAAAGGCTTCAGATGATGATTATAACTACGAATTCGAATGTTGGGAAACTGAAGCTGGAGAGGCAATTGACATAAATACATTTGTTGTAACAGAATCAATAACACTTGTTGCAAGATATACTGCGATTCCTAAGGAATCAGGCGCATACATTGAATTCTACTGGGGTGATACTACAGGCGAAGGTTCACTTAGTGCTGCCGATATCTTCGTTATCAGAGACTACCTTATGAATGTTGAAGTAACAAATTCCCTTTACCCAGTTGGTGAAGAATTTGGTGAAGATATATACTGGGCTGACTTAGATATCAACCGTTCAATCGGTGTAAATGACCTTATGATTATTAACAGATATGTAAGAGACAGAGTATCAGGCGTTTACGGAGACTACACAGTTGGTTCAAAGGTAAAGGTTAACGTATTTGAATAAAAACTAAATATAAGGCGCAGGTAGAAATACCTGCGCTTTTTTATTGTTGACGGAGAGAAATAAGTGTGGTAAAATAAGGAATAGATAAAAAGCAAAGGAGACTGCGAAAATGGAAAAAGAAATTTTAATACAGGAATTAGTTAAGATTATTCATAAGAATTGTAAACTGTCTGTGGAAGAAATAGCCACAATGCTTAACACTACAACTGTCGCAGTCGCGGAGCTTATTGACGAGCTTGAAAAGGACGGCACAATCAAGGGTTATGGCGCAAAGATTAACTGGGATAATGTAAAGGGCTCAAATACTGTTACAGCGTACATTGAGCTTAAGGTTACACCGCAGATGACAAACGGTTTTGACAGAATTGCAGAGAGAATTTACCAGTTCCCACAGGTTACATCTTTAAACCTTATGAGTGGAAGCTATGACTTCGGCGTAACAATTGAAGGGGATAACTTAAAAGAAATTTCCCTCTTTGTTTCCCAGCATTTAGCTCCAATGGAATCTGTTATTTCTACTGCAACCCACTTCGTGCTTAAGCGTTATAAGAATGACGGAGTTATATACGCAGGCTTGCCTGAAGACGACAGGGAGGCTATTTCCTAAATGAGAGATATAAAAGAACTTTTAAATAAAACGGTAATTGGCACACCGCCATCAGGCATAAGAAAATTCTTTGATTTAGCTGCCGAGATGGATGATGTTGTGTCTTTAGGCGTTGGGGAACCTGATTTTGTAACCCCATGGCACATCAGAGAAGTGGGAATTACATCCTTGGAAAAGGGTAAGACCCACTATACCTCAAACGCAGGTATAAAGGAGCTCCGTGTTGAGCTTTCAAAGTATATGAAAAGACGCTTTAAGGTTGAATATGACCCACTAAGCGAGATAATTGTAACAGTAGGCGGTAGCGAAGCTATCGATCTGTTTATACGAACAGTTGTAAACCCCGGGGACGAAGTTTTAGTTCCTGAACCAAGCTTTGTTTGCTATAAGCCTATTGTAAACTTTGCAGGGGGCGTGGCTGTTCCTATTGAAACAAAGGTTGAAAATGAGTTCAGACTTACAGCCGAAGAATTGAAGCAGGCAATTACGCCTAAAACAAAGGTGCTTATCCTCCCATATCCTAATAACCCAACAGGGGGAATTATGAGGAGAGAGGATTTAGAGGAAATTGCAGAGGTTTTAAGAGGCACAGATATCCTTGTGCTTTCCGACGAAATCTACGCAGAGCTTACTTATGAGGGACAGCACGTGTCCATAGCTGAAATTGACGGAATGTATGAAAGAACAGTTATAGTAAGCGGTTTTTCAAAGTGCTATGCTATGACAGGCTGGCGACTTGGCTATGCCTGTGGAAATAAGGAAATTATAAGGATGATGACAAAGGTGCACCAGTTTGCAATTATGTCTGCTCCGACCCTTGCCCAGCACGCTGCAATCGAAGCCTTAAGAAATGGTGACGATGATATTGCAGTAATGAGGGAAGAATATGACCGCAGAAGACGAGTAATCGTAAAAGGCTTTAATGATATGGGGCTGACTTGCTTTGAACCAAAGGGCGCATTTTATGCTTTCCCTTGCATAAAGAGCACAGGCCTCACATCTGAAGAATTCTGTGAACAGCTCCTTATGTCCGAAAAGGTAGCGGTTGTCCCGGGTAACGCTTTCGGGGAATCAGGCGAGGGCTTTATAAGATGCTCTTACGCTTATTCGGTTGAGGATATAAACATAGCCTTAAAAGCTATTGAAAGATTTATAAAGAAGGTAAAATAATGCTTTATGATACACATGCCCACTTCGACTCGGAGGAATTTGCCGGGGACAGAGATGAACTTTTAGAAAAGGTTCATCAGGAGGGCGTTGACCTGATAAATAATATCGGAGCAGATATGGAAAGCTCCCGCGACAGCATAAGACTTGCTGAAAATCACGATTTTGTATATGCAACAGTAGGCGTTCACCCAAGTGAAGTTGGAGGAATGACTGAAAAGGATATTGAGGAGCTTCGCGAAATGGCAAAGCACGAAAAGGTAGTTGCAATCGGCGAAATCGGGCTTGACTATCACTATATGGACGGCACAAGCGAGGAGGAACAAAGGTTTTGGTTCAAAAGACAGCTTGAACTTGCAAAGGAACTTGATATGCCTGTTGTAATTCACGACAGAGAAAGCAAGGGACAGTGCATAGAAATTCTTAAGGAGATGGATATCCATAAGGGCGTTATGCACTGCTTTTCAGGAAGTGCAGAAACTGCAAAAATCCTTCTTGATATGGGATTTTTTATTTCCTTTACAGGTGTAGTAACCTTTAAGAATGCAAGAAAAGCCGTTGAGGCGGTAAAAGCAATTCCAATTGAAAGACTTTTTATCGAAACAGACGCACCTTATATGGCGCCTGAGCCTGTTAGAGGCACAAGAAACCATAGCGGAAATGTAATAAGGGTAGCCGAAAAGTTTGCAGAGATAAAGGGAATAGACGTTGAAGAGGTTAAGAGAATAACAACTGAAAACGCAAAAAGATTTTTTGGTATAAATTAAAGAGAGGCCTTTTAGGCGCCTTCCCAAAGGGATAAGCAATAAATTGTTTGGATATAAAATAAAGCCTTACAACACTTTGTGTTGTAAGGCTTTTTAATATAAAAATCCAAATTGACTTCTCCTTATGGAAAGACGCCTTGCCTCTCTTTTTATTTTCTGTCAATTTTTAATATGCAGTGGTACTCAGGGTCGATACCTGATACAGCTTTAATAATTTCCTCTGTAAGCTCTTTTTCCGATTTCTCCAAATCAAAGGGAACAAAGGCGTCAAAAATGATATTTGTGTGGGATCGTCCCGGTACAATCCTGAAATCGTGAATGTCGATGCGACTGTCAATTTTCTCCTGAACAGCCTCTAAAATCTGAGTTCTGAGACTTTGTGTTTCCTCGTCATCAGCTTTAAGTGGGTCCATGTGAATAACAGCGCCACAATCCAGAGTGCTTTCAAGCTCCTTTTCGATAATGTCAATGGCGTTGTGGAGGGAGTAGATATCCTCCTTGCCGTCAACCTCCACATGAACGGAGATAAAGAGCCTGCCCGGGCCGTAGTCGTGAACGATAAGACCGTGAATACCCTTTGTTACAGGACTTTTCCTGATAATTTCTTCAATGTCTGAAACAAGCTGTGGGTCGGGAGCCTGACCTAAAATCGGGCCAAGAACCTCTTTCATAGCTGTATAGCCTGCATAGAAGATGAATAACGCAACTAAAATTCCTGCATAACCGTCAATGTTGATGTCTAAGAAGCGGACAAGTAAAAGGGAAATGAGTGTTGCAAGGGTTGCAATACAGTCGCTTAAGCTGTCGGCAGAGGTTGCAAGCATAGCAGGTGAGTGAATTTTCTTCCCCACATTTTTGTTGTATATGGCCATATAAATCTTGATAATTATTGAAATAATAAGAATAGCTAAAGCGTAAGGGCTTGAGGTGATAGGTGTTGGGTTTATAATTTTTAAGATTGATGACTTAAAAAGCTCAAAGCCCATAAGAAGAATGAGGAATGACACAATAAGCCCTGAAATGTATTCAATTCTTCCGTGGCCGAATGGGTGGTCTGTGTCAGGCCTTTTCCCTCCAAGACGGAAGCCTAAAAGAGTGACTAAGGATGAGCCTGCATCGGAGAGATTGTTAAAGGCATCGGCCGTAACGGAAATGGCTCCCGAGAGAGTTCCCGCCACAAATTTAATTATAAATAAAAGTACATTTAATATAATCCCCAAAGCACTTGAAAGAGTGCCGTAAGCCTTTCTTACATTGGGAGAAGAAAAGCTTTTATAGTCAGGGATAAAAAGCCTTGCTAAAACAGAAATCATAATAATCACCGTCCATAGTTTTAGGATATCATTTTTTCGGAAAATGTCAACATAATTATTGACAAGTTTTTAATTATAGAGTAAAGTATAAATGTAAAAAAGATAAATGGAGAGATGTATATGCTTAAGGTATTTATCTATGATGAGCCCGAGATTTTTTTCGCTCTTAACAAGAAAATAAACTGGAAAAAACAGGGCTGTGAAATCTTTGAACCTGAAGTTAAAATAGTTAACATAGTTGACTTTGTTATAAAAAGTAATATTGATGTTTTGATTGCTGCCGGCGAGAAAATGACGGAAAAGGCAATTAAGGATTTGACCGAAAACGCGCCATATCTTACAATTGTAATAATGGGCGGGGTTAAAAATGCAGAACTTAACGGAATAACAGTTGTTGAAAAAAAGTTTACCCCTGAGGGTATAGCTGTTATAACAGAGAGTTTAAAGGCTGCCCATAAAAAGAAGGAAGAGCTTGTATTTGTGGCAAAAATCCTTGTTGACAGAAAGTTTGAGGAAGATTCTCTCCGTGCAATGATGAAGAATGAAACGGGATTTTTCGCGGGAATTTTCAAAGAGCTTAAGGCAAAGGAAATAAGCGGAGCGAACCTGATTTTAGTTTGTATGAAGCTTATAAATGTGCTTTATGACTATCTTGAAAAGCTGGGCTTTAAGAATGCAAGAAAACAGAGAGAGGGAGCTGACGCAGTTATTCTTTCTATGAATTCTGCAAAGAGAGTCCTTGAATATACAGAGGAAAGATATAATAACTTTCTCCGTTTTGATGAGGGCAGAAAGGCAGATTATTATAACTCCATTACAGAAAGCATACGCGAAACAGTGCAGAATAATTACGGTAAATCTGATTTCGGAGTGCAGAAAATTGCTGAAATTTTCAAGTTCTCTCCAAATTATATAAATGATATTTTTAAGCAACACGCAGGAATTTCAATTCCAAAATATCTGACCTCTGTAAGAATGGAGGCTTCTAAAAAGCTCCTTGCAGAAACAGATATTCCTATAAATGATATAGCGCTGGATGTAGGCTATACAAGAGTAAATTATTTTTCAAGAGTGTTTAAGAAAGAGTTTGGAACATCTCCTATTGAATACAGAAATAAGAACGGCAAGAAAAAGAAAGGGGAACAGAAATGAGATTTACAGAGGATAAAGTCAGGAAAACAATTCAGGTCATCGAACAGCAGATGACAAAAACTCTGTTTGAGATAAAGGATATAACTTATACAGAGTGTGGATATAAAGAGTTTGAAAAGGATAAGGAATATGATTTTAAGCCTTTTGACCCTGAAGCCTTTAAGTTAAACACAGACGGAGAGGCGCATTTCTGGTTTAAAATGAAGGTTAAAACTCCTGAAAAGCAGGCGCATAAGGCGCACTACCTCCGTGTTGTAACAGGCCCGCTTTATACATGGGATGCTCATAACCCACAGGGGCTTATTTATCTTGACGAAGAAATGACACAGTCTTTTGATATCAATCACCATTATGTGCATATCGAATCAGGCAGAGAATACGACGCAAAGATTTATTTCTATAAGAATGGTGCAAACAGTGCTCTTAATTTCATTCCACAGGTTCTTGAAACTGACGAAAGAGTTGAGGCGCTTTTCTATGATATGAATGTGCCGTATCTTGCAGCCCTTGAATTTGACAAGGATTCAAAGGAGCATATTGAACCAATAAAGTACCTTTCACGTGCCTGCGACCTTCTTGATTTAAGAAACCCGGGTGACGAAGCCTTTTTTGAATCAGTTGAAAAGGCAAGAAAATTCTTAAAGGAAGAATTTTACGAAAAGGTTTGCGGAAAATCAGAGGAAACAGTTTACTGTATCGGCCATACACATATTGACGTTGCATGGCTCTGGAGACTTAGACAGACCTGTGAAAAGGCACAGAGAAGCTTTGCCACAGTATTAAATCTTATGAAGGATTACCCTGAATATAAGTTTATGTCCTCCCAGCCACAGCTTTATAAGTATGTGGAAAAGGAAGACCCAAGACTCTTTGAGGAAATTCAGAAAAGAGTTAAAGAGGGACGCTGGGAAGTTGAGGGAGCAATGTGGCTTGAAGCCGACTGTAACCTCTCCAGCGGTGAAAGTCTTATAAGACAGATTCTCTACGGAAAGAAATATATGAAGGATAAGTTTGGGGTAGACAGCCGTGTGCTCTGGCTCCCTGACGTATTCGGTTACAGTGCAGCTCTCCCACAGATTCTTAAAAAATCGGGAGTAGAAAAGTTTGTAACATCAAAGATAAACTGGAACGAAACAAACCAGATGCCTTATGACACATTTATGTGGGAGGGCATTGACGGAACAGATATTTTCTCCTATTTCTTAACCTGCTGTATCGCAAAGGAATATAAGGCAGGGAAATTCTATACTACATATAACGGAGAGGTTACTCCTGACCACATTTTGGGAACATATAACCGCTACCAGCAGAAAGAATATAATAAGGACACCATTATTACATTCGGTGCAGGTGACGGTGGCGGCGGTCCAAGAAGAGAACAGCTTGAAACCTTAAAGAGAACAGAAAAGGGTCTCCCTGGCGTGCCAAAGACAAAGATTGCTTTTGCAGGAGATTTCCTTGATAAAGTTGAAATGAATTTTGAGGAAAGTCAGAAGTTCTTTAAGGAAATGCCACGCTGGGTAGGAGAACTTTATCTTGAATTCCACAGAGGTACATATACTTCAATTGCCAAGAATAAGAGAAATAACAGAAAGAGCGAATTTTTGTGGGAACAGAACGAAACATTATCTGTTATGGATATGTTAAAGGGCGGAGATTATCCAAAGGCTGAAATTGATAACGCCTGGGATACAATCCTCGTAAACCAGTTCCACGATGTTATTCCTGGTTCATCTGTTCAGGGCGTTTATGACGATTCAGACGAAATGTACGGCGCAATTTTTGAAAGCGGAAAGAAGATAGAAGACGAAAAGCTTGAAAGCCTTATGAAGAATGTGAAAACTGATGGTGGACTTTTCGTTTATAACCCTAATTCCTTCGTAACAGACGGCATCGTTGAAAAGGACGGCAAGAAAGTTTATGTTTCAGATATTCCTGCTTTTGGTTATAAGGTTGTAAAGGAATTTAAGACAGGCAATGAAATTTTTGCATCAAAGGAAAGACTTGAAAACGACTTATACAGAATTGAATTTGACGAAAATATGAATATTAAGTCCCTCTTTGATAAGAAGAATAACCGTGAGGTTGTTCAAAAGGACAAGGTTATTAACCGGATTTGCGTTTACGAAGATTTCCCAAGAGACTATGACGCCTGGGAGCTTAGCGCTTACTACGAAGAAAAAATGTGGCCAATGGATAATGTGGAAAGGGTTGAGGTTATAAACCGTGGGGACGAAGCGGGAGTTAAGATTACAAGAAAGTACGGCAAGTCCACAGTAACTCAGGAAATCCTCCTCTACAACGGAGTTGAAAGAATTGATGTAAGGACTGAGGCTGACTGGAAAGAGAGCCACGTTTTTGTTAAAGCGGAATTCCCTGTTGATGTTCACGCAAGTGAAGCAACCTACGAAATCCAGTTCGGTAACTTAAAGCGCCCTACTCATAGAAATACAACCTGGGACGATGCAAAGTTTGAGGTTTGCGCTCATAAGTGGGCTGATATTTCAGAGGACGAATACGGCGTAAGTATTTTAAATGACTGTAAGTACGGTTACAGCGCCAAGGGTAATAAGATTACACTTTCCCTTATCAAGTGCGCAACATACCCATACCCTGAGGCTGATAAATGCCACCACGAGTTTGTTTATTCAATTCTCCCTCATACAGGAAGCTACAGACATAAGACAGTTAAAGAGGCTTATGCTTTGAATAAACCGCTTATTGCAAGAGAAATCGGCAAAACAGAGGGCACAGAAAAAGAAGTATGGTCACTCCTTTCCTGCGACAAGGAAAATGTATTCATTGAAACTGTAAAGAGGGCTGAAAACAGCGACGATATTATCGTAAGACTTTACGATGCCTTTGACAGACGAGGAGTTGCAACCCTTAAAACAGCATTCGATTTCAAGGAAGTATATGTTTGCGACATGCTTGAAAATGAACTTGAAAAGCTTGAAACAGCGGATAATGAAGTAAAAGTACCTGTAAAGAACTTTGAAATTGTAACCCTTAAATTCAAAAGATAACAAAAAAGGATGAAGACTAATGAGGTCGAGAACAACAAGAAAGAAATGGTTTTGACCGCTGATTTTCCGTTGATACTTCACAAAAAAATCCCGTAATACACAAAGTATTACGGGATTTTTGTTGCTTGTCTGATTCGAAAAATCAAAGGGTCAAAACTGCTTCGCATCCTGAAATAAAGAATTCAGGACAATTATTTCTTATTGCACTCGACCTCTTCATCCTTTAATTTTTTAATAATGTAATCATAGCCGTCTTTCTGGTGAGGCACAAGACAATGACTGCAATCCTTAATGTTCTTTCCGTCGGCAGATTTGATAATTTCAAAATTCCCGCCACAGTCCTCCATATTGTAAAGTGGACAGAAACAGAAAAGACAGTTTAAAGAGTCGCTTTTATGACAGGGATAAAATTCACAATCCCTGTTTTCGAAATACCTAAACCCCATTACTGTACGCTGAAAATTACGTCGCCGTAGGAAGGCATAGGCCAGAATTCTCTGTCGCAGTTAACTTCGATTTCGTCAACAATAGCGCGGAGTGCCTCCATATCAGGAACGATTTTGTTCTTGTAGTACTGTGCAGTTTCAAGAGGTGTTGTGTAAGGAACAGTTTTAAGTGCCCCTTCAAGCTCTTTAACGCGGACAAACATCTCGTCGCACTGCGCTGCCTGAGTTTCAAGGAGTGAAATTTCGGTTCTGCAAGGAATGTGCTTTGAAACAGCCTTTTTGGAGTTGATAAGGTCGGCGAGCTTCTTTGTGTAGTCCATAACGGCAGGAATAAAGTCTTTTCTGACTAAATCAACCATAGTAAGTGCCTCGATGTTGACAGTCTTTGAATATTCCTCCAAAAGAATGTCACGTCTTGAACGGACTTCCTTTTCAGTATAAATTCCGTGATGCTTAAATAATTCAATATTTTCAGGGCGGGTGTAGAGTTCAAGGGCGTCAACTGTGGTCTTAAGATTGAGAAGACCGCGTCTTTCAGCCTCTAAAACCCACTCCTCTGAGTAGTTGTTTCCGTTGAAAATAATACGCTTGTGGTTTTTGTAAACCCTCTTTACAAGCTGATGAACAGCCTCGTTAAAGTCCTCTGCCTTTTCAAGCTCGTTGGCATATTTTTCCAAAACGTCTGCAACAATTGTGTTAAGCATAACATTTGTGCAGGCAATTGAAGCGGAAGAGCCAAGCATTCTGAATTCAAACTTGTTACCTGTAAAGGCAAAAGGTGAAGTACGGTTTCTGTCAGTCTTATCCTTTGCAAAGCGAGGGAGAACATTTACACCAAGCTTCATAACTTCCTTTTCCTTGTCGGAGTATGGTGCGTCAGCCTCAATGGCGTTTAAAACTTCCTCTAAATCGTCCCCGATAAACATTGAAACGATAGCAGGAGGAGCTTCGTGTGCCCCGAGTCTGTGGTCGTTGCCTGCGCTTGATGCGGAAATTCTTAATAAATCCTGATGCTCGTCAACAGCCTGAATAACTGCAGAGAGGAAAAGGAGAAACTGTGCATTTTCGTGAGGAGTTTTTCCCGGATTGAGAAGGTTTTCCCCTGTATCGGTAGAAATAGACCAGTTGTTGTGCTTACCTGAGCCGTTAACCCCTGCAAAAGGCTTTTCTGCGAGAAGACACTTCATACCGTGTCTGTCAGCCACCACCTGCATTCTTTCCATAGTAAGCTGGTTGTGGTCAGTTGCGATATTTGTTTCTGTGAAGATTGGTGCAAGCTCGTGCTGTGCAGGAGCGGCCTCGTTGTGCTTTGTCTTGGCATAAACTCCAAGCTTCCAGAGTTCTTCGTCAAGGTCCTTCATAAACTCGGCAACTCTCGGCTTGATTTTGCCGAAATAGTGGTCGTCAAGCTCCTGCCCCTTTGGTGGCTTTGCACCAAAGAGAGTTCTTCCGCAGTATATAAGGTCCTTGCGTTTGTTAAATAATTTTTTATCAATCAAAAAGTATTCCTGTTCAGGCCCCACAGTTGTAATAACTCTCTTTGCGGTAGTGTTGCCGAAAAGCTTGATGATTCGCATAGCCTGAATATTTATTGCCTGCATTGAACGAAGAAGAGGAGTCTTTTTGTCAAGAGCCTCTCCGCCGTAGGCTAAGAATACAGTAGGAATACAAAGTGTGTCATCTTTAATAAAGGCATAAGCTGTAGGGTCCCATGCGGTGTAGCCTCTTGCTTCAAAGGTTGCACGGATGCCGCCTGACGGGAATGATGATGCGTCAGGCTCACCCTTAATAAGCTCCTTGCCGGAAAATTCCATAATGGCATTTCCCTTTCCGTCAGGAGCGATAAAGCTGTCGTGTTTCTCGGCAGTAACCCCTGTCATAGGCTGGAACCAGTGGGTGTAGTGTGTAACGCCCTTTTCGATTGCCCAGTCCTTCATAGCGTTTGCTGTTTCCTTAGCCACAGCCTCGCTCATAGGCTTGCCGTTTTTAATGGTTTCTATAAGAGCGTTATATGTATCTTCGGATAAACGTTCCTTCATAACCTTTTCCGAAAAGACATTACAGCCAAAAGTTTCGGGAATATTACTCATAAAAACCTCCAAAATAAAATATAATAAAACTTTCTCAGATTTTGTCCGTAAATACAAGTGCTATTATACCACCAATGGCAAATATCGTCAAGTTTTTCTTGACAGAAGGGTCAAATCGGTATATAATAGTATTCGATACTAGATGTTGCGGAGATGACGAAATGGAAGAAAAGAAAAAGGTCAATAATCAGAGCGTGGGAGAGGAAATTGCAAACTCAATAACCCACGGAATAGGAGCTCTTTGTGCAATTGCCATGGCGGTGGTTGCAATAGTTTATGCTGCAATAAAGGGAGATGCAATGTCGGTTGTGTCTGCCTCTCTTTACGGTGCAAGCTTAATAATTCTCTATCTTTGTTCCACTTTATATCACTCTCTAACTCCGTATAAAGCTAAAAAAGTGTTTCAGATTTTAGACCATTGCAGTATTTTTATTCTTATTCTCGGTTCATATATCCCGATATGCCTTTCCCTTATCAGAGGTGCAATGGGCTGGACCTTGTTCGGAATAAATGCGTTCTGCACAGTTTTAGGAATAATTTTAAATTCCATAAATCTTAACAGATGGCATAAATACTGTATGGTGCTTTATGTAGTTATGGGCTGGTCAATTATCTCCTGCATAGACACAGTTGCAAAATTAGTCCCAACCCCGGGAATGATTCTTCTTGTAACAGGCGGACTTTCTTATACTTTGGGAATAATTTTCTTTGCAATAAGAAAACTTAAGTATGCCCATTCAATCTGGCACCTTTTTGTTCTTGCAGGAAGTATTCTGCAGTATTTTGCATTTCTTTTCTATGCACTTCCTGTCAGATAATTTCCCAGTCAACAGGCTCTTTGCCCACAGAGGCTAAAAATTCGTTGGCCTGAGAGAAATGCTTTGAGCCGAAAAAGCCGTTGTAGGCAGACAGTGGGCTTGGATGCACAGTAGTTAAAATCTTGTGCTTTGGATTTGTTATAAGGGACAGCTTTTCCTTTGCATTTCCGCCCCATAAAAGAAAAACAATAGGCTCTTCCCTTTCGTTTAAGAGGGAGATCACCCTGTCGGTGAAAATTTCCCACCCCTTGCCCTTGTGAGAGTTGGCGTGACCCATTCTGACGGTGAGGACAGTGTTAAGGAGCAGAACCCCGTTTTTTGCCCATTTTGTAAGCTCTCCATGTTCAGGAACAGGAAGCCCAAGGTCAGAATTGATTTCTTTGTAAATATTTTTAAGTGAGGGAGGAACTTTGACTCCCTTTTTTACTGAAAAACAGAGGCCGTGAGCCTGATCTGGCTCGTGGTATGGGTCCTGCCCGATGATAACAACCTTGACATCCTTGTAGTCCGTATATCTCAAGGCGTTAAAAATGTCGTACATATCAGGAAAAATAGTGTATTTAGAGTATTCTTCTTTGAGGAATGCTCTTAATTTTTTATAATAATCCTTTTCAAATTCGTCTTTTAAAAGAATGTCCCATTCATTTCCGATGTTTACCATAAAAATCACCCATATAAATAATAACATAAAAATTCCAAAAATAGAATAGAAAAGTAAAAATTAGTAAATAATTTAATAAGTCTTGCAAAAATTTCATAGATATAGTATAATGAAGTTGCTTTAATGACCGGAAAAAACTGAAAAGAAGGAGGTAAATTGTGCAGACAAACAAAAAAGTTAAAATTACGCCCCTTGGCGGTCTTCACGAAATCGGAAAGAATCTGACAGTATTTGAATACGAAAATGACATTTTGATTTTAGATTGCGGACTTGCATTTCCTGATGAAGATATGCCGGGGGTAGATATGGTTATCCCTGATATAACCTATCTTGAAAAGCACAAAAACAGGATAAGAGGAATTGTGCTGACCCACGGCCACGAGGACCATATCGGAGCAATTCCTTATGTGCTTAAGCAGTTTAATGTGCCAATCTACGGCACAAAACTGACTCTTGGAATTTTGAAATACAAACTTCAGGAGCATGGAATTTTAAATTCCACAAAATTAAATGTGATAAACCCCGGGGAGAGCTTTAAGCTTGGGGAAATGAAGGTGGAGTATATCCGCTCCAATCACAGTATCGCCGACGCAGTTGCAGTTGCAATCCACACCCCTGCGGGAGTAATTCTTCATACAGGTGACTTTAAGATTGATACAACCCCAATTGACGGCTCAATGATTGATTTAGCAAGGATAGGCGAGCTTGGGAAAAAGGGAATTTTAGCCCTTATGTCCGACAGTACAAACGCTGAAAGACCTGGTTTTACAATGAGTGAGAGAACTGTGGGAAAGACCTTTGACCACATTTTTGAGGGCTGTGAAAAGAGAATTTTCGTTGCAACCTTCGCCTCAAATATCCATAGAGTACAGCAGATTATAAATGCTGCAGTAAAGTTTGGAAGAAAGGTTGCAGTATCAGGCAGAAGTATGGAAAACGTGCTTTCTGCGGCAATCGAGCTTGGATATATGAAGATTCCGAAGAATACGCTGATTGATATAGACGAAATCGGAAGATATCCAAAGGAAAAATTAGTTATAATAACAACAGGAAGTCAGGGCGAGCCTATGGCTGCTCTGTCACGAATGGCTTTTTCAGGTCATAAAAAAGCAAACATTGAGGAGGGGGACCTTGTAATAATTTCTGCAAGCCCAATTCCCGGAAATGAAAAAGCAATTTCCAATGTAATAAACGAGCTTTTAAAACACGGCGCAGAGGTTGTGTACGAGGCCCTGGCGGACGTCCACGTTTCAGGCCACGCCTGTCAGGAGGAGCTTAAAATAATTTTAAGCCTTGCAAATCCAAGATATTTTATTCCTGTTCATGGTGAATATAAGCACCTTTATGCTCATAAGGAGCTGGCGAGAACAGTCGGAATACCTAATAAAAATATTCTGCTCCTTGAAAACGGAAAACAGGTTGAGCTTTCCTATAAAGAGGCAAAGATAACAGGAACAGTTCCTGCAGGAAGAGTTCTTGTTGACGGTCTGGGCGTTGGAGATGTCGGAAATATTGTTTTAAGAGACAGAAAGCATCTCTCTGAGGACGGACTTATCGTTGTGGTAGTAGCCATTGACCGTGAAGGACATCAGGTAGTGTCAGGTCCTGACATAATTTCCCGAGGCTTTGTTTATGTAAGAGAATCGGAAGATTTGATGGGTGAAATGCGTGAAATTGCTATGGATACAGTAAATATGTGTCTTGACAAGAACGCTCTTGACTGGAACACAATCAAGACAAAATTAAGGAATGAAGTAGGAGGCTTTATCTTCAATAAAACAAAGAGAAAGCCAATGATACTTCCTGTTATAATGGATGTATAATGAGGTCGAGAGTAATAAGGAAATAATGGTTTTGAAGCCCGATTTTCAGTTTATACTTCATAAAAAAATCCCGTAATACACAAAGTATTACGGGATTTTTATTATTCGTCTAATTCTAAAAATCTGATTTTCAAAACTGCGATGCACCCTAAAATCCTTTTAGGGCAATTATTTCCTCATCACACTCGACCTAAACCCGCTAAGGATTATCCTTGGCGGTTCTTTTTTTACTGTGCAGTTGCATCTGTGCTCATAATTTCTCTTGCAAGCTCAGTTGCCGCAATTTCGTCACAGATAAAGTAGGAAACTCCGCCTATATAGTATGCTTCACCCGGAAGCTGAACTGTTTCGACGTTCTCGGTGTCAATTTTACCAAGTACAGGGAGCAAAGACGCAAGGTCTAAGGCTGTAAAGTTTGTGCGGACATATTTTGATGCCGCAGAGAAAATTGCCCCTGATTTTGCAATGTTAAGAGGAGTAACCTTCTGCTTTATAACTTCCTTAATGAAGTTCTGCTGTGCCTTAACACGTCCGATATCCCCTGTAGGATAGCCCATTCTGAAACGAACGAAGTCGTGACAGGCCTTTCCGTCAAGGTGCTGGAAGCCCTTGTTTAAGTGGATGTAGAGGTCCTGCTCAGGGTCCTCGTAGTGCATATCGATAGGAACGTCATAGTCAACGCCCCCTAAAATATCCATAATCTCAATAAAGCCGTCGAAGTCAACAGTTGCAAAGTAGTTAATAGGAATATCGTCGAGAAGATTTTTTACCATAGCGATAGGGTATTCTTCAGGCTCCTCAAGGCGACCTCTTTTAACTTCCTGCTCGCCAACCCCAATAGCAGAGTTGATTTTTGCGTGATAGCTGCCCATTAAAACTCTTGTATCTCGCGGAATGGAAATAATAGTAACCTTTCCTGTCTTGCTGTCAAGACTTGCAAGCATCATAGTGTCGCTTCGGAGACCGCCATCGTCAACGCCAAGAACCAGGAAATTAACCTTTCCGTCAACAACCTTGTCCATAGATTCTATAACAATGCCCTGTCCGAAAAATAAACCGGAGAGGTAGTTGGCGGTGAAAACGCCTAAAAGACCGGCTATGACAAAGAATATTATCATTATTGTAGCATATTTTCTTGTTTTTCTTTTGCTCATTTAAGACAGACCTTTCAATAATTTAGCAACTTACATTATAGCAAAGATTGCATAAAAGTCAAGAGGGACTGTCCATTTGAACAGTCCCTGTAATATTATTTTAATATTATTGTAAAATATACACCTTAACATTCTTTCTGCCGAACTGAAGAGCCTCGGCGTTGGAGTCAAAGCATAAGTCGATTCGGTTACCCTTGATTGCACCGCCTGTGTCGGCTGCAATAGCGTATCCGTAAACGTAACTGCCGTCAGCAGAGGTAATATAGAGCTTTGTTCCAAGAGGAATAACCCTCGGGTCAACAGCTACAATACCCTTTGTCGCATAGCGACCTGTTGCGGTAATACCGTAAGCAGGATGTGACGGGCTCTTGCCACAGCTTGAAATGTCATAGCCTGTAGCATTCATGGAAAGCATTTCTGAGTAGTCTAAATTTCCGCTACGGGAAACTGAAACTCCTGCAGATGCAATAGCATAATTGGCTCTTGTTCCAACTTCCTTGATTTCAGGAACAGAAACCTTTGTTACCTTAGAAGAAACGAGAATTCTGGAAATTTCTTCGCCGTCACGGTATGAAACCTTGTATGTGGCAGTTCTCTTTCCGTTTTCACCCTCCTGAGTAACAGCTCTCGCGCCAACAGATGCGTTGCTTGAGAGAACAACCTGTGTTTCATAAGGGATTTCCTCGTCGATTGTAATAACCTTTGCTGTGGTTTTCATAACAGCAATAGAGGAGTAAGGAGAGATTTTCTTGTTTCTCTTTGGAGAAACAACGTCATCCTCGTCAACCCCAAGATTAAGCTCGGCAAGAATGTCGCCTACAACTCTTTCGGTTGTGGTGTATGCCTTTGTGCCCTCTGTTGTTGTGATGTAAACCATCATAGCACGGTTTACTTCAATATTCATATTATCGCTCAGGAGAGCACCCTTCTTGTGGCTGAGCTTATCCTTTTCGGATAAAACAATGCCCTGCTCGTCAAGAGCTCCCTGAACAGTCATTTTATAAGTTGTAATCTCAACAGGCGCTTTGTCGCCGTCGCAGATTGTTATGGTATGAGCTGATGAGTGAACAGCACTCACAAGGCTCAGAGCGAGTATAATAGTGCAGGCACTAAATACTATAATGCGATTCGCTAAGGTCAATTCACTAAAACGCTCCCTTAGTCGATTAAACATTGAACCACCTCACTTTAGGAAAGTCTTACACATTTTAACACCCTTTTTCAATTTTTGTCAAAGAGGATTAAAGCCAATTAAATGGAATTAAACTGAAAAAACGGAGAAAACAGGGAGCTGAAAATGGATAAAACTCTCTAAAACTTCCAAAAACGCCCGATTTCTCTCGAATTCTATTATATTGGAAATAAATGGTAGCATATTTTAACCAAAATAAGAAGAAATTTTACGATATTTTTATAAAAATGTAACTTGTCTGTAATAAATCTGTAACATATATATGCTATAATCATAAAGAAAAGAAGTAAAAAGATAAAATTACGAAAGGAACGGTTAAGATGAAGAAGATTGTATCCCTGATTTTAATATTGGTGCTTTCTTTAAGCATGGGTGCGGTTTATGCTGCTCCTGATACAGTTTCTCCTGAAGATTTGGGAACTACAAATAACTTAATTTCTGTGTTGACACCTGAAAATCTTAAGGATTCTACAGCCGATGAAACATATATTGTATCGGGTATGGGTGTTACAGGTGCCGTTCTGACTTTCTATAAATATGATGAAGTAAATAAGGTTTACACAAAGATTTTTGTTCCTGTTTCTTACGTTGACCAGTTTGGAACAAGTGTGGTTAAGTATAACGAGGCTACAATTACAGTTGGGGAAACAGGTCGTTTTATAAATACAGTAAGCCTTGTAAACGGCAAAAACAATATTTTAATAAGAGCAGAGCATAACGGTTTTTACCAGATTGTAAAGCTTGACCTTACAAAGAACTCTGCGTTTATCGAAGCAATCAAGAATTTACTTTCAATCTAAATACAATTGAGGATAAAGGGCGACGAAAAATGTCGCCTTTTTTTAATCGGGAGGCGAGGAAATGAGAGCGAAAAAAGTTAATAAAAAAGAGACTGTAAAAAGTATAATAATCATAGTTCTCGCCCTTGGGATTTTGGTTTTGCTGGGTAGAATTCTTAAATATCAGAATTTTGAGAATGATTATACAGACTGGATTGGAATTCAGGAAAAAGAGAATGAATATTACACAGGAAGAATACAGGAGGGTTTTGAGGAAGCGGTAGAACCTGAAAGTATTATAATCTCCACAGGGAAAAAGAGCGTATGTATTTTTAAGGATGAAAGAAGATACGAAGATACACTTATAAAAATGAAGAATGCCTTAAATAATGCCAAAACAGAACTGGTAGGCGAAATCACAGCTGATGAATGGGTGAGCCTCGCAGGCAAGGGCGGAATACATCTTCGTTTTATGTATGATTTGACAGAGGAAAATATAGACGAAATTGGCATAAGAAAGGATACTTTCGCTAAAGAGGCAGAGCGTTTTTGCGAAATTCTTGTGTCTGTAGAAGATAAAGTACTGCTTCTTGGCACAAGGGACGGCAAGGGCTATAAATTCAGTTTTGAATATGAGAAAATTGAAACCTTGGATGACTTTAATATCGAAAAGAGCACCTGTGAATACCGAAAAGGGATGGGCTTTGGACCTGTTCCTGTTGCTGAATATAAATTACCGATGCTGACCGATGTTGTACCGTCAGTCTATAAGGATAACTTAAGGATTGATAAAATTACAGAGAGTATGGAAAATCTTCTTCCTGTTTACGGGTATGATGTAACAACAGTTCGAAGATATTCCGATTATAATAATGCGTTGATTTTTGCAGACGCCACAAGCAGTATAAAGTTTACCTATGACGGAACAGTGGAATATTCTGCTGTTAATAAGGAAAACGGAGTTGAAGTGGGACTTTTGTCCTCTGCACGAGGGGTATATAGTATAGTTTATAAAACCCTTAAAACCTTTGGCGTAAATGTTGAGGGAGATATGGGAATAAGGCTGACTAATATCCGCACAGAGGGAGATGAAATCTGGTTCAGCTTTGAATATACCTATAACGGAATAACAGTAATAGAAGAAACTCCTGCAATTACAGCTGTTGTTACAAACGGAAGGATGACAAAGCTGTATATGAGAGTAAGAGGTTATAACGAAAAAGGCGGAGAAACAGCTGAAAATAAAGTAAGCGGAAACGGAAATATTCACCTTATTTATAAGGGCGAAACAGAGAAAAAAGGAAGCTGGACAGAGCTTTAAGAAAGGAGGGGCAATATGGATTTAAGAAGAATAAAGACTATTACAATAGCAGTCCTTCTTATAATTTTTATAATGCTGAGCGGATTTTTAATAAGTCTTAACAGGCGTGATAAGGCCATTGAGAAAGAGGCAAACAGCCAGGTTGTTGCCCTTCTTGATAAAAGCAATATAATTCTCGATATAAATATAATTCCTGAGAAGAATGAAAGAGTAGAAGAAAGCTATGTTGAGAAAATAATTCCAGAGGACCCTGTTTTTATTGAAAAGCTTTTAGGAAAGGGTTATAGAGGAAAAGAGGCAGGGCTTTACGAAAAGGGCGATAAAGCCTTAATGATTGAGGGAGCCTCCTTTAGCTATATAGCAGGAGAAAACGCTGAAAGCGTCAAAATAAATGATAAAACACAGGTTGAAAGCTACTGCAGGGAAAAACTTAAGTGGCTGGGCGCAGACGAAAAACTGTACGCCTTCAGCGGTGTAAATATGACAGGAAATACAGTTAAGGCGCTGTTTAGCGGAAAGTATGAAAAATACGAATATTTTGATTCCTTTATAACCTTTGAGCTGACAGAAAATGGAATAAAGTCCGTACAGGCAAAAAATCTTCTGTCATCAAGCACAGCCTCACAGGAAAAAACCGCACTGTTCAGTATAAACAGTATTTTGCTGGATATAGCAGGCAATCCTGAAATGGATAAGGAGAAAAAGACCTCTGTTATAAGCATAGCCAAGGGTTATTATATCGGAAGAGAAAGCAGTTATAAAAAGACTATGGCAGTTCCCGTGTGGCAGATTGCTTTGGACGACGGAACAATAATGTATTATGACGCCCGAAACGGTAACTATATAGAGATGTAATTGACAACCCCCGAAAAAAGTGGTATAATTACAGGGCATTTCGGGGTGTGGCTCAGTTTGGTAGAGAGCTGCGTTCGGGACACGGTACTATTCAATTCATTAGTATTGAGCCGAACTCCCACAAACCTTTTAACACCGCCACTTTACGGCGACTTAAAAAACAAAATACATGTGGTCAAACAAGTTTTGACCACATGTTATCCCACAGACACGGGAGATATAAAAAAATTGAATATTTTATATCGGGATATAGCGCAGTTTGGTA